>NZ_JAVKPR010000001.1:0-324116 GCF_040980905.1 Kocuria sp. CPCC 205235
GACAACACCCATGCTGGCGTAGGGCCGCGAGCCCTACTTCAGGGCCCCACCACGCTCAAAGTTGAAGAGCCCCTTTTTGCGGATGCAGAAGGGTTCTAACGAGCCCTCACGTGCGCCCGAGGGTCCTCATGGCGCATGAGCTGTCGGCCATCTACGATTGACAGTCAACGTGCATCGGCTGTTTCCATGGTTATGTATGTAATTACTGTTACCCCTAGTCGATGGCGCGTAACAATGGTGTTTATATGCTGTTTTTCCCTATTTATTGCCCTGACCTATTGATCCCCGTGGACCCTGTTGCCCACACTCCCTAGATAAGACATGAGTGGGCGCTCATGCAGGTCAGGGGACACACATGGGGAACAGGGGTGGCGGCCAGCCGAGCCAACCGGGCAGACGAAGGCCAAGCAGCCGTGCCGCGAAGGCTGCCAAAATATTCTACGGGGCCTTCTCATTCTTCGCGTCAGCACTTACCGTTCTGGGATTCTTCGGCGTAACCAGTAAAAACATACCTTTCGACTCAATCCCTACACTAAGCCTCCTGGCCGCTTTTTCATTTCTAGGCGCTGCTTTAATTTTATTCGTTAGGATATCCAGAAACTCAATACATTCTAAACCGAATTGGAAAATTCGGTTAGTCTCTGCGGCTGCCCTGACGATTGTCGGAATCACCGCCCTTGCCATATCCCTTATTCAGCCGAACGTCACAGGCGAGGGACACACGAATGGCCGGACGCTCATGGAGAGCATTAATCCAAAACCGGAGAAATACCAAGTACAACGTGACGGCAGCACTGCAACCGTCAGCGGAGTGGAAATGCAGGCTAAGTCCTGCCCACAGGAGACCTCTTCTTTCACCGTCAAGTCTCTGGAAAAGGGCGACCGGGTGAGTTTCTCCCTCAAAGGGTTCCCCGGCGATAACAAATCCGGATCTTATGCCGTTACTGCCCGGGGTGCAGGAATTTCGGAAAATTATCGGATTTCCGACGGCGCAATTCGACGAATTCAAGCGAATGCACGGGAACGCGGCGACTTGAACATCACCATTTCGGCACAGCACCGACCTGAGCTGGGTTCTTCCTGCGATTCAACCAACGAAGTCTTGGCGATCGAAGACGCCGTCCTCAACTAACTCATTCACCCCCTCACCCCTAGGAGTTACAGATGCGTTCACGATCGACGGCCGGCATTGGTCTGGCTCTGTCTTGTCTTCTCGCGCTTACCGCCTGCAACGGCGGTGACTCATCCGAGACTTCCACAGACGAACCTGCCTCGGCCGAGACCACTACCGAAGCTGCACCCGCAAATGAGATCCCGAACCTCGTTGGCAAAGATCAATCCAGCGCAGAGGAACAGCTGACAGAGCTGGGCGTTCGATTCGACTCCCAGATTGAGTCCTCATCCCAAGATGCCGGAACTGTCATAGCCCAGGACCCCGAAGAGGGCACCCCCGTCGAGGGTGACGGTCCGCGAGTGACACTCACCGTAGCCGGGGATCCCCCAGCCGTTCCCAATGTCATGGGTTCATCTGTTGATGACGCTCGCCGCGACTTGGAAACCCTCGGCTTCACGGTCGAGGAAACTGATGTCTTCGCCCCCGATTCACCGAACGGCGAGGTCGTGGGTCAGGACCCGGACGCCGGTGATAGCAACGCTGCCACAGTGACATTGGAGGTGGCGCGCCCACCCCAGACCATGCCCTTCAAGGATACGAAACCCATTACTTCCGGCGGTTCCTCTGGACCGCAGACCGACAGTGCGGAAATTGGAAACCAGAAGTACGCCGAGGCATGGTTGCTTGAGTCCTACAGCGGATCCTCTTCCGAATTCGGCGTCAATCTTGCCGGTGATTACAGCGAGGTAGAAGGCAAACTCGGTATCAACACCGAGGACAGTGACACCGCGTGCACGGCAACGGTCTCATTCACGAATGAGCAGGGCCGGCCGTTGGGAGAGAATACTTACAACGTCACGTTCTCGAACCCCGTTGACGTGAAGTTCTCCGTAGCTGACGTGATCCGACTTAATATCGACGCTCGCCTGAATTCGGACCAAGGTGACTGCAGCTTGGTCTTCGGCGATTTCCAGGCGACCGGGCTGAAGGAGAGTTCTTCGGATTCGACGGACTCCTCGCTATCGGTCGATGCGTCGGAGAGTGCTTCCGAAGAACCGAGCGAATCTGCCTCCCCGGAGAGCACATCCTCCCCGAGCAGTCAGTAGTTCAGCCACAGTGGCACATCTGAGGTGCCGGTAGCGCCCTACCCAGCGTCTGAGGGGTCGTTGGAACCTTCTCGCAAGTAGAAAAAGGGTCTAACGGCCCCTCACGCGTGGTTCACGGTTCTAGCGCCACCTCAGATGCGCGCCGGACACATACCGCACCACCGTTACCTAAATGTGGGGAAAAGTGGTTCGCCACCCTAACCTGGAAAGGTTGCTGACCGACTACCCCCGCAGGAGTCCCCGTGTCTTCCAGTAGTAAGCGTCCGCCCAATCCGGCTGATGCGGAGGCCGACCCCACGCCGCCGCGCGTGGACGTTCGCAGGCCCGCGAGTCGCATGGACGCCACGCGGTCGTTCCTGAGCGAGATCAGCTACCCCCACAACATTCACCCGGCGCTGGTGCCCGGTGTGTCCGTGGATGACCAGAAGGTCCGCTATGGGATCGACCGGTTGGTGGTCGGAGTGGCCGGCGCGTTGATCATCGGCTTCATTATCTGGGGCGTGGTTGCCACCGAGTCACTCACTGCAGCGTCCACCGCGGCGTTGAACTGGACCATGGTGAACATGGGCTGGGTATTCAACGTGCTGGCCATCGGCCTGCTGTTCTACCTGCTCTACGTGGCACTGTCGAAGTACGGTCGCATCCCGCTGGGTTTGGACAATGACAAGCCCGAGTACTCCACCGCTTCCTGGGCGGCCATGCTCTTTGCCGCGGGTATCGGCATCGGCATCATCTTCTTCGGCCCGTTCGAGCCGATGACCTACTTCCTGTCCCCGCGCCCAGGATCCGCTGATCCGGCGACCGTGGACGCCATGACCAAGGCCGCCGCCCAGGCAGCGCTTCACTGGGGTCTCAACGCGTGGGCCATATATGGCCTGGTGGGCGTGGCCGTGGCTTACGCGTCCTACCGCCGCGGTCGTGTGCCGCTGATGAGTTCCGTGTTCGCTCCCTTCTCCCGCAACGGCAACACGGACAACACCGCGGGCAAGATCATCGACATGCTCGCCATCGTGGCCACGCTCTTCGGCACCGCCGCGTCCCTGGGTATCGGCGCGCTGCAGATCGGCCGTGGCGTGGAGATCTTCGCGGGACTGGGCCCCACGGGCAACAGTGCAGCACTCATCATCATTGCCGTGCTGACCGCCGGTTTCATCGCTTCCGCGGTCTCCGGCGTGGCCAAGGGCATCCGTTGGCTGTCCAACATCAACATGGTGCTCGCTGTGGGCCTTGCCCTGTTCTTCTTCATCGTGGGCCCCACCGCATTTCTGCTGAACTTCATCCCGTCCGTGGTGGTCACCTATTTCGGTGAACTGCCCAACATGCTCTCCGCTTCCATGGCCGACGGCGAGGAGATGCAGACGTTCCTCTCCTCCTGGACCACGTTCTACTGGGCCTGGTGGGTTTCTTGGGCACCGTTCGTGGGCGTGTTCGTGGCCAAGATTTCCCGCGGCCGCACCATCCGTCAGTTCATCCTGGGCGTGCTGTTGATCCCCTCTTCCATCGTGGTGCTCGCGTTCACCGTGCTGGGCGGCACCGCGATCCGCCAGCAGATGGAATCCAACGCGATCGCCCCGGACGGCACCGCGGCCACTCTTCCCGCACCCGAGGAAATCTTCTTCGTGGTCCTGGACGGCCTACCCGGCGCCGGAATCATGGCGGGCATCGTGGTGGTCATGCTTGCGATCTTCTTCATCACCACGGCGGACTCCGCTTCGGTGGTGGCTTCGCAGATGTCCCAGCGGGGTAACCCCGAGCCCAAGAAGACCGTCACGGTGTTCTGGGGCCTGTGCATGGCGGGCATCGCCGTGGTCATGCTGCTCGTGGGCGGTCAGAACGCGCTCACCGGTCTGCAGAACATGATCACCGTGACCGCGCTGCCGTTCACCGTGATCATGTTCGGCATGGTCGTGGCCTTCCACAAGGACCTGCGTCGCGATCCGATGATCATTCGCGAGAAGTACTCCCGCTGGGCCATCGACAAGTCCGTCCGCCATGGCATCGACGAGTACGGCGACGACTTCACCCTGGCCGTCGAGCGCGCTTCCGGTGACAAGAGCAAGTGGGCTGCGGGTGCGGACTTCGATTCCACCGCCCCCGAGGTCACCGACTGGTATCAGCGCACGGATGAGGACGGCAACCCCATCCCGTACGACTACGAGACCGGCGAGTACACCGAGCCGAACGACGTCGTCGATTCCGAGGACCGCTCCGGAAAGTAGCCGCGACAGCGAAACGCGCCGGCCTCCCCTCTGGGAGACCGGCGCGTTTTTCATGTGGCGTCTCGACGACGCCGCTCGCTCACTACTTCTTGGTGCGCGGCTTGGCCGGGCGGTACAACATGAGTGACTGGGAGACCTTACGGGGCGTGCGGTGGCCTCCGTGGGTCAGCCTGACCACGTCCCCTGAAGGGTCCGCGGCGAAGACCCGTGATTTCTCGCGTTCTCTTTCCAGTTCTTCCGAAAGCTCAGTGATGCGTGACTGCAGCGCACTGACCTGGTTTTCGAGCTGGATAATCCGTTTGATGCCCTCCAGGGACACCCCCTGCTGGGACAATCCCTGGATCTGGCGCAGCTTCTCCACATCCATCTGGGAGTAGCGCCGCGCCCGACCCGATTCTCGCGAAGGAGTCACCAAACCCAGTCGGTCGTACTGCCGCAGGGTCTGGGGGTGCATGTCCGCGAGCTCGGCGGCTACCGAGATCACGAACACGGGTTGCGTGAAATCAAGGGCCATGTCACTCAGCCGCCTTCTCGCCCAGGCCGGCACGGGGATCGAAATCCTCGGTGGCCTTGGCGAACGCTTCCACAGCCTCCTTCGCCTGATCGTCCAGGGTCTTGGGAAGCTCGATGTCGACCGTGACGATCATGTTCCCGGTCTTGGAGCCGGAGGGGAACCCCTTGCCCTTGACCCGGAAGCGACGCCCGGAGGACGTACCCGCGGGAATCTTCACGTTCACGTGATTGCCATCAAGGGTGGGCACCTCGATGGTGGCACCCAGAGCGGCTTCGCTCACGGTCACCGGTACGGTGACGGCCACGTTCTGTCCGTCGCGGCTGAAGAACGGATGATCCTTGATCTTGACGGTCACGAACAGGTCGCCGTTGCCGCCCGGGCCTGAATGACCCTTACCCGCAACCTTGAGGCGCTGTTCGTCCTTGACGCCCTTGGGCACGCGCACCGTGGTGGTCTGACCGTTGCCACGGCGCAGCTTCACGGTGGTGCCGTTGTAGGCAGAACGCAACGGGATGGTCGTGGTGGTGTGGATGTCCTCGCCCTTGGCTGGCGGGCCCTGATAGCCACCGTAACCACCGGGGGCGCCGTAGGCCGGTCCGCCCGATGTGGTGAACCGGGTGCCACCGTCCTGGCCGCCGAACTGCGCGAACAGATCCTCGAATCCGCCCCCGCCGGAGAACCCCCCGCCGGACGTGGAGTAGCTCGTGCGACGGCCACCGCGGCCGCCACCGCCGAACATTCCGCCAAAGATGTCTTCGAAGCTCGCGTCACCGGCCGCGCCTCCGCCACCCGGGGAACCGGCAAATCGAGCACCGGAGCCCATGGCTCGGATCGCGTCGTACTCTTCGCGTTCGTCCTTGTCGGACAGCACCGAATTAGCCTCGGTGATGTCCTTGAATTTTTTCTCCGCAGCAGCATCCCCTGGGTTCTGGTCCGGGTGATACTTGCGGGCCAGCTTTCGATAGGCCTTCTTGATATCGGCCTGGGATGCGTCCTTGGAGACGCCCAGGACACTGTAGAAATCCTTATCGATCCAGTCCTGACTGGCCATGACGCCTCCTTTCAACTAAGAATATGTGTTTTGTGCGAGTCAGGGCGGGTCTTGTCATGAAGACCCGCCCTGACCTTGTGGCGCTTTACGGCTGTGCCGCCACGGCTACCTGAGCCGCGCGGACCACCCGGTTACCGATCTTGAAACCCGATCGCAGCACCATGGACACGTGGTCCGGTTCCACCTCTTCGGTGGGCTGCTGCAACACGGCTTCGTGAATGTTGGGGTCGAATGCCTCGCCAACCTCTCCGAGCCGTTCCAGACCCTGACGGGTCAGCGTCTCGTCCAGCTTGTTGGCGATCGCGGCAAACGGTCCGTCCGTGAGGTCGCCGGCCTTGCGAGCGGCTTCGATGTCGTCAAGAACCGGCAGCAACGCGGTGATCATGTCCGCGGAGACGAAGTCCCGCAGCTGATCCCGTTCCCGCGTGGTGCGGTTCTTGAAGTTCACGAACTCCGCCTGCAAGCGGCGCAGATCCTCAAGACGTTCGTCCGCGAGCTTCTGCGCGGCGCTGTCGCCGCCCGGGGCGGCGTCGTCGGTGGTCGACGACGCCGCATCGGCAGCTTCTACGCCCTCGGACTGCGGGGTGCCCAGAATGTCATCCACGGTCAACCCCGGTTCGCCCTGAGACTGCTGCTCACCGGACTGGGCGTGAGCGGAGTGCTCCGGGTCCCCCTCCGGCACGGACTGGCCGTGGCCCTTGGTGTTCTCGGAATCGCTCATGCTCACTTCTTTCCGTTGTTGTCTTCTTCATCGTCGACCACTTCAGCGTCAACGATGTCGTCGTCTTCCCTGGGAGCCTCGTCCGCACCGGTGGCACCGGCGTCAGCTGCGCCGTCTGCCTGGGACTGCGCGTACAGGGCCTCGCCGATCTTGGTCTGCGAGGACTGCAGCTTGTCGAACGCGGTCTTGACGGCGTCGTCGTCAGTGCCCTCGAGTGCGGTCTTGACGGCGGCGACATCGGCCTGGACCTCGGACTTGACGTCCTCGGGCAGTGCGCCTTCGTCGTCGTTGAGCAGCTTCTCCACGGAGTAGGCCGTCTGCTCGGCGTTGTTGCGCAGGTCAGCGGCTTCGCGGCGCTTCTTGTCCGACTCAGCGTTGGCTTCAGCATCCTTGACCATGCGGTCGATGTCTTCCTTGGAGAGGGAAGTACCACCGGTGATGGTCATGGACTGTTCCTTGTTGGTGCCCTTGTCCTTGGCGAACACGTGCACAATGCCGTTGGCGTCGATGTCGAAGGTGACCTCGATCTGCGGCATGCCGCGCGGAGCCGGTGCGATACCGGTCAGCTCGAAGGTGCCCAGGTTCTTGTTGTCCCGGGTGAACTCGCGCTCACCCTGGAAGACCTGAATGGACACGGACGGCTGGTTGTCCTCCGCGGTCGTGAAGGTCTCGGAACGTTTGGTGGGGATGGCCGTGTTGCGCTCGATGAGCTTGGTCATCACGCCACCCTTGGTTTCGATACCCAGGGACAGCGGGGTCACGTCGATCAGCAAGACGTCCTTGCGGTCACCCTTGAGCACGCCAGCCTGGATCGCAGCACCAACGGCCACGACCTCATCCGGGTTCACGCCCTTGTTGGGAGCCTTACCGGCCATCTCGGTGACCTTCTCGACCACGGCGGGCATACGGGTGGAACCACCCACGAGCACCACGTGATCGATGTCGGAAACCTTGATGCCTGCTTCTGCGATGACGTCCTTGAAGGGCTTCTCGGTGCGTGCCAACAGGTCGGAGGTCAGTTCCTGGAACTTGGCGCGAGTGAGCTTCTCGTCCAAGTGCACCGGACCCTCGGGGGTCACGGACAGGTACTGCAGGGAAATGTTGGTCGAGGTAGCCGAGGACAGTTCCTTCTTGGCCTGCTCAGCGGATTCCTTCAGACGCTGCAGGGCAATCTTGTCCTTGGACAGGTCGGCACCGGTCTTGGACTTGACCTGCTGCAACAGCCAGTCCACGATGCGCTGGTCCCAGTCGTCACCGCCCAGGCGGTTGTCACCGGCGGTGGCGCGCACCTGGATGGTGGAGAAGTCGTCGTCATCCTTGCCGACTTCCAGCAGCGAGACGTCGAACGTACCGCCACCGAGGTCGAAGACCAGGATGAGCTCGTCTTCCTTGCCCTTCTCCAGACCGTAGGCCAGGGCCGCGGCGGTGGGCTCGTTGATGATGCGGAGCACGTTCATGCCCGCGACCTCGCCCGCCTCCTTGGTGGCCTGACGCTCGGCGTCGTTGAAGTACGCGGGAACGGTGATCACGGCGTCCGTGACTTTGTCGCCCAGGTACGCCTCGGCGTCGTTCTTGAGCTTCATGAGGGTACGAGCCGAGATTTCCTGCGGCGTGTACTTCTTGCCGTCGATGTCCTGGGTCTTCCAGTCGGTACCCATGTGACGCTTCACGGACGCAATGGTGCGATCCACGTTGGTGACGGCCTGACGCTTGGCGACGTCACCCACCAGGGTTTCGCCGTCCTTGGAGAACGCAACCACGGAGGGGGTGGTGCGGTTGCCTTCCGCGTTGGCGATAACGACGGGTTCGCCACCTTCGAGGGCGGCGACCACGGAGTTGGTGGTGCCGAGGTCAATACCTACTGCACGAGACATAGTTGCGAGTCCTTTCTTTCGACTGCTTGGGTCTGTTCCCGCCCACTCGACGCGCGAGCACTCGGGACAAATGTCAAACATGAGTTGTTATGACTCAAGTTTGCCACATGAGCGCCAGAAGTCAAGTAAAGTTGAGTCGAACGCGCTCAATGTGATGGAGCCAACATCCATGAGGTCACGATCGGGCCGCCTGACTAAACACCGAGAACTCGATATAGTCGTCTGCTTGTGCGCGGGCCTCCCATTGACGCGTGTCAGGTAGCGCAGGGCCCCGCCTCTACTTAGGAGACACACCTCTTTCGATTCCACGATTCATTCACTCGACGCCATGTCCAGGAGGACCGTCTTGAGCACGCCGCCACACTCTTCAGAGAACCAACCCGGTTCCAGTTCGACCGCGACCACCGAATCCCCCAACGGTGAGATCATCTACCGGGACAACCGAAGCCGTCCCCGCCGAATCTTCGACGAGCTGACATACCCCCACGGAATCCACCCGGCCTTGGTTCCGGGTGTTGGCGTGGAAGATCGCAAACTGTCCTTCGGTACCGACAAGGTGGTCTTTCTGGTCACCGCGGCCCTGATCCTGGGCTTCATCCTGTGGGGCATCCTCTCCACCGAGACCCTGACCAACGTCTCTTCCACGGCTTTGGCCTGGGTCACGGCCAACACCGGTTGGTTCTTCATCCTGCTCTCCACCGCGTCAGTGCTCTTCATGTTGGTCATCGGCTTCACTCGCACCGGCCGCATCAAGCTCGGCCGTGACAACGAGCCGCCCGAATACTCCTTCTTCTCCTGGCTCGCCATGCTCTTCGCTGCGGGCATGGGCATCGGCCTGATGTTCTACGGCGCTTTCGAGCCCATGACATATTTCGAAAGCGGCATCCCCGGCTTCGAGGGCGTGGCCGAGGCCGGCGACAACTCCATGGTCGTGTACTCCCTGGTCCAGACCGCCTTCCACTGGGCTCTCAACCCCTGGGCCATCTACGCCGTGGTGGGTGTCTCCGTGGCCTACGGCGCGTACCGCCGCGGCCGTGCACCGTTGATCTCCCGCATCTTCACGACTTTGCTGGGTCAGCGCCAGGTGGAGGGCACGCTCGGCAAGCTCATCGACGTGTTCGCCATCTTCGCAACTCTCTTCGGTACCGCTGCCTCCTTGGGCTTCGGCGCCATGCAGATCACTCAGGGTCTGCAGATCGTGGGCGGTGTGGAACCGGCCGGCAACACCGTGTCGATCATCGTGATCTGCGTGCTGTCCATCGCATTCATCGTCTCGGCGGTGTCCGGTGTGTCCCGCGGTATTCGTTACCTCTCCAACACCAACCTGGTGCTGGCCTTCATCCTGGCCCTGTTCGTGTTTGTCGTGGGCCCCACGGTGTTCATGCTCAGTCTGATCCCGTCCGTGTTCTCGACCTACATCTCCGAGTACCTCTTCATGACCGGTCAGTCGGCCGCATGGGGCCCCGCCGCTGCTGAGTTCTCCAGCACCTGGACCGTGTACTACTGGGCTTGGTGGATGTCCTGGGCACCGTTCGTGGGCATGTTCATCGCCAAGATCTCCCGTGGCCGCACCATCCGTCAGTTCGTGACCGTGGTGCTCGTGGTCCCTGCTTCCGTGTGTGTCCTGTGGTTCATCGTCTTCGGCGGTTCGGCCATGTACTACGCGCAGAACGGTGCCAACCTGACCGTCGAGGACGGCGCCGAATCCATGCTGTTCGGACTACTGGACCAGCTGCCCCTCTCTGCCATCACCTCCGTGCTGGCCATGATCGTGATCGGCATCTTCTTCGTGACCAGTGCAGACTCCGCGTCCGTGGTCATGGGCACCATGACCCAGAAGGGCAAGCCGGTTCCGTCCAAGTGGATCGTGATCTTCTGGGGCCTGTGCCTGGCCGGCATCGCAATCGTGATGCTGCTGGTGGGCGGCGACAACGCCCTGGCCGGGATGCAGAACCTGGTGATCGTCTCCGCACTGCCGTTCGCCATCATCATGGCCGGCATGATGATCTCGCTGTTCAAGGATCTCCGGAAGGATCCGGCCACCCTGCGTTCGCGCTTCGCCGCATCTGCAGTGGACAAGGCCATTTCCACCGGGTTGGCCGAACACGGCGATGACTTCGCATTGCAGGTCGAGCATGCCGAGGGCCATCGCGCCGCCGGTCAGGACTTCGACTCGCACGATCCGTCGGTCACCGAGTGGTACCGCCAGACGGACGAGGACGGCAAGGAAATTCCGTTCGAGTACCAGACCGCGTGGTCTTCATCGCCAGTGGATGACATCGCGGAAACCACCCCGGATGACAAGGCCCCTTGGAAGCAGGGGAACGACTCAACCGACAAGTAACGACAAGCGGTGAGTCAGTAACCGCTCCATGATGGGGGCTTGGTGCCGATAGGTGCCGAGCCCCCATTTTTGTGGGCGGATCGTTCCGGAGCCGTCACATCGGTGCAAAGTTTCGTACAGTGGAGATCATGTTCAAAATCGTCACGGTGTGCACCGGCAACATCTGTCGTTCCCCCATGGCCCATGCCTTGCTCGATGCAGAGTTGACCAAAGAGGGTCTACAGGATCGGGTGAGCGTGATCTCCGCCGGCATCAGCGACGAGGAGCACGGCAATCCCGTGGACTCCCGCGCCGTCACCGTACTGTCCCGCAATAGCCTGGAGTTACCCGATCACCAGGCCCACCGCATCACCGACGACGAACTCCAGGACGCCGATCTGCTGCTGGCCATGACGGCCGCGCACCAGACAGAGTTGCGCCGCCGGCTGGGCGATGATCAGGCCGATCAGGTGCGACTCATGCGCTCGTTCGGCGCGGAGGACATTGTCGACGACGAGCTGGATATCGCCGACCCCTGGTACGGCGACGCCGAGGACTTCGACCTCGCTTGGGAACAGATTCAGGCGGCGGTCCCGCACGTGGTTTCGGAAGTCTCGAAGAGGCTCAAGTCATCGTGATCGACCCCGAGGAAAATTTCGACGACGCCTTGTTCGCGGCCTATCCGGAAGGCGTGAACCTGGCACGGTTACTTCCAGTGCCCACGCAAAGACCGTTCATCATTGGCATTGACGGCCGCTCGGGGGCCGGGAAAACCACTCTGACCGCCCAGCTCGCGGCAGTGCTCGAACGCCGGCACGATGTCACGGTTTTCCACTTGGAGGACATTTATCCGGGCTGGAACGGCTTGGAACAGGGTATAGGCCAGTATGTGAATGAGGTTCTCAAACCCCTCCGCCGCGGCGAGGACGCCCATTGGACGGCGTGGGACTGGTTGACCAACGAACCTGGCACGCCGAGGCTTACCCGCGCTGCGGAGATCATTCTGGTCGAGGGCGTGGGTGCGTGTAATGATCTCGCCCGCCCGCTACTTAACTCGTCGGTGTGGGTCGAGCTCCCCGCCGCGCTGCGAAAAAAGCGGGCCATGGAGCGAGACGGCCGTTCCTACGAAAAATTCTGGGATGTCTGGGCCGAGCAGGAGCAGTCCTATCTTGCAGCGGATCCGGTCTGGGAGAACGCGGAAGTTCTGCACCCCGGGCCCGCCCCCGAGCTGACAGAATCCCCCGAGGACGGGCAGGGACAGTCGTGAGCGACGTTCAGCGCGCGGTCGTCATGATGGCTCCCGTGGATCAGGAGCCACAGTTGGTGGATCCCTCCCGGCCGCTCGTCCTCATCGACGATGAGGGCCTGACCCGCGGCGACGGCGTGTTCGAGACCATGCACGCCCTCAACGGTGAGGTCTACAAGTTCGGGGCGCACTACAGGCGGCTTTGCGCGTCCGCCCGCTTGGCTCAGCTCCCGGTGCCTTCGGAACAGTCCTGTCGGCAAGCCATTGAACTGGGGCTGGGGAACGCCGGACCCGGAGGCGATGCCGGACTGGGCGCCGAGCACGCAATCAAACTCAGCATCAGCCGCGGTGCCCCCGGTGGATCCCCATGGGCATGGCTCACGGTCACCCCGGTCGGCGAAGCCACGTTCGCGGTGCGGCGCAATGGCGTCTCCGCCGTGCTGCTGCAACGCGGTCACGATCCGGCGGAGGACTCCGGCTGCGCGTGGCTGCTCCCCGGCGCCAAGACGCTCTCTTACGCGGTCAACATGGCCGCGTTGCGGCACGCGCGAGATCTGGGTGCGGACGAGGCCATCTTCACGACCTCGACCGATCGCCGGGTACTCGAGGCGGCGACGTCGTCGGTGATCTGCGCGCGAACCGGCCACGGCGAACGCACCCTGGTGACCCCGGAACCCTCGCACGGTATTCTGCCGGGCACCTCGCAGGCACGCATTTTCGCGGCGGCTCGCCAGGACGGGTGGCGCATCGATTACGGTCCGATCTACCCGGCGGACCTCCTGCGCGCCGACGCCGTATGGCTCACCTCGTCCGTGCGGCTCGCCGTGCCAGTGGTGCGCCTGGATCAACAACCGCTGCCCCACACTCGCGAGCTCACGGATTTGCTCACCGGCTACTTAGTCGGTCACTGACCCGCGGCACCCCGAATCGCCCCGGCAACACTGCTGGGTCACTCGGGTCACTCGGGTCCCCCGTTAGCGGTTCGCAGGTGCCTGCGCCCGCGGAAACCACGGCCCCAGTTACTGCCAAATGAACCGGTGCGTGCCCAGGAGCACGGATACCGAGAGGGCACTGACCGCAATCAGTACCGCGGCGCCGCCCGTATAGAGGTCCACGCGCCCGTAGCGGGGCACCCGGGCCCATGTGCGCTTCCCGGCGCCGAACCCGCGCGCTTCCATGGTCATCGCCAACCGCGTGGCGCGACGCAGCGACTGGACCAACAGCGTGAACGCCTGACCGCCGAACTCCTTGGCCATCCCCACCGGCCCGCGGTCGTTACCCGCTCCGCGGGCACGCCGCGCCGAGGCCAGCACCGACCATTCCTTGACCATGACCTCCACCAGGCGCAGCGCGGCCAGGGAGGCCAGCACGAAACGTTCCGGCAACCGCAGGGTCTGCGCCAGACCGTCCGCCAGATCTGTGGGATCGGTGGTGAGCAACACCGTGATGCCGGGCAGCGCGATTGCTAAACCACGCAGAGCAATGGCCGCGCCGGCCGCCAGCGACCCCGTGGTCACGGTGATCCACCCCAGATTCAGGAGTACCGTGCCCCCCTCCGGGGACAGCATGGCCGTTCCCCAGCCGCTGATGAGCGCGGCCACGGTGATGGGCCAAAGGGTCAGCAAGAGGCGGAGCGGCTTCTGTCCCGCCGCGCTGAGCAGGAGCAACTGGCCCAGCAGCGCGATGCCGCTCGTGACGGGGTCCGCGCTCACCACCAGCACCGCGGTGATGAGCAGTGCGCCCAGCAGTTTGATCACCGCGTTGGAGCGACCCACGGGGCTGAACCGGGCGGTGTCCGCGATAGTAGTGACGCTCATGCTCCCAACCTCAGTTCCACGGCGTTGAGCGCCGTGATGAGTTCGCGATCGTGGGTCACGGCCACCACGGCGGTGCCGCGTTCCAGCTCTTCGACCAACATGTCGACCAGCTCGCGCCAGGTCTGGGCGTCCTGACCGAACGTGGGTTCGTCCAGGATGAGCACGTCGGGGGCGGAGGCCAGCACGGTGGCCACGGAGAGTCGCCGCTTTTGACCGCCGGAGAGCGTGAACGGATTGGCATCGGCAATGCCCCCGAGTCCCAGCCTGGCCAGGAGGAACTCGATTCGTTCCTCGTCCACACCCGGTCCCGCACCGCGGCGAGCTGCCTGGTGCGGGCCGTACTCCAGTTCCGCCCGCACGGTTGAGCACAGGAACTGGTGCTCGGGGTGTTGGAACACGCTGCCGATGCGGGTGATGAGTTCGGTCCCCTCCCACAGTGAGGGGTCCGCGGGCGCGTCCCCGGCGAGGGCCTTGGTGGCGTGAACGGTTCCCGCGCACGGCAACAATAGTCCCGCAAGGGTCAGTGCCAACGTGGACTTGCCCGCACCGTTCTCGCCCGTGATGGCCAGGGCCTGGCCTGCGCGCACGCTCAGGTCGATGTCCGCGGCCGCGGGAATCACATTCTTGTTGCGGTATATATCGGCCTGGGTGGGGGTTCCCTTGGCCCAGGCCTTCCGCTCCCGACGACGCCGCCGCGCCACCGTTCGCGAGCTCGGTTGCGTTCGACTCACGGCCAGTCCACGCGCCTCAAGCAGCGGGGTCGCCTGCTCATCGCGAGCCGGTGGTGCCATGGTGCGCGGTGTCCAGTTCGGAACCCACGTGCCTTGGCGTTGCAATAGCTCGCGGGCGTCTCCGAGGACTTCGCGCGTGGGGCCGTCGAAGGCCACCCGTCCATCGTCATTGAGCACGATCACGCGGTCCACCACGGACTCCCAGAGGCCGACCCGGTGTTCGACCACGATCATCGTGGTGCCGGATTGCGCCACGGCGCGTTCCACGGCGTCACGCAGTTCCGCTGCACCCTGCTCGTCCACGCTGGCCGTGGGTTCGTCCAGCAGCAACAGTTGCGGGCGCATGGCCATGGTTCCGGCCAGCGCCAGCCGTTGCTTCTGCCCACCGGACAGCTCGGTCGTGGAGTGATCCAGCGGGAGATCCAACCCGACCTCGGCAAGAGCGGCGCCCACGCGGGCCCAGATCTGCTCGCGAGGTACGGCGAGATTCTCGAGGCCGAAAGCGACGTCGTCACCCACCCGCGCGAGAATAACCTGCGTCTCCGGGTCCTGGTGCATGAAGCCCACCGCCCCGCGAGCGTCACGCGGATCCACACCGTTGACGGTGAGTTCCCCCGATCGGGATTCCCCGTCCGGGTCCTGCTCGACCCCGGCCATCGCGTGCAGCAACGTTGACTTACCGGCCCCGGACGGGCCCAGGAGCAGCACTCGCTCGCCGGGTCGGATGTGCGCGCTGACCGAATTCAGGGACGGCTGTTCGCGTCCCGGGTAGTGCCACCCGAACTCCGTGAGCACCACCTCCGCCCCGCGCTGATCCACGGCCACGTGCGACGTCATCGCCGCGCTGCGCCCGACGCCAGGCCGTTGAGCACTCCCGTCTTCTGCAGCGCACGGGTGACCAACCACATCAGAACACCGGCGATGATCGCACCGGACAACGTGGTCAGAGATGCGTAGACCACCTGCTGGTCCAGGGCCCATTCGAAGTTGTACATGATGTTCTCGCTGACGCCCATGAACAGCCCCGCCATCGCGCCACCGGCGGCCGCAACGGCCAAACCGAACTTTCGGTAACGGGTCAACAAGAACACGATCTCCACCGCAGCACCCTGCACCAGGCCGGAGATCACCACGGTCCATCCGAAGTGCGTGCCCAAGAATCCTTCGAGAACGGCCGCAAGCAGCTCACAGAAAACCGCGGCTCCGGGCTTGCGAATGATCAAGGCACCCAGAGTTCCGGCGATGAGCCAACCGCCGCCGATCAGCCCGGTGGCCGGCGGATAAGCCACCGCAGCGGTGGTTGCCACGGGGTACAGCAGGTTCGCCCACGCCCAGAAGACCACGGCGCACACGGCGGCCAACACCGCAGCCACCACGATGTCCACCACGCGCCACGACTTCTGAGGCGTACGGGTTGTCCCGGTCTTGACCTGTGTCATGTTTCATCCTCCTGATGAGTACAGGAGGGGAAAGAACCGCACACGGAACGTGCACGGGCCCTTTGAGATACTCGACTCCCTATCGCCGGAATGACCCGGATCAGGTTCGAGGGTCTGCGCTGGTGCGCACTCTCAGCGCCGCTCGGGCGCTCCCCTGTCGTTAGTAACTCATCCTAGACCAGAACGCCAGATCACAAAAAGCGGCGGGGAGACGTTCGATGAACGCACCCCCGCCGCTTCCGACAGTTCAAAGACCTCAGATCTCGGTCTGCGACGTATTGTCCTGGTCGTTATCCGCGTTGATCTTGGCCATGGCGCGCTGTACGCCCACCCTGACCAGGGTGGTCACCAAACCGGTGAGGAGAGCCCACACGATGATGTCGCGCCAGGCCTCGTCCGGATCCGGGTTCTTAGCCGGGGGCTCGTTGCCGGTGACCTTCTTCCACCCCGCGGTCAGAACCTTCGTGGCCACTGCGGTTCCGCCCAGCGATGCCGCGGTGCTGGCCAAATCAATTGCTTTGCTCATCGAACGCTCCTCTTCATGGTTCACAGTTCTTCACCAAGCATACGAACCACTTGGCGGTTCCACGACAACTTCGGCCCCTGCCGGGCCGAAATTTTTAATCCTCGCGCCGGGTGCTCGCGTAATCCACGACGTCCTTCAGGTCGTCCTGGGTGAGGTTCTCCTCGTGCAGGTGCTTGGACCGGTAGGCGGACCGCCCCACCATGTGGGCAGAGACGGGAACGGTCAGCAGCATGAACAACCAGGCCAGGATCAGCAACGGGATCATGGTGGGGTCCCGCCCCTCGATGGCCACCGCGGTCAACAACAACAGCAGGCCGAACACCTGGGGCTTGGTACCCGCGTGCATCCGGGACAGCAGGTCAGGGAAACGCACCAGACCAACGGCTGCCGCCAGAGACATCAGACAACCCACCACCATGCACACCGCGGCCACGATATCCAGAATGAGTTCGAACGTCATGATTTCCCCGTTCCCACGTTGCGGGCCACGGTCACGGATCCCAAGAACCCGATGAGCGAGACAATGACCAACAGGAAAATGTTGTTCATGTGGTGGTTGTAGACCATCTCGATGGCCAAGGCGGCACCCACGATGGCCAGCAATACGTCGCTGGCAATGACTCGATCCAGCAGGGAGGGCCCCTTGGCCAGGCGGTATATGGCCCCGGCCGCAGCCAGTACCAGGAAGACCCCGCAGATCCATACTGCTATCTCGAACACGGCTTACTCCTCTCCCCGATCAGCCCGCTCAGCTGCCCCGCCTGCGCGGTGCATCTGAGTGGATGGCGAATGAATCATGCCGGTCGTGGTCGTGTCATCGCCCTTGGACTCGTGCTTCAGTTCCTTCAGCTGTTCCTTGGTGCCCATGATGCGGATCCAGGCGGCTTCGATCCTGAGTGCGGACTTGCGGAAGATCTCTGCCTGTTCTTCGTTCGATACGTCCAGAACGTGGAAGTACAGAATGCCCGACGCACGGTCCACCTCGATGACCAGGGAGCCCGGGATCAGGGCCATGGTGTGGCCCACCGCGGTCATCAGCAGGTCGTTGTTCTGTCGCAACTTCACACCCACCACGGCGTTGTGCACCTTGGGTCCTTGAATCAGGGCCAGCGTGAAGACGTGGAAACTAGCCTTGGCCACCTGCCAGATGAACGTTGCCACGAACACCGCGAAGTGGAGCACGTTGAAACGGCCGGACAGTGTGATGGGAGGCAAAGTGAGCGCGCGGGTCACGATCAGCGCAAGGATCAACCCGAACACCAGGTTTCCCAGACTCCAATCGCCCCACAGGGCACCCCACACCACGACCAACCACAACAGCAGCGGGATATCGGCGCGGAACGTGCTCTGGGAACGCTTCAGGGTGGGGGAAGTACTCACTGCGCCTCCTCGCTCACGCCACCCTGGCCCACCGGGGCGAAGACGGCATCGATGTAGCGGTCCGGGTTGATCAGGTTCTGCGAAGCGTTATCCGCCAGATCGAAGAGCGGCCCGGCGAAGACGGTCAACGCAACACCCACGATCACCAGCGCCGTGGTTGCGCCCACCATGAAGCTCGGCATGAGCACCACGGCGCCACGACCGGCAAAGGTGCTGGACTGGTCGCGGGATGCGGGCCCGGAGGTCCGCGGTCGCTTGCCGTCCACGGTGGTGGAGCGCAGCACGGGGTCCGGATACTCGGCGTCGTCCACGCTGCGCAGGAACACACGAATCCACACGCGAATCAGCGCGAGCAGGGTCAGCAGCGACACGAACACGCTGACACCCACCAGCAGGTAATCCAGGCCGGTTCCGCGGGCAACGCCCGCTTCCAGGAGCCCCACCTTGCCCAGGAAGCCGGAGAACGGCGGAATGCCACCCAGGTTCAGGGCCGGGATCATGTACAGAATGCCGAGCAACGGTGAGATCTTGAGCATGCCCGCGAGGCGATCCACGTTGGTGGAGCCGCCACGCCGTTCGATCAGGCCAGCAACCAGGAACAGGCTGGTCTGGATCACGATGTGGTGGGCAATGTAATAGACCACTGCCGCCAACGCGGCCTCGGTCCCCACTGCGATGCCGAAGATCATGTACCCGATGTGACTGATCAGCGTGAACGAGAGCATACGTTTGATGTCGATCTGGGCCAGCGCACCCAGGATGCCCACCAGCATGGTGAGCAGGGCGACCCACATGAGTAGGTCGTTGATCTGTGTTCCGGGGAACAACAGGGTCTCGGTACGGATGATCGAGTAGACGCCCACCTTGGTCAACAGGCCCGCGAACACGGCGGTCACCGGTGCGGAGGCGGTCGGGTAGGAGTCGGGCAGCCAGAACGACAGCGGGAAGATTGCGGCCTTCACGCCGAACGCGATGAGCAGCATCAGGTGCAGCTGCATCTGGGTGCCCTGCGGCAGGTCCGCCAACTTCATGGACAGATCGGCCATGTTCACCGTGCCTGTGGCGCCGTAGATCATGCCGATCGAAATCAGGAACAGCACGGAGGAGATCACCGAGACCACCACGTAGGTGACGCCGGCACGGATGCGCTGCACGGTTCCGCCCATGGTCAGTAGCACGTAGGAGGCGGTCAGCAGGATCTCGAAACCCACGTACAAGTTGAACAGGTCTCCGGCGAGGAACGCGTTGGAGACACCGGCCACCAGGATCAAGAAGGTGGGGTAGAAGATCGAGATGGGGCCCTCGTCGTCGCCGTCGGCGACGCCCTCGCCCGCCGCGTAGATCAACACCGCCAAGGAAACGACCACGGAGACCACGAGCATCAGGGCGGACAGCTGGTCGACGACCATCACGATGCCGAAGGGTGCGGCCCAATCACCCAGGTGGATGGCCTGCGGGCCCTGGTTCCACACGGTGATCATGATCATCACGTTCAACGCCAGAGTCACGCTCATGGCACCGATCGTCACGAAGCGCTGCAACCGGTTCCGGTGCACGATCAACATGTTCATCGCGGCGCCCAGGAAGGGGATCACCACGGCCAGCGGAGCTAGCTGCGCGAAGTCATAGTTCATGATCGACCCTCCTCTCCGGTGTCCTCGGGTCCGTGACCCTCATGGCGATGGCCCTCTGCGTGTTCGACGTAGTCCGGTGATGAAGGGGCAGCCAGGTGCTGTGCTCGGTGATGTCCGGGGGACTCAGTGGCTTCCTCTTCGTTGTGACGTGGCCGTACGGGCGGAGTGTCCGAGTCGGTGAACTCGGAGGAGTCCTGGGGCATGGCGTCGTCGTCCTCGGCGTCGTAGGCGGACTGCTGTGCCACGCGACGGTCTTCAAGGTCGTCCTGGATCTCGTCGCGGCGGGCCAGGGTCCAGGAGCGGTAGATCATGCTCAGGATGAACGCCGTGGTGGCCAGCGAAATCACGATCGCGGTCAGGATCAACGCCTGCGGTAGGGGATCCGAGTACTCGGATCCGTCAAGATCCTTGTTGTAGAGCGGAGCGAATCCGGGGGCGCCACCCGCGTGCAGGATCAGTAGGTTGGTGGCGTTGGTCAAGAGCATGATGCCCAGCAACACGCGGGTCATGGAGCGTTCCAGGAGCAAGTACACGCCCACGGAGTACATCACGCCCATGACCACGAGCAATGTCAGGTTGACAGTCATCCCTGCACCTCCGTGGGGTTGCCACCCGTGGCCGAGGCTCCGGGTCCGTTGGACGTGGTTGCGGAAGCGGAGTCCCCCACGCGCTGCGCGGAGACGGACGGACCGCTGCGGGTCACGCGGATGCGAGAACCACCGCCCTTCTTGGTGGTGCCGTCGAAGGCCTCACGTTCCTTACGCTCGTCGATGCGCCCGCCCAACGAACGCAGGATGTCCAGGACCAGTCCGATCACGATCAGGTAGACACCGATGTCGAAGATCACGGAGGTCACGAATTTCACGTGGCCGAACACGATCATGTCCCACTCGAACGTGTAGCTCTGCATGACGGTGCCACCGAAAAGCACGGGCACGATCGAGTAGAGCGAGGCGATGGCCAGACCCGCACCGAGCATCCAACCGGCATTGACCGGGGTGGCCCGTTCCAGTTCGTAACGGCCGCCGGCCAGATAGCGCAGCGTGAGCGCCAGGGCGGCCATGAGGCCACCGGCAAAGCCGCCACCGGGGTCATTGTGCCCGGCGATCAGCAGGTAGATGGAGACCATCATGATGGTGTGGAACAGCAACCGTGTGATCACTTCGAAGATGATGGAGCGCCGTTCGGGTGCCAGCGTCCGGCCGGCCAGGATGAACGGGTCGGCATCCGGGCGTGATGAGAAGCGACGGGCCAGATCCAGCTGCTCGGTGTTGACGTTCTGCGAATGGGCGGCCGCGTTCATCGTGCGGATCATCTTGAGTTCAGACGTGTCCAGCTGGTGCCGCTCGCTGCGCAACCTGTCGCCACGGCTCTTCACGAAGATCAACGAGGCGATGCCGGTGGCCGCCACGACCAGCACGGTGATCTCACCGAAGGTGTCCCACGCGCGGATGTCGACCAGGATCACGTTGACCACGTTGGCGCCGTCGCCCTCTTCGTAAGCCAGGCGAGGCAGGTCGAGCGAGATGCGCTCGGCGGAGCGGGACGAGATCGAGAAGGCCGCAAGGGCCATCATGAACAGCCCGAACGCCACGGCGAAGATCACGCGGAAGGCCTTGCGACCGGCGGGTCGGCGGTTCCACAGTGGACCGGGCAGCGAACGCAGCGCCAGCACGAAGGCCACCAGCATGATGGTCTCCACGAGCGTCTGGGTCAGCGCCAGGTCCGGGGCACCCTGCAGGGCGAAGATGAGCGCAAGGCCGTAACCGGTCACGGAAACGAGCAGCACCGCGAGGAACCGCTTGCCCGCGGTGAGCACCAACAGTGCCGCCACGATCATGGCAATGCCGGTGACCAACTGGCCCGGGGAATCCGCGTAGCGGGTGTCGGCCAACGGCGGGGTTTCGTACCAGAACAGCGCGATCAGGGGCACCACGATCGCGGTAACCAGGATGACCGACAGGTAGAACTTCAGCGAACCACGCTGTGTGCGACCGGTGACCCACACGGCCACCAGGTCCAGTGCGTTGACGATCTTTCGGTAAACGAAGTCACCGGTGGGAACCTCCGGCAGCCTGTCCTGGAACTGGCCCACGGGGCGGCGAGCGAAGTACAGCACCGCACCCAAGGCGATGATCAGCGCGGACAGGCCCAGGGCCACGGTGAATCCGTGCCACAGCACCAAGTGCACCCCGGATTCGGCGGCGTCGGAGAACTCCTCCTGATAGGGCTTGATACCGGCTTCCATGGGCTTGGGGTACAGACCGAACACTACGGTGAGGACTGCCAGAACGGCCGGGGCCAGGATGAAACCCCACGGGACCGGCTTGAAGTCACCGATGACCGACTGGCCATCCTCTGCGGTGTCCAGTTCGGAGAATTGTCCTGGCTTGCGGGCGAAGCCACCCCACATGAAGCGCGCGCTGTAGGCGAAGGTCAGGATGGAGCCGATGACCACGCCCACGAGCATGATCATGCCCAGGGGTTCCGCGCTGTGGTCCACGAGTGCGGTGAGCACGGCTTCCTTAGTCACGAAACCGAACAGCGGTGGCACACCCGCCATGGACGCGGCACCGATGAGCGAAACGACGAACAACTTGGGAGCACTGCGCCCCACACCCGAGAGCCTGCGGATGTCTCGCGTTCCGGCCTGGTGGTCGATGATGCCCACGCACAGGAACAGGGTGGCCTTGAACAGACCGTGGGCCATGACCATGCCCATGCCGGCCATGGCCGTGTCCGCGGAACCAAAACTGATGACCGCGGTGATGAAGCCCAACTGACTCACGGTGCCGTAGGCGAGGATGAGTTTGAGGTCGAACTGGCGCAGGGCCACCCAGCCGCCGAAGATCATGGTGGCCAGACCCAGGGAAACCGTGACCGGCAACCACCACTCGGTCGCGGCGAACCCCGGAGCGAATCGTGCCACCAGGTAGATGCCGGCCTTGACCATGGCCGCAGCGTGCAGGTATGCGGAGACCGGCGTGGGTGCGGCCATGGCCGCGGGAAGCCAGAAGTGTGTGGGGAACAGCGCGGACTTGGAGATCGCGCCGGCCAGGATCAGGATAATGGCCGCGTTGAGGGTGGCGGACGTCGCCATCAGTTCCGGGGCGGCGTCGACAATCTGTGAGACGCGGTAGGTCCCCGCGGCCTCGCCCAGCATGATCATGCCCACGAGCATCGCCAGGCCACCCGCGGTGGTGATCACGAGCGCCTGCAACGCGGCGCGACGAGCGGCGAGCTTGGTGCGCGAGTAGCTGATCAGCAGGAACGACAGGACCGAGGTGATTTCCCAGAAGACGAAGAGCACCAGGAGGTCGTCCGCGGTGACCAGACCGAACATGGCCCCGGCGAACGCCACGAGCTGCGCTGCGAAGGCCCCGATCCCGTCCGCATCGGACTTGAAGTACAGCGCACAGTAAATCAACACGAGTGCGCCCACACCCAGGATCAGCAGGCTCATCATGTAGGCGAGCGCGTCCATGCGGAAGGCCAGGGTGATCCCCAGCTGCGGGATCCACTCGAGGGTGCTGTACCACTCGCCGGATTCACCGTAGACGCGGGGAGTTTGAGTGAACAGCCAAATCAACGAACCAAGGGGCACCAGTGCCACGGCGTAGAAGCCGGATCGTCCGGTTCGTTTGAGGATCGCTGGCGCACACAGGGCTGCAAGGCCGTGGAGGAGCAGCACAGCGAGCATAGAAACCTAAACCTCTCTGGAGGTCACAAACAGCATGGACATGACCCCCACGAAAGGCACGGTTCTACCCAGGCGGACGGGCCGGAAGATTCCTGCCAATCCTAACAAAGCGCATAAATGACACGTCCACATTTTCCTCTGGGTGAACCGAGGAACGAAAAGCTCGCGCGCCACCCCGTTAATTCTTTACCCGCGGGTCACATCTGGGCCCTAGGGTGGGGGCCATGACCACTCAAGCCCGGGAGACCGTGGGAACGCGCGCACAGGTCCTCGCCTGGTGCTTGTGGGACACGGGATCCTCAGCGTTCCACGCGATCATGCTCACCTTCGTGTTCACCGTGTACCTGACAAGTTCGTCCTTCGGCTCACCCGAGCACACGTCTGCCGTGCTGAGCGCGGGCATGGCCATCGCGGGCTTCTTCATCGCCCTGACCGCCCCGTTGATCGGGCAGCGCTCGGACGCACCTCGCTCCCGTTCCCGCTTCTTGGGTGTCAACACGGTGTTGCTGGCGCTCTTCACGGGCCTCGCGTTCTTCGCCCGCCCCGAGCCGTCCTTCCTGATCTTCGGTGTCGCAATGATCGCCATCGCCAGCATCGTGGCCGAGTTCGCCGAGGTCAGTTACAACGCCATGCTCCCCGGTCTGGCCGGCCCCCGGAAGATCGGTGCGGTTTCCGGTTGGGGCTGGGGTGCCGGCTACTTGGGCGGCATCGTGGCGTTGGCGTTCGTGCTCTTCGGCTTCGTCCAGCCCGGTTTTCTGGGGATCGCCACCGAGGACGCCCTCAATTACCGTTCTGTGGCCCTGTTCAGCGCCGTGTGGGTTCTGGTGTTCTCACTGCCCCTGATGCTGCGCGCTCGCAGCATGCCCTACCGCCCACTCGAGATCGACGACGACGCCGCCTCACCCGCCCCGCGCCGCGGCATCTTGGCCTCGTACAGAGATTTGTTCCGCACAATTGCCAGGGTCTGGCGCCGTTCCCCCGCCACCGTCTACTTTTTGCTCTCCTCCGCCATCTTCCGCGACGGGCTCGCCGGTATCTTCACGTTCGGCGGCGTTCTTGCGGCGGGTACCTTTGGTTTTTCGATGTCCGAGGTCATCATTTTCGCGGTGGTCGCCAATATCGCCGCAGCGCTCGGCGCGATCGTGGGCGGCAAGTTCGACGACGCTGCCGGCCCCCGTGCCGTGATCGTCGTGTCGCTGCTCGGCATCATGGTCGCGGGTTCCGTCTTGTTGTTCTGGGAGGGCTCCACCGCGTTCTGGGTGTGCGGCCTGGCGCTGTGCTTGTTCGTGGGACCTGCTCAAGCGGCGTCGCGAACTTACCTGGGACGACTGACCCCGTCCGGTCGCGACGGGGAGATGTACGGCCTCTACGCAACCACGGGTCGAGCCGTCAGCTTCCTGGCACCCCTGATGTTCGGCATTTTCGTCACCGCGTTCGGTGCCCAGATCTGGGGCATCCTGGGGATCCTGAGTGTGGTGGGCGTGGGGTTGCTCCTGCTGCTGTTCACGCCCAAGCCACCCAAGGGCTTCACGACCGTTCAGGCCTGATGACACCAGTACGCCGCAGATGCCTTACACGGCATATACGGCGTTCCACTCCATCGGGCAGGGGCGTGGACGTCCTATTCGACCGGCGATCGGTGAAAGTTCACATGGCTGCGCGAGGCCGTGGGGCCGCGCTGACCCTGATACCGGTTCCCGTAGGCGCCGCTACCGTAGGGGTGCTCCGCGGCGGACGAGAGCTGGAAGAAGCACAACTGCCCCACCTTGGAACCCGGCCACAGCTTGATGGGGAGCGTGGCCATGTTGGACAGTTCCAGCGTCACGTGGCCGGAGAATCCGGGGTCGATGAACCCCGCGGTGGAGTGCGTGAGAAGGCCCAACCTACCCAGGGAGGATTTACCCTCGAGTCTCGCGGCGACGTCGTCGGGGAGCGTGACCTTTTCGTAGGTGGCGCCCAGGACGAACTCGCCGGGATGCAGCACGAATGGTTCGTCGGGGTCGACCTCGATCAACCGCGTGAGTTCGGGTTGCTCCTGGGCGGGATCGATGTGCGCGTACTTGTGGTTGTCGAACAACCGGAACCACCGGTCCAGGCGCACGTCCACGCTGGCGGGCTGGATCATGGCTGGGTCGTACGGTTCCAGCTGCACACGGCCGGAATCCATGAGGCTGCGAATATCACGATCGGAGATGAGCACGCTTACACGGTAGTGCACCGGTACCGGTCACAGAGGTTTCATCATGACCACCCGCGCGGCAGGATCCAGTCCTTGCGCGGTTTCACGGTCGACCACAGCACGCAGCTCCGGGGACCACTCTCCCTCCGGCAGTTCGCGGAAGCCCAGGCGCGCGTAGTAGGGCGCGTTCCACGGAACGTCTCGGAACGTGGTCAGGGACAGTCCGTCCAAGCCTTGGGTCTCGGCCCAATCACCCACGGTGTCGATGAGGGCCGCACCAATGCGCCGCCCGGCCAGCCTGGGGTGAACCGAAACCTGCGCGATGTGGGCATTGGCCCCGATCAGCTCGACAGCGCAGTACGCGGCCGGCTCTCCGGCGTCGTCGGTCGCGACCCATAACCGGCCCGCTCGTTGGAAGCCACCCAGCCAGGTCAGACTGGGCGGGACGTCCAGTGCGATCTCAGGCATGCCAACGTCCTCGAAGATCTTGCCCGCGGCCACTTCCACAGCTGGGAGCGAAATCAGGTCACGCTGATCGGCTGGCCGGATCATGGGCGCTCCTACCTCGTGGTTCGGGGGCCTGGGAAGAAAGTCCCCGCTGAAGTTGTTGTAGACTCGGTGGCGTTCAATCGGGCCGTTAGGTCTGATTGGTGCAACGCGCGGCTGTAGCTCAATGGTAGAGCGCACGCTTCCCAAGCCTGATACGCGGGTTCGATTCCCGTCAGCCGCTCCATATCGCGCCACCACCCCGGGAAACCTTTCGAGGACCCGGGGTTCGTGTTACTTATTGCACGCGTCGAGGAGCACCCATGCTGCGCACCATGTTTACCGGCAAGATCCACCGAGCAACCGTGACCCAGGCCGACCT
This sequence comes from Kocuria sp. CPCC 205235, assembly GCF_040980905.1. Classification (NCBI taxonomy): domain Bacteria; kingdom Bacillati; phylum Actinomycetota; class Actinomycetes; order Micrococcales; family Micrococcaceae; genus Kocuria; species Kocuria sp. CPCC 205235. Next base: position 26,443 of record NZ_JAVKPR010000001.1, read on the forward strand.
GCACTACGTGGGATCCGTGACCGTCGACCAGGACCTCCTGGATGCGGCCAATATCCTTCCGGGCGAGCAGGTCTCCATCGTGGACATCGACAACGGCGCCCGTCTTGAGACGTACACGATCGCCGGCGAGCGCGGCAGCGGTGTGGTCGGAATCAACGGCGCCGCAGCCCACCTGGTGCACCCGGGCGACCTGGTGATCCTGATTTCCTACGGGCTCATGGACACCGCGGAAGCCCAGAATTACAACCCCCACGTGGTGCACGTGGACGAGAACAACAAGATCGTGGCGCTGGGTTCGGACCCCGCGGATGCCGTCACCGGTGACATGGTGCGCCCGCCAAAGGCGCGCGATCACACCGAAGCCCAGGAAGACGCCGCTGTAGCGGCACTGTAGCCACGGCGGTGGCTCCCGGACCTTCTCTCCCGCAAGGAGAACAGCACCCGAACTTCGTTGCAGAGGGGACTCGCCCGTGAGCGGCGTGTTTTCCGGATTCTTCATCATCTGGGCCGTGATCGGGGTGGGATTCCTGGTGGGCCGCTCGGGCTTCCTGGGTCCGCACGGGCAAGTGGTGCTGTCCAAGCTCTCGTTCTACGTGGCCTCACCGCCGCTGCTGTTCCTCACCATTTCGCAGGCGGACATCGCCCAGATGTTTTCCGCTCCCCTCTTGATCGCAGCCGTCTCCGCATGGGTCACCATGCTGTTGTATGCGGCCGTTGCCCGCTTCGCCCTCAAGCGCGACGCCGCCACCGTGGTGATGGGGTCACAGGCCGCCGCGCAGGTCAACGCCGCAAATCTGGGTATCCCCATTGCGATGTTCGTGTTGGGGGACGCGTCTCAGGTGGCCCCCGTGATGCTGTTCCAGCTGGCCATCAACTCACCCCTCTATCTCACGGCCATGGACACCCTCACCGACGGCGCCAGACCCACCCCGGGCTCGATTCTTAAGAACACGTTCACCAATCCACTGATCGTGGGGTCCCTGCTGGGCATCCTGTTCGGAGCCACCGGATGGCACCTGCCCGATCTGGTGCTGCAGCCCATTGAACTGGTCGCCGGCGCAAGCATCCCCGCCATGCTGCTGGCCTTCGGCATGTCCCTGGTGGGCTCACGACCCCTGTCGGACAAGCGCGAACGCATGGACACTCTGCTTGCCTCCGCGGCAAAGTTGTTCGTCCACCCCGCGCTCGCCCTGCTCTTGGGGCACCTCCTGGGGCTCGAGGGTCATGCCCTGTACGCCACGGTGATCATGGCATCCCTGCCCACTGCTCAAAATCTCTACGTGACGGCGGTACGGTATAAACGCGCAACCACTGTGAGCCGTGACACGGTCCTGGTCACCACGGTGTTCTCGATGGTCACCATGGCAATCATTGCCGTAGTGCTTTCGTGACCGCGTCGGTCGACAGGTGTGAGATGCCTCACCCATAGACTGAGTAAATGCTGAGCAGCCTGATGACCCTTCCGGGTCCATGGGCTCACTGCCCAGTGGATGACCTTGTCACAGGGGAGGAATCATAGTGAAAGCCACTCACACACCACGCAGGGCGCGGAGGGGACGCCGGATCCGCAGTGCGGTTGCGCTCGCGGGCGCGTCGGCAATGTTGCTGACGGCGTGCGGTTCGCAAGAATCGGGCCCGCCCACGCTCACGTGGTACATCAACCCGGACGACGGCGGGCAGGCCACCATTGCGGAACAATGCTCCGCGGCCTCTGACGGGAAGTACAAGATCGAAACGTCCCTGCTGCCCCGCGATGCGTCCTCGCAGCGAGAGCAGTTGGCCCGGCGATTGGCCGCCGGCGACACGTCCATGGACATCATGAGCCTGGACCCGCCGTTCGTTCCCGAGCTCGCCGAGCCCGGGTTCCTGGCCAAGCCGCCGGCGGACGTGGTCGAAAGGACCACCTCGGACACCCTGGACGGCCCACTCGAGGGCGCCAAGTGGGACGGTGAGATCGTGGCCGTACCGTTCTGGGCCAACACCCAGTTGCTCTGGTACCGCAAGTCGGTCGCACAAGCCGCCGGTCTGGACATGTCCAAGCCGGTCACGTGGGATCAAATCATTGACGCCGCACGCAGCCAGGACAAGTATTTGGGCGTTCAAGGCACCCAGGCCGAGTCCATGACCGTGTGGGTCAACGGACTGGTCGCCTCGGCCGGCGGCCAGATCATCACCTCCGGCGAAGAGGGCCAGGACGCAGAAATCACCTTGAACAGCGAGGCCGGTGAGAAGGCTGCCGAGATCGTGGGCACCATTGGCGAGGAGGGCCTGGGCGGACCGGGTCTACCCACCCAGGACGAAAACTCATCCATGATCCAGTTCCAGGGGGACATGGGCTCGTTCATGGTGAACTGGCCCTTCGTCTGGGCGGCGTCCAACGCCGCCGTGGAAGAAGGTTCACTGGACAAGTCCCTGGTGGACGATATCGGCTGGGCCCAATGGCCCCGCGTCAATGCCGACACCCCGTCCGCCCCTCCGCTGGGTGGTATCAACATTGGTGTGGGTGCCACTTCCGAAAACCAGGATCTCGCCTGGGAGGCTGTGGAGTGCATCGTCACCCCGGAACACCAGTCGCAGTACTTCGCGACCAACGGCAACCCGCCGTCCTCCGCCAAGGCCTTTGACGACGCCGCGGTGCGTGAGGCGTACCCGCAGGCTTCGGTCATTCGGGAATCCCTGGACAACGCGGCACCGCGCCCGCAGACTCCGTACTACAACGAGATTTCCACCGCCATTCAGCAGGAGTGGACGCCACCGCAGAGCGTGAACGAGAACACGCCTAAAGAGACCACTGCCTTTATTGAGCAAGTCCTGAAGGGAGATGCGCTGCTGTGAGTACCACCGTCGATTCTTCGACCCGAGCACCTGGGACCCAAGCGCCCAAGGCCAAACGGCAGATTTCGGACCGCGTCCGGGCGGAGCGAAAGCTCGGTTGGCTGCTGGCCGGCCCCGCGTTCATCATCATGTTGCTGGTGACCCTGTACCCCATTGTGCAGGCCCTGTACGACTCCCTGTTCTCCTTCCGCCTCACCGCACCCGGGGACAAGGAATTCGTGTTCCTGGGCAACTACGCCACGGTTTTCTCCGACTCCCTGTTCTGGCAAAACCTGGGTGTCACCCTGTTGATCACAGTGGTCACCGTCCTCGTGGAACTCGTGCTGGGTCTGGCCCTCGCACTGGTCATGCACAGTGCGATCAAGGCCACCCGCGGCCTCCTGCGCACCGCGATCCTGGTGCCCTATGGAATCATCACCGTGGTCTCCGCGTTCGCGTGGTTCTACGCGTTCGACATCACCACCGGTTACGTCAACAACTGGTTCGACTGGGTTCCCGGTATCGGACCGGACTTCAACTGGTTTGCTTCTCAGGGTCCCGCGTTGACCATCATCATGGCGTCCGAGATCTGGAAGACCACCCCGTTCATCTCGCTGTTGCTGCTCTCCGGGTTGGCACAGGTTCCGGGGGAACTCTCCGAAGCGGCCCGTGTGGACGGTGCCTCCGCGTGGCAGCGCCTGACCAAGGTGATCCTGCCGAACATGAAGGCCGCCATCATGGTGGCCGTGGTGTTCCGCGCGCTGGACGCGTTCCGTATTTTCGACAACATCTTCATCATGACCCAGGGCCAGTACGGCACGGAGGCGCTCTCGCTGCTCGCGTATCGAACCTCCATCGGACGCCTGGAAATCGGCCTCGGCTCGGCGATCTCCGTGATCTTGTTCCTGTGCGTGATGCTCATAGCTCTCACCGCGATCAAGGTCTTCAAGGTGGATCTTGCCGGCAGTGGGAAGGGGAGGTAACCCGCCATGTTGAGCACTAAACAAAAGGTCGGATGGGCCATTGTCACCGTATTGGTGCTGATCTACGCACTGTTCCCGGTGCTGTCGATCCTGATGACCTCGTTCAAGACCCCTGCCGATCTGAGCTCCGGCAAGTTCTTGCCCGCCCAGTTCGTCACCGACAACTACGAGCAGATCTTCGTGGGCGACGCCAAGGATCTGTTCCTTCCCGCGCTGCGGAACTCGATCGGTATCTCACTGATCGCCACGTTCATCGCCGTGGTGCTGGCCACCCTGTGCGCCTACGCAATCGCCCGCCTGGACTTCCCGGGTAAGCGGATCGTGCTGACCACCGCGCTGATGGTGTCCATGTTCCCGGTGATCTCCATTGTCACCCCGCTGTTCAACCTGTGGCGTCAGGTGGGCCTGTACGACACCTGGCTCGGTCTGATCATTCCTTACCTGTCCCTGACCCTTCCCATCTCCATTTGGACGCTGGCGGCCTTTTTCCAGCAGATCCCGTGGGACTTGGAGCGGGCGGCCCAGGTCGACGGCGCTTCCACATGGCAGGCGTTCCGCAAGGTGATCGTTCCGCTGACCGCCCCGGGTGTGTTCACCACCGCGATCATTGCGTTCTTCATTGCGTGGAACGACTTCGTCTACGGAATCGGTCTGACCTCCACGTCGGCGGCGCGCCCCGTGCCGGCGGCGCTGGCCTTCTTCACGGGCGCGTCGCAGTTCGAGGATCCCGCCGGTGCCATTTCCGCCGCCGCGATCATCGTGACCATCCCCGTGGTGCTGTTGGTCCTGGCCTTCCAGCGCCAAATCGTTTCCGGCCTGACCCAGGGCGCGGTCAAGGGTTGATCCCACCGGTGCCTCAACACTTCAAGCTCAAGCACAGTAAGGACTGAGTAGACATGGCAGCTATTACCATGCAGAACCTCGTCAAGAAGTACGACGACGGTTTTCCGGCGGTCAACGACGTCTCCATCGACGTGGCCGACGGCGAATTTTTGATCCTCGTGGGCCCCTCGGGTTGTGGTAAGTCCACCCTCCTGCGCATGGTCGTGGGACTCGAGGACATCACCAGCGGCGAGTTGCTCATTGACGGCGAGCGCGTCAACGACAAGGCTCCCCGCGACCGCAACCTGTCCATGGTGTTCCAGAACTACGCCCTGTATCCGCACCTGACCGTCTACGAGAACATTGCGTTCCCGTTGCGGTTGTCCAAGGGTCAGTTCTCCAACGACGAGATCGACCGTAAGGTCCGTGCGGCGTCGGACACCCTGGACCTGGACGAGCACCTGGAGCGCAAGCCGGCCAACCTGTCCGGCGGTCAGCGGCAGCGTGTGGCCATGGGCCGCGCGATCGTGCGTGACGCGGATGCGTTCCTCTTCGACGAGCCGCTGTCCAACCTGGACGCCAAGCTCCGTGGTCAGATGCGCACGGAGATCGCCCAGTTGCAGCGCCGGATGGGCATCACCTCCATTTACGTGACCCACGACCAGACCGAGGCCATGACCCTCGGTGACCGCGTGGCCGTGCTCAAGAAGGGCGTGCTGCAGCAGATCGCGTCCCCGCGTGAGCTGTACGAACAGCCGGTCAACCTGTTCGTGGCGGGCTTCATCGGAGCACCGTCCATGAACTTCCTGCCGGCGCGCATCGAGGGCAACGTGTTCAAGACGCCCATCGGTGACATCGACGTCCCGGAGCGCGTGCAGCAGAAAGTGTCGGGCAAGAACGACATTGTGCTGTTGGGCCTGCGCCCCGAGCACTTCGAGGACTCCAAGTTCGTGGACGAGGCCAAGGTGCCCCACGGCACCACGTTCGAGGCCGAGTTCACCCACACCGAGTGGCTGGGTAACCAGCAGTACGGCTACAGACAGTTCGAGCAGGACCAGGCCGTCAAGCACAAGCTCGACGAGCTGGCCAAGGACTTGGACGCGGACGAGATGCCTTCGCAGGTGGTCGTGTCCCTGGACGCTTCATCCCGCATCCGCGGTGGCACAGCGGCCAATATTTGGTTGGATGCCCGCCGCATGCACGTGTTCGATCCCGAGACCGGTGAGAACCTCACCCGCGACGAGGAGGCCGGTGCGGAGTTGACCCGCGAGGCCACCGAAGAGCGCGAGGCGGAGATCGAGCGCGCTCGGCAGAAGGCCGACCGCGAGTCGGACAGTGGTGTTCGCAACGCCGCCAGCGACGGATCCGAGTTGGGTGGTCGACACCGCGCGGCCGGCGCGGCCGGGCAGGGCGGCAGCACCAGCGTCTGACGCCCGCCAAGCATTCATGACCGCCGACGCCGCGGTGAGACTCCTCCGGGACGTCTCACCGCGGCGTCGGCGTGTGTGCGGTTATTACTGGAACGTGGTCTGGACGAAGGTCAGCCAGACAACCAGCGCGATCACGAGCACCAGGGCCAGCGAGGACGCCGCGTAGCGCAGCCGCGGATAGCGCACGTGCCAGGAAACGAGCGCGGGCCAATGCGTGCTGACCTGCTCGGGGGTGGCCTGTTTGAAGTTCACGTGCTGCGCGCCGGACAGGTCCGCGAAACTCTTGAGCGAGGTTGTATCCCACACGATTCCGTCGAGCGCCATGGCACGCTTGCCGGTCTCGGTCACGAGCCACAAGTAGGGCCTGCCCCGGGGCTTACCCGATGTGGGGCGCGGAGGCAGAAGTTTGTCCACCGTGACCACCTGATGGACCCTGTCGCGGGGTACGGCGTGGAATCCGATCCAGCGCGACTTGAGGAAGTGCGTCCGGGTGATCACCGTCAGCGCGGGGCGCAGGTACCCGTAGGCAATGACCCCTCCGGCCAAGGCCAGCAGGATCAGCACCGCGATCACGGGCCCGCGCGGGCGGCGGTAGTACAGCGCCAGCAAAGCCACGGCCACTAGGAGAAATGGAGGCACCGCGGCCCAGATTCTGCGCCCGTACGAGGTGATGCGCGGGTGAAAGACATGCTGCGGAGCGGAATATTTCTCCGGAACCTGCCGAACTGTTTCTGCCATGGTGTGCTGAGATTCTCCCGCTGCCGTTGGTGTGGACCCGCACCAGCTTAACCGGCGCAGCACACTGGATCGGACGGTCGGATCGCCGGATCGCGCCATCTAGCGACTCGCACCTGCCGATGGGCTAACGTGATGATCCATGGAACAAACCGACCGCGTACTGAAGGCCGTAGGGGCATGGCTTTTTCTCATTGTGCTCTCGGTCGCGGCCGCGGCGGTCACGATCGCCCTGGTCAACAAGTACCAGTACGGCCCGGAAACGGACGTCAAGGCTTACTTCGACGCGCTCCAGGCCGGCGACGGCGCCGCGGCTCTCGGTGCGCTCAACGCCGAGGTCCCCGATTCGAACGCGGCCCTGCTGGACGGTGAGCCGTTGGAGGCCGCCGCGGAGAAATTAGACGACGTGGAGATCTCCACGGTGTCCTCGACCAGCGACCAAGCCGTGGTCCGCGCCGACTACACGTTGGACGGACAGGAACACAGTTCCGAGTTCACTCTCCACCCCGCGGACACCCAGTGGGGTTTCTTCACCGTGTGGGATTTCGACCGCACCACCCTGCCCACCATGCACGTGACCATGGCCGGTTCCACCTCGGTGGACATCAACGGCGAGTCCGTGGCACTGACCGATTCCGCACGTGACTTCGCGGTCTTCTACCCCGGGATCTACACCGGTTCCTACACGTCCCCCATGGTGACGGCCGAGCCCGAACAGACCCTGGTGACCGATCCAGATGCAGAGACCGATCTCACGCTGGACGCCAGCCCCTCGGATGAGCTGAAGTCGCAGGCCAGCGAGCAGATCAAGACCTATCTGGACACGTGCGCCGAACAGGACACCCTGTACCCGGCCGGTTGCCCGTTCTCGTACGAGTTCTCGGGACGTGTCCAGGACAGCGTGAAGTGGTCCATCATCGAGTATCCCACCACAGAGATCCGGTTGAGCGGGCCCAACGTGGACCGGTGGGGCCTCATGGACGCTCCCGGCACGGCCAAGATCGAATTCATCTCCGTCAACCTGCTCGATGGCAAGACCAGCCAGGTCTCCGAAGAGGTGCCCTTCACCTTCAAGGGCACGCTAGAGGTCACCGAGGAAGAAGCCACGGTCACTCCCAGGCACTGACCCACAAGCACTGAAACGTGCAGGCCACCCCGCGTCGACGCACAATTCACCGTGAGAAAGGCCGCCACCGTCCTCACGGACGGTAGCGGCCTTTCTCACGTCACCGATCAGCGGCGGGATCAGTCGAGCCCGCGCAGCTCCAGGGTCAGCTCGGACTCGGCGTCTTCGGAAACCGTGAACGGGATACCCCAGTCCTGCTGGTACAGGTGGCACGCGGCGTGCTCGGGGATCTCGCCGTCCGGGGAACCGTCGCACGCGGCTGCACGGGCGGTGATGTGCAGAACTCCCTCGGTCACGCCGTCGGCCAGGCGCAGCGTGCGGGTCAGACCCTGCGCGGTGCCGTCGCCCTCAACGAGTGCCTCGGCCGGGGAGGACGAAACCTTCAGCTGGGTGGGATCACCCCAGCGAGTATCCAATTTCTGGCCGGTGGGAGCGGAGAACCGGACCACCAGGTCCAGGGCACCCGGTGCGATCGGGGTGCGCTTGCGCTGCATCTGTGCCGCACCCTCGTCCACGGTCTGAGCATCCTTGGGCACCGGTACGCGCACCAAACGGTGAGCGTTGGCTTCGACAACCACCATGACGGGCTGCTCGTCCGCGTCGTCCAGGATCACGCCGGACGGCTCGGCCAGCCCGCGGGTCAGCGTGGAGACCTCGTTGGTCGAGGGGTCGTAGCGACGGATCGCACCGTTGTAGGTGTCCGCGATCGCCACCGAATTGTCGGGCAGCACGGCAACGCCCAGGCAGTGCTGCAGGCGAGCCTGATCGGCAGCGCCGTCGCGGAAGCCGAAGTCGAACAGGCCCTCACCGATGGGGCTGTCCACGGAGGACACCGCGCCGGACTCGTCGAAGCGCACGCGGCGCAGCGCCGAGGATTCGGAGTCCGCGACCCACACCGTGCCGGAGGAGTCCTCGGCCAAGCCCGACGGCTGGGCGAACCAGGACTCGGAAGCGGCCCCGTCGCGCAGGCCCTCGTCACCGGTACCCGCGAGCACGGAGACCTGACCGGTGCGCGGGTCGAAGGAGAACAGCTGGTGGGTGCCGGCCATCGCGATGACCAGGGTGTCCGTCGCGGTGGACCACAGCACGTCCCACGGCGAGGACAGCGCAACGTCCGTGGGAGCGGCGTCGGCGGGAATCTCGTTGGGGTCCACGCCGCGAGCGCGAGCGTCGTCCAGGAGGCGCTGCACGCCGTTACCGGCCAGGGTTCGCACCTTGCCCGTGGACAGCTCCACGCCGCGCAGGCGATGGTTGACGGTGTCCGCGACGATCAGGTCGTAACCCACGGTCGCGCGCACCGATTCGGGCAGCAGCGCAACGCCCTGGGGCTCGTTGAACCGGGCGGCGTCCGCGGGGCCGTCCGCCCAGCCCTTGGTTCCGGAACCGATGGCGCGGCGCACCGTGGTGAGGTCGTCGTCGAGCTGCACCAGACGATGGTGGCCGGTGTCCGTGACCAGGAAGGAGCCGTCCGGCAGTCGCACGGACTTACCCGGGAAGCGCAGGTCGCCCTCGGGTCGCGGGCGCGGCACGTAGGGGCCGTCGCCGCGGTGCAGAGTGCCCTTGGCGTCGTGCTCGGCCACGAGCTCCTCCACGAGCGATTCCAGGCCCTGCACGTGACCCTCACCGGACAGGTGCGCCACGATGTAACCCTCGGGGTCCAGCACCACCAGAGTGGGCCAGGCGCGAGCGGTGTACGCGTCCCAGGTCTTGAGCTCGGGGTCGTCGAGCACCGGGTGGGTGATCTCGTAGCGATCCACGGCGGCGGCGAGCGCCTCGGGATCGGCCTCGTGCTCGAACTTGGGCGAGTGCACGCCCACGGTCACCAGCACGTCCGAGTACTTCTCCTCGAGCGGGCGCAGCTCGTCCAGCACGTGCAGGCAGTTGATGCAGCAGAAGGACCAGAAGTCCAACACCACGATCTTGCCGCGCAGGGCCTCCAGATCCAGCTGCCGGTCGCCGGTGTTGAGCCAGGCGCGGCCGGTGAGCTCGGAAGCTCGTACGGGGGTAGTGCTCCGCTGTGTCTTCACAGTGTGATGAGTCCTTCCAAGCATGCAGAATCAGGTCTTCCAGGTCAACGTTAGCCGCCGCCCGCATCTTCCCGGCCACGCGCGTTGCGGTCTGTGACGCGCGTTCGGCGAGCGGGCCCGCGCCATGGACGACGACGCCGCTCACCCCCTCCCGCGGGCCGGCACCCTTGATGTCCGTGCCGGCCCGAGTTCGAACCGGCCCGAGGCGAGATCGGGACGCGTGCTGGGACGTCAGCGGCGGCTTCGTTCGTCCTGTTCGGCCAGGTTGGCCATCATTTCGTTGTAGGCCTTGAGCTCGGCGTCGTCGGTGCGGTCCGCTTGTCGGTCCACGCGACGGTTCTCCTTGCTGCCCTCGAGCGCCCACATGATGGCCACGATCACGGCCAGCAGGAATGTGGGGAACTCACCGATCCCCCACATGAGCATGCCGCCCAGCTCTTGATCCTCCAGCGCGCTGGGGCCCCAGGGGCGGCCCATGTTGCCGAACCAGCCGGCCTGCAGCACCGCGGTCATACTCATGATGGAGATACCGATGAACGCGTGGGCGGCCATCGTGGCCAGCAGGAGCACCAGGCGCATGGGATAGCTGGGCCGCTTGGGGATGGGGTCGATGCCGATGAGCACCAGGGCGAACATGTACCCGGTGAACAGGAAGTGCATCATCATGAACTCGTGGCCCACGTGGTAGCGCAGTGTGATGTGGAACAGATCCGTGAAGTAGAACAGCACGATCGAGAAGGCGAAGTTGGCCGCGGCAAAAATCGGGTGGGTCACGATCTTGCCCCACGTGGAGTGCACCAGGCGCAGGATCCATTCGCGTGGACCGCGAGTGCCGTCGCCGCGGGGTTCCAGCGCCTTGAGGATGACCGTGATGGGTGCACCGGAGACCAGGAACAGAGGCACGATCATGGTCAGGCTCATGTGCTCGACCATGTGGGCGGAGAACAGCACGCGGGCGTACACCGCCACGCCGCCGGACGTCGCGTACATGAGCAGCACCAGGCCGATCAGCCAGGACGCGGTTCGCAGCACAGACCATTTGTCCCCGCGGCGCCACACCTTAATCGCGGCCCAGAGGTACACGATGGCAAAGAAGACGACCACCGCAGCCCAGAACCAGTCGATGCGCCACGTGGTGAACCACGAGGCGAAGGTCGGTTCGGGCGGCAGTTCGTACCACGTGAGCAAGCGTGCCGGGGAAGCATCGGTGGGCATCTCCTCCGGTACGGGCGGAGCCGTGCGGCTCAACGCGGAGGCGATACCCATGAGCAGTCCCATGAGCACCAGCTCCACCACGATCACGCGCCACAGGGTGGCCGTGCGGGACCGGGAGCCGTCCTCCACACCCGGGATCAGCCACTGCCGGTGAGCGAAACCGACCAGGGCCAACAGCAGGGTGAGCACGAGTTTGGCCAGCACGATGCGCCCGTAGCCCGAGTTCAGCTGCTCCCACGTGCCGATGCGCACCTGGGCGTTGATGATGCCGGACAGCAGCACCAGGAAGTAGCAGCCCAGGGCCACCACGGAATAGCGGCGCAGCACCACGGACAACAGCGGGACGCGGTGCTTGGTCTCGCCGCGGTGGGCGATCACCGTGGATTCCTTGGCGAGCAGCGGGCTGGCCCATGCCAGGACGATCAGGCCGCCCACCCACAAGCACACACCCATGAGGTGCAGACCCAGCGAATTCACGGCACCCATGTGGTCCGCGCCGCCGGACGAGTGGCCGTTGAGCGCGAGCGCCACCAGCGCGATCATGCTCAGCGCCAGGGTGCAGAAAAGTCCCAGCAGGGCACGCACACCGAAGATCAGGGTGGTTACCACGGCGGCCACGATCACCACGGTCGCTTGGGCCTGACCCGTGGCGATCTCGGTGATGTAGTGGGTCAGCTGCTGGGTGTAGTTCTGTCCCGAGCCGAGCCCGGTACCCGAGACGTCCGAGTACGTGAAGATCAGCACCGCGATGGCGGAAACCGTCCACATGACCGCAGCCGCCTGCGCCAGCCGGAGCACCGAGGAATACACGGGGTGATCCGGTTCGACCGACTGGTCTCGGCTGTTGCGCGGCGGACGCTTCCGAGTGAGATCTGCGAAACGCGGGACCACGCCGATGGCCAGCAGCAGGGCGCCCATGACCACGGCCATGGAGATGTTGTGCACGGTTTCCAGCGCGGGCAGACCCCAACGAACCAGAGCTCCCGGGTCCGCGACCTCGCGGGGGTCCGATGCACCGCCGTACAGCAGCGCGGCGGTCATGCCGATCATGGCGGCCACGACCACCACGGCAATGATCCAGGGGTTGAGACTCACCCCCGCGATCTCGGACCGCTGGGGCTTGGTGCTTCCCGGGGTTTTCGCCCCAGTGGCAGTGCTCATTCGTGTGCTCCTTCGGCCCCGTACGTCGCGGCCATTCCCGTGTTGTTACCCGCTGACCCTGAGATGCAGTGCTTCATCCGATCAGAAGAGCCCGTCTCCCACGAATCCACCTTCCTCGCACCCGGGCGGAATCGCAAACACCGCCGAGCCGATGGGGACCGTCCAGGTGTTGAGCATGTCCATGTCGTCCAGTTTCTTCTGAATGGGAACGAACTGCTGGGTCAGATCGGATTGATAGGACGCGAAGATCAGTCCCGTGTCGGACACTCCCCCGCTGCTGTCCCCGGAACGGCTCATACCGGACGCATCGGCGACCGGCAGGTCGTAGTTGTACACCCTGCGGAAGATCTTCTCGTCCGGATTGTCGGTGCGCGAGCGCCGGATATGGCTGTAGGAGGCGATCACCGGGAACCCCAGAGGCCCCTTGGCCTCGAAGTCCGGCTCGTCGTGTTCCTGGGAACCGGTCAGGGGTGCGCCGTCGGCCAGTTTCCGCCCTACCGAGTCCTCGCGCGCGGGGGTGTCGGCCTCGTCCCAGGTGTCCAGGTTCATGTGGATGCGGCGCAGCACCAGTGACGTGCCGTTCTCGATCCACGGTTCAAAACCGTCCCGCCCGTAGACCACCTTCTCGTGATCTTCTTCGCCCGGATACGGATTGACCGTGCCGTCCACCTGGCCGAACAAATTACGCATGGTCTGGCCCGCGGGAGTTGCACCCACGGTGTTCCGGAAACCGTCCTGGATCCAGCGCACTTTCGCGAACGATCGGGAGTCCTTGAGCAGCACACGTTGGGCGTGCGCGAGGGTCAGCTTGTCGTCACAGCACAGCTGCAGCAACAGGTCTCCCTGGTTCCACCGATCCTGTAACTGATCGATATCGAAGGCCGGGAGCGGTTTGAGCCACTCGGGCGCGCGAGCGGCATCGATCAGCGCCATGGCCTTCGGACCGAAACCGAACGTGACAGTGAGCCGCGACGGATTCTCCGCGAGCCACGGTTCCTGATCCCACAGCGGGGCGCGGCCCTGGGTGAGTGCGGCGGCGTCGTCGCTGAGTACACGAAGCATGCGCCGCAGGGAATCTTTGCTCGCGCCCTGGTTGAGGTCCAGCGCGATGAACGCGCTGAAAGCCTGTGGCAACGTGGCCACGCCGGCTTGGCGAGCACCGTGGAACGGCTCGACCTGCAATCCGTGGCGAGCGGCGTCGGAATGATCGGCGGTGGGATCCTCCGCGGCCCCGAAAGCCTCGTTCAGGCCTACTGCCGAGGCCGCTCCGATGCCGGTGACGCCCGCACCGGCGACCGCTCCGATCAGGAGCGATCGCCGCTGCAGGCCCTCACGAGCAGGGGTCTCGTCAGTGCTCATGACATTCCGGAAGGGCCGAGGATTCCGGGCTGAGCATCTCGGAATGCTCTCCGTGTCCGCTGTGCTCCTCGCCCGGCGCGTAGTGCTCCTGCGCTCCGGTGTAGTCACGCACCGGGACGGTGATCTGCTGCGTCCGACCATTGTCGAAACCCAGTTCCACCGTGAGATCCGTCCCCGACTTCACGGCGCACTGCAGCTCCATGAGCATGATGTGGTCTCCGCCGGGTTCGAGCGTCTTGGTCTCCCCCGGAGCGATCTCGAAGCCGCCCTCGACCCGCTTCATTTCGGTGGAGCCGGCCTGGTCGTTCATCACGGTTTCATGCAGCTCGGCCACACCGGCAGTGTCCCCCGCGCCGATGGACTCGAGTGTCACGGACTGGTCGCCGGTGTTCTTGAGCGAGCCGAACACGGAGGTCATGTTGGAGTCGGCGGCCTTGGCCCAGCCGTCGGTCAGTTCTACGACCTGCTCGGTTCCGGCGTTGTCCTCCGCCGACGACGCCGCCGGGGCTTGGGTTTCCTCGCTCGCCTGGTTGCCGTCGACCGAGCAGCCGGTGAGTGCCGTAACGGCGAAGCCCGCAGCCAGCAGTGTGGTCACGCTACGGCGCAAGGGCCGGGGCAGGGAACGGGTAGAAGTCTCAATGGGCATGTTCATGATGGTGTCTTTCTCGAACCTGAGTTCCGCCGTGATCAGATCGGGCGCGGGCGAACCATGCCTCCACCGACATAGGACGCGAAACCCAGAAACCTACGGGGATACGGGGCGATCAGCGCTGTTTCCGACGGGCGGCCAGAACCAGCACCACGATGAGCAGCGCAAGGGCACCCACGCCACCGATGACAGGGATCAGCCAACCGGGGGTACCGGAATCACCGGCGGGCTCTGCGGCCTCGGTAGCGGTGTCGTCACGTTGTTCACCCGTGGCAGCCGAGGACGGCTCTTGGGTGGGGCCCTGACCGGCCTGCTCGCCGGCTCCCTGTCCCACGGTGTACTCGAAGGTTCCCTCGATGGGGTGGCCGTCTTCGGAAACCACACGCCACACCACGGTGTAGGTTTCATCCTCGGTGGACCCGGGGTTGGCGAGCGGCTGGATCACGCGCTGGCGTTCCACGGTGGACTCACGTTCCACCAGGGATTCACCGGCGGAGTCCGTGACTCGGATTTCACGCCCGATGTCCATGACGTTTCCGGAGAAGGTCAGCGTCAGCGATTCGGGGGAAGCGTCCAGGGAAGCCCCGGACTCGGGGTCGGAACCAATCATCTCGTCATGGGCGGCCGCGAGCTGTGCCGTGCTCACAAGCATGAACAGGGCCGTGAGCACCGCGAGCAGAACCACCGCGAGCGGACGGCGATCGGAAGTGGCGCGCGCAACCGCGCGAGGCGGCGTCGTCCGTGCTGAGGGCGCGGCGGGAACGGGGGTTGAGGCATCAAAAGTGTGCATGGAATTCTCCTGCGTCTCGGACGCATTGGTGCCGCGGGAGGCGGCAAGAAGCGGAATGTGAAGAGTGGCCGAGACGGCACTCCCGGTCCCGCCGCAGCGCCAATGATCGACGCTGAAGAACTAGGCGAAAGCCGGGGCCGTCCCGCGCGCGGGAGGCCCCCTGAAGCCGTGCACGACCGGCAGCAGCAATTGATCCGTGAGGGCACGGGGAGAAGTCCACGCGATTCGCCGCGGCACCGCGCGAATCACGGGCAGCACGGGAACGCTCACCAATGCGAGCACGCGCAACGACACGGCGTCGAGCAGCCGCACCGCGGCAACCTCACCGTGGCGTAACAGGGCATACGTGGCGGCCGCGGCAATCACATGTGCGGCGAGCATCCCCGCGCCGTGGTGCGCCAGATCCGGCGCCAGGGTCACCACGAGCTGCGGGGTGCCCTCGGCAACCGCGCCCGTGACGTGATGCGTGTGGTCAACGGCAGTCACGCCGTGCCCGGATTGTGCGAAGAGTCCGTGGAGAAGTCCTTGGCTTGCCACGACGGCCGCGGCAACGCTCACACGGGACAGCACGCGACCCGCGAGCAGCATGCACACGGGGGCGGCCAGCGCGGCGGACAGGAGAATCAGGATGACCGGAGGCCACGTGCCGTCAACGGCGGCGTGAGACGCGGCGCCCAGGCTCGTGGCGATCAGCGACGCGGCCCAGCCCCGGGCAAGACGGCGCGCACGCGAAGACACCGCACACCTCCGGGGATCTGATCAGCCAATAAATTCCCCTCCATTATGCGCGTAGACCCGAGAATCCACGAACTCGGAGACGAGCAAGGGACCGCCCACGAAAATCGTGGACGGTCCCTTGAACTAACACGAGCATGACGCCCGCGCAGGCTTACCTCACTTGGAGGAAACAGCAGCCTTCAGCTTGGAGCCGGCGGTCAGCTTGACGCCGTGGCCGGCCGGAATCTGAATGGTCTCACCGGTCTGCGGGTTGCGGCCCTGGCGAGCGGCACGGTCGGTGCGCTCAACGGACATCCAACCCGGGATGGTGATCTTCTCGCCGTTGGAAACGGAGCTCTCGAAGACCTGGAACATTGCATCCAGGACGCCGTTGACGGCGGCCTGAGTGGTGCCGGCTTTCTCGGCAACCTCGGCAACGAGTTCGCTGCGGTTCTTAGCCATGTGCTTGTCCTCCTGGACTTAATTGGCGTTCTCTATGGAAATAGGGAGCATACGCGCCCAGTGCTTCCGAGTGAGAAATTACCAGCTCGACTTGGAGATACCCGGCAATTCGCCGCGGTGAGCCATCTCGCGGAAGCGAACACGGGAGATTCCGAATCGCTGGAAAGTACCGCGGGGACGGCCATCGATCTGGTCACGGTTACGAACGCGGATGGGAGAGGCGTCGCGGGGGAGCTTCTGCAGACCCAGGCGAGCCTCTTCGCGAGCCTCCGGGGTTGCGTTCTCATCCACGAGAGTCTTCTTCAGCTCTGCGCGCTTAGCGGCGTAGCGCTCGACGATGACCTTGCGCTGCTCGTTCTTGGCGATCTTGGACTTCTTTGCCATGGATTTAGCGCTCCTCGCGGAAATCGACGTGCTTGCGAACCACCGGGTCGTACTTCTTCATGACCATGCGGTCAGGATTGTTACGGCGGTTCTTACGGGTTACGTAGGTGAAGCCGGTACCTGCGGTGGACTTCAGCTTAATGATGGGACGTACGTCCTTGTCCTTGGCCATCTCAGATCTTCTCCCCACGTGCAATGAGCTCGTTGACCACGGAGTCGATGCCGCGAGCATCGATCACCTTGATGCCCTTGGCGCTCAAGTTGAGCGTGACGTTGCGACGCAACGAGGGCACCCAGTAACGCTTCTTCTGGATGTTCGGGTTCCACCGGCGCTTGGTGCGGCGGTGCGAGTGCGAGATGCTGTGTCCAAAGCCCGGCTGAGCTCCGGTCACCTGGCAGTGCGCTGCCATAGTGTTCTCCTCCAATGTCTAATGTCGACGAAATGACGGCACGCATGGTCGCTGTCAATGTTTTGTGTTCACGCTGACAGCTGCGGCCAAGAGTGATCCGTCACCTCAAGAAAATGCCACCGTTCGTGCGCTGGGCGGTGGTGCTTAATTGCCCCGCGTCAGTACCGGTCAGGGCACTCGCCACGACGAAGACGGTGAAGATCAGGTGCCGGTAGATGGACTCCACCACACGACAACCTTAAATTCTAGGCTTCTACGGTCTCTCTCGCAAACTCAACGTTAAAAACGGTGCGATTGAGCGCAGGACTATCTTAGCGGTAGGTGCCCAGGGGGCAAACTCGAGTGCTTTTAACACGAGTGCGGGGTGTGCGCCGTCCATGACCCGGCGCACACCCCAGAACACGTGTGCGGTTCCCAACTCCTCACCCAGGAGATTAGGTAAGACTAATCTAACCTAATTTTTCCGACGGGGGAACCCCTGACTTTTGACCCTCATTTTCCGCGCGGTTCCGCGATATCCCGGTGTTCAAGCGGTTCCGGCACCGACACTCCGGGTTCGCGCGAGCTCGTGCCCAGGGTCTCGTTCACGGCCTTGACGAGCGACCGCACCCGATCCATCCGGTTCAGCTCCTCGAGCAGGACGTACATTCCGTTCCCGTCGGCCAGGGGAACCCGCCAATTGGGATATTCGTCACTCGTGCCGGGTTGGTTCTGAATCCGCTTCTCCCCCACCGCGTCCACCAGGGACACGTTGAACAGCATGGACGGCGCCCGCCCGAGGTAACGGCAGAGCGCTTCGATCTTGGCCTCTTCGCTGCTGTCGGCCCCCTCCGGGAGCAGACCGGCCGCCTCCACCGCCGTGAAGAAGGTATCCAGTTGCTGCTGGGCTTCCTTGCGTTCTTCCTCCGGGGAACGAGCGAGCAACCCCAGGTCCTCGCGCAGTTCGAGCTGCACACCCTCCAAGTAACCAGCCGTGGGCGGCAGATCGTGCGTGTTGACGGAGGCCATGCACAGTTCGCGGTACTCTGACGGGTCCAGGGGCTCGTCCTCGGCCATCTCGAACCACAGGATGGACGTGCCCAGCACACCCTTCTGTTCCAGGTACTGCCGTGCACTTGCCTCAACGGTGCCCAGGTCCTCGCCGATCACCACCACGTCGGCGAGTTCTGCCTCCAGGGCCAGCACACCCACCATGGCCTCGTGGTCGTAATAGACGTAAGCCCCCTCGGAGGCCTGATTACCGTCCGGAATCCACCACAGTCGGAACAGGCCGACCACGTGGTCGATCCTGATGCCGCCGGCATGTCGGAAGATATTGCGCAGCATGTCCCGCCACGGTTGGTAGCCGGCCTCGGCAAGCCGCTCAGGGTGCCACGGGGGCTGGCTCCAGTCCTGGCCGAGCTGGTTGTACATGTCCGCGGGCGCACCGACGCTCACGCCGCCGGCCATGGTGTCCTGCAGGGTCCACGCATCGGCACCGTTCTTGCTCACACCCACAGCGAGGTCGTGCACCACGCCGATGTCCATGCCCGCCCTGTGGGCCGCGCGCTGCGCCGCTTCGAGCTGTTCGTCCAGCAGCCATTGCAGCCACACGTAGAAATTGATCCGCTTCTCGAGGCGCGTGCGCGCTTCTCGTGCGTAGGGAGCCTCCGGTGACGCGGCGCCGTCGTCCCATTCCGGTGACTCCTCGCCGAGCTCCTCACGCAGGGCGCACCACAGCCCGAAGTCCTGCAGCGCTTGGCCGCCGCGCGCAACGAAAGATTCCAGTTGCTGCTGGCGATACGGCGAGCGCCGCACGGTGAAGAGCAGGTCGAGGCTCTTGAGCTTGGCCTCGTAGGCTGCGTCACGCCCGATGCTGCTCGGGTCCAGTACGGTCTTGCGCTGCACTGCGGCCAGGTGCTCGACCACCTCGCGGTCGTTGGGACGAAGATAGGCGAACTCGGCCACGTCCGTGATGCGCAGGTACAGCGGATTGAAGAAGCGTCGGCTGGACGGCAGATACGGCGAAGGTTCGATGGGGGGCACCGGCTCAGCGGCGTGCAGCGGGTTGATCAACACGTAGTCAGCGCCCTGGGTGCCGCTGATGGCCGCGAGGGACGCCAGGTCGGACAGGTCCCCCACGCCCCACGAGCGCGAGGACATCACGGAGTACAGCTGCGCCATGTACCCCCAGCGCCGCTGCCCGCGCAACTTGTCGGTCGTGTTCAACCGCTGCGGTGTCACGGCCACGTAGATCGTTTCGGCCTGCCCCTCCTTGACCTTCGGGCACACCGCTTCCAAGCGGTACCAGCCCAGTTCCAGGTCTTCGGGGAGTTCGTAACGACGCCGCTCACGTTCCGTCCCGTCCACCGTGCGGGTGTCCGACGACGCCGCTGCGTCCAGGTCGCGCGCGGCCTCCGGTCGGTCTTCGGGCCACAGTCGCACGTGGGTCTCGGCACCCGCGGGGACGGTGACGTCCACCGTGGTGTAGGTTCCGACCTCGGCGACCACCGAGGGAGGCAGCATGCGCCGCCAGGGCGCCTCGTCTCGGGCCCGGAGGCTCTCCCGCACCGCGGCCTCGGACGAAACGTCCGCACCCAGCGCGGTGAGAACCTTGCCCAAGGTGTCGTCCGGGACGGTTTTGGGCTGGCCGTCAAAGCCTTGGTATTCGGTGGCCACGCCGTAGCGGGAAGCCAATGTTTGCAGTGAGGTCTCGCCTGAGTGTGATCCGCTGTCCGCCATGGTTCCACTCTAATCAGCCGGGTGATGGTCCCCCGCGCACATGACCTGTGCGACTGTCCGTCGGCGGTTCAGAGCATCACGACTCGGACCATGCCTTTGCCGTGAGCTCGAAGCTGCGCGCCCGCACCTCCGGATCGAACGCGTAGCTGTTGAGCATCAGCTCGTCCGCCCGGGTGACCTCCACGATTTGATCGAGCTGCTCGACCACCTGGTGCGGGGCTCCCACGGCGGAGACCGCCAGGTGCTGCTCCACGAAGGCGGCTTCGGCCGGAGTCACATCCACTTCATCCACCGGGGGTTGCAGCGGGCCCCTGTTGTTGCGGGCCATCCCGCGCACCAGCAACTGGTGGGTCGTGAACTGCCTGCGGGCTTCGGCTTCGGTATCGGCCGCGAGCACATTGGCGGCAACCATGACATGGGGCTCTTCCAGAGTGGCCGTGGGGGCCGACGCGTCGAAGGACGTCCGGTACACCTCGAGGGCCTGCATGATCATGGCCGGGGCGAAGTGCGATGCGAACACGTAGGGAAGACCCAGGGATGCCGCCACCAGGGCCCCGTCGGTCGAGGAGCCCAGGATCCACAGCGGAACGTTGGTGTCACGGGCGACCGCCGCGCGAATGGGCTCGCCGTTCTGACCGCCGAAGTACCGCTCGAGCTGGTGAATGTCCTGCCGGAACGTGTCGTGGCCGCCCTGACCACGACGCAACGCCAGGGCAGTACGCATATCGGTTCCGGGCGCCCGCCCCAGTCCCAGGTCCACCCGCCCCGGGTACAAGTTCTCCAGGGTGCCGAAGCTCTCGGCCACGGTGAGCGGCACATGGTTGGGCAGCATGATGCCCCCGGAGCCCACACGAATAGTAGAGGTGGCGGCGAGGGCCTGCCCCATGAGCAGGGCCGTGGCCGAGGAGGCGAAAGACTCCGAATTATGGTGTTCCGCGTACCAGACCCGTGCATATCCGGCCGCTTCGAGCCGCTGGGCCAACGTTGTGGCATCGCGCACGCACTGGGCGACCGACCGATCTTGGATAATGGGGACCAGGTCCAGTGCGGACAGGTTCACGCGAGAATTCTGGGTTGCTACCACGGTGTGGTCCTTTCGCCGGCCGTCCACTGGATCTTGTTCTTCGATGCTATTACCCGTTCCGTACCCGACCACGCTCGTCATGTGAGGATTACCCCGTGAAGCCTTCTTTGCCCGCACCGCCAGCAGACTGGCACCCCTCCGCCGTGGTCTTCGATTGCGACGGCGTCCTGATGGATACCGAGACCGCATGGGCCGGTGTGCAGGAACGGGTCGCAGCGGACTACGGGGTGGATTTCAACCAGGCTGCGCTCAAGGAACTCATGGGCCTTTCCGCCGCGGATGTTGCCCAGTGGATCACCGACCGCGCCGGTGAGGTAGCCGAGGAGCAAGGCCGTGAGAAGCCGAGCTTGAGCGAGGTCTACGATCACCTGATCGAGGTCGAATCAGAGGTCGTCTCTTCCGTGCTGGAACCCCTGCCCGGCGCGCTTGAAACAGTGCGTGCCTTTGCCGAGCGGATGCCCGTCGCGGTGGCCAGTAACTCCACGGCGCAGGTCTTGGATCGCAAGGTGCACGCCCTGGGACTGGACGAAGTCATCACCACGTGGGTCAGTTCCGACGATGTCCCCCACGGGAAGCCCGCTCCTGACATCTACGAAGAGGCCGTTCGCCGACTGGGTGTGGATCCCGATCACGCCCTGGCCATTGAAGACTCCCCCGCCGGCACCACGGCGGCGTCCAAGGCGGGGTTGTACGTGCTGGGTGTTCCCAACGGCCACGACGAGCCGCTCGCATGCCATTTCGTTGCCGATTCCCTGGCGGACCCGCGCGTGCGCGAATTCATGACCGGCTGGGGCCTGTGACCCGCCGCCGAAACCCTCGCACCCCATAACGAAACCGCTGCGCCCCGCAACCCGCCGTGAGGCAGGAAACGGGGCGCAGCGGCGTCGTCCTGAAAAGCGCTAGCCGTTCCAAAGGCCGTAGGACGGTACTAGCTGTTCCAGAGACCGTAGGTCTCGGCCAATTCCGAGACCTTCTTGGCGCGAGCCAAGCGCGGGAGGTAGGAACCGTCCGCGCCGGCGTGACCGGAATTGGCCTTCTCGATCATTTCGCGAGCCCAGCGGATCTCCTGCTCGCTGGGCGCCAGCAGGTGGTTGATGGCGTCCGTCTGGTTCGGGTCCAGGGAGAGCTTGCCGGTCATGCCCATGGACTGGGTTACCTTGCATGCGGCCTCGAGCTCGTCACCGGTGGCGCCGTTACTAGGACCGTCAATGGGGCCGGGCAGCTCGCCCACGCGAGACGCGGTGACCAGGGTGGAACGCGCGAAGGCGAGCGCCATGGGATCGCCCGAGGCACCCGTGTCCTTACGGAAATCACCCACCCCGAAGGCCAGCCGGAACACACCAGGCGCACGAGCGATGTCGTAGGCGTTCATCAGGCCCACCGCGGACTCGATCAACGCCACCACCGGGGTGCCGGCGCGGCTCATCATGGCCGTCTTGGTGATGTGATCGGGGTGCTCGGTCTTGGCCAGCACGATCCCACGGAGGTTCTTGACCTCGCTCAGGGCAGCCAGGTCCTTCTCCCAGTGGGGGCTGGTGATGTCATTGACACGGACCCACGCGCTCGCACCGTCGTGCATGGCCTGGATCATATTGGCCCGGGCGGTGTCCTTGTCCTCTTCGGGCACGGCGTCTTCGATGTCGAAGATCACCGAGTCCGCTTCCGAGGCCAATGCCGGGGCGAACAAAGACGTGTCCGCCGCCGAGGTCAACAGCCATGAACGCGACAGCCGAGCGGGCAGATCTGCGGCGCGCTGATTACGATACGGAGTCACTACTCTCCTCTGATTCGAAAAAACTTTACTGGACTGGAATTAGCGCAGGGGCGTGTGCGCGGGGTCGACCTCTTCACCGGCGCGCACCGGACCCGGTGCGGTAGCACCGTCCGCGAACGGGGAACCACCCATTTTTTCACGACCGTGCTCGGACATCCAATTGCTCAGATCCGGACCCACGGGAACGATCTGAGACGGGTTGATGTCCTCGTGCACGATGAAATAGTGCTCCTTGATCTGCTGGAAGTCCACGGTGTCACCGAAACCGGGAGTCTGGAACAGGTCTCGGGCGTAACCCCACAGATTGGGCAGCTCGGTCAGCTTCTGGCGCGAGCACTTGAAGTGCGAGTAGTACACCGGGTCGAAACGGACCAGGGTGGTGAACAGCCGCACGTCCGCCTCGGTGATGTGATCGCCCATCAGGTACCGCTTGTCCGCCAGGCGTTCCTCGAGCCAGTCCATGGCGACCCACAACCGGTCGTAGGCCTTGTCATAGGCCTCTTGAGAACCTGCGAAACCGCACCGGTACACACCGTTGTTGACCTCGGTGTAGATGCGCTTCATGACGTCGAGCATTTCGTCCTCGAGCTCCGCGGGCCATAGATCCGGGGCACCCTCTCGATGGAACTCGGCCCACTCCTTCGCGAAATCCTCCGTGATCTGCGGGAAGTTGTTGGTCACGACCTCACCGGTGTGAATGTCCACGATGGCCGGCACCGTGATGCCCAGCGGATAGTCGGGGAAACGCTTGAAGTAGTTCTCCTGCAGGCGTTCGGTGCCGAGCACGGGGTCCTTACCTTCCGGATCCAGGTCGAACTGCCACGAGCGGACGTCGTGGGTAGGTCCGGGCAGACCCACGGAGATGGCGTCCTCGAGGCCCAGCAGGCGACGCACGATCAGGGTCCGGTTGGCCCAGGGGCACGCACGGGCGGCAACGAGCCGGTAGCGTCCGGCCTCGACCGGCCATGCCTGCGCACCCTCGCTCAGTTCGGCGGACTCTGGGTCGGCGACGATCCGATCCTCGATATAAGTGGTGTCTCGATTGAATTCCTCACCGGCGTGGACGTAGGCCCCGGCGGTCGAATACTTGTCTTTGTCCTGCTTTTTCGCGTCGGTCACGGTGCGCTCCTCACATCAATGGTTTATTTTGATGATACGTCATCATTGTGCGAGCTTGCTATGACGCTGACCACCGTCATCAGGGGCAGCCACCGGGGCTACAGTGGCTGCATACATACCGCGTCGGACGCGGCGAACGGCCGCTTCATTTGTCGGGGTGAACATCATGAATTCAACGAGCAATTCTTCCGAAAACTCGGAGAACTCCCGGGATCGCGACACGGAGCGCCCCCGCTACGGTGTGCGGGTGCCGCAATCCGACACGACCGGCGCCCCCGGGCCCACACCGTCCGCTACGGCCAACGAGCCGCGGAACGTCGAACTCAATGGGGAACCAAGCGCGCAGCGCAATGTTTCTCCCAAGGCCGCGCGCCGCATGGGACGAGGCCTGTCCTTCACCGTAATCCTGCTGGGCGCACTGGTGGGACTGGGACTGATGGCGATCGGCTTCGCCGAAGGCTGGATCGTGGGTTCCACCCTGGCCCTGGTGGGTGTTGTGGGATACGTGATGGTTCAGTTCCAGATCATCCCGTTGTTCCGCGATCCGGATGCCGTGGCCATCCACAGACGATCCAAACTGTGGCTCATCCCGGGGTCCCTCTTGCTCATTGGGCTGCTGGGAATCGGTGCATCGTTCCTGGTGGAGCCGGTCATGGGCAGTTCCATCCCCGAGGGTCTCGTGGACGACTACATTCTGGCTTTCATCGTGGCTGGAATGACCATGGTCGTGGGATCGGTGCTGGGCTTCGGGCTGGTGGCCATGGCCATGCTGACCCGCCCCGATGACGACGATTCCCCGCTCCGCCCGACCAACTACGCCGAGCAGGCACGACAACGCGACCGTGATCGTGACCGCGGCCCCAACTACTACGATTCGGATTGGATCCGGCGCGGCCCCCGCGACTGATCCGTTGACTCCCGCCGGAACCGGCCCCAACAGAAAGTTCCACAGATCATGCAGACGCCCACCTCCGCGAATTCCGTGCCCTGGCTGACAGAGCACGAGGACGCCGCTTGGCGCAGCTTCTTGGCGCTCTCGCGTGGCATGGAGCGCGCCATCGACCGACAGCTCCAGCGCGACAGCGAGCTGTCGAGCTCCGAATACCACGTGCTCGTACCCCTGTCCGAGTCACAGGACGGCAGCCTGCCCTCGCGTGAACTGCTGCGCCACCTGGACTGGGAACGCTCCAGGCTGTCCCACATGCTGTCCCGCATGGAGAAGCGCGGTATGGTCTGCCGCAAGCCGAGCCCCCAGGACGCCCGGGGTCTCATCGTGGAGATCACGGAGCACGGACGCCAGGTCATCAATGGCGCCGCGCCCTCACACCTGACCATGGTGCGAGAGGCGTTCATGGACAACCTCAGCACCGACGAGATGCAAGCCCTGGTGAACATGGCGGACAAGGTGATTCCCCGTCTGGAGAACATGAACCTTATCTAACAGGCCCGGGTTCGCCATACGAACCCGGGACCTACCCGTCGGTGAGTCGAAATCGCTCTTAAACAGGGGACGGGCCCTGTCGCTTGGGGGAATCGACAGGACCCGTCGGACATCCCGATCGGGGGAGATACGGGACGCCGGCCAGTCGGGGGAACTTCCGGGCGCGCTTGGGGGGATGCACCCGGGCCTCTTCGACTGACATCAACACTGTAGGCGTCATTTACATCCAGATGCAAGTAACAAGCACGGTGATTCTCATGACTTCACATTATGACTACTGAATAATAAGAAATTCTGATACCAAGTCCCAACTACTGCAGTAATCCTGTGCATCTCACCGCCTGCGCTGATCTCAAATCTCACGACGCGAGCGACACGCCGGTGATCTGGTACAAGAACGCGCCCCGATCCGTTGGGATCGGGGCGCGTTCTTGTGAGCGTAGCGATCACGCGTGATCGCTACGGGCTGAGAGCGACTTACTTGCTCTCGTTCTCCTTGGCGAGCACGTAGTTGTACTCGACCTGGTTGCCTTCGCCGTCCTGGCGCTCCTTCACGTCCAACATCAGCTCGGGCTTCACTGCCGAAGCAATGTCGTCCTCGTTGTGCGGGTCGCC
The DNA here is from genome assembly GCF_040980905.1 of Kocuria sp. CPCC 205235. Taxonomy (NCBI): domain Bacteria; kingdom Bacillati; phylum Actinomycetota; class Actinomycetes; order Micrococcales; family Micrococcaceae; genus Kocuria; species Kocuria sp. CPCC 205235. The sequence continues at coordinate 52,281 of NZ_JAVKPR010000001.1, forward strand.
GGGGAAGTACAGCTGCTGGGTGACCAGCTGGTAGCCGGGAGCGGAAACCTTGATGTGGATGTGGGCCGGACGCCACGCGTGACAACCAGCAGCCCCGATCAACTGGCCGCAAGCGCCGTCGGTGGGAATCTGGTACGGAGCCGGCTGCATGGTGTTGATCTCGAAGTAGCCGTTCTCGTCAGCCTTGACGGTGCCGCGGAAGAGCCACTCGGGCAGGCCGGGAGCGTACTGGGAGTAGAAGCCGGCAGCATCTGCGTGCCAGATCTCAACCTGCGCGTCCTTGATGGGGTTGCCATCGGTGTCGGTGAAGTTGCCGTGGAAGAGCAGGACAACGATCCGGCTTCTGCCTGATCCACGCCCGGCCATTCCCTGACACGACGAAAGATTGCGAGACCATGACTGAAACGTTGACCGAAGAACGCACATCCACCATCGAAAAGGTGCGGGCCTTCCTGTACCGATAGGCTCGCCTGCTGGACGACCGCGACTTCGATGCCTGGATCGAGTGCTACGACCCGAGCGCTTCCTACTGGATGCCCGCCTGGGACGACAACGGCGAGCTGACCGAGGATCCGCAGCGCGAGATCTCCCTGATCTACTACGACAACCGCGGTGGTATCGAGGACCGCGTGTTCCGCATCAAGACCGACCGTTCATCGGCCACGTCCCTGCCGGAACCGCGCACCGGTCACAACATCACCGATGTTGAGATCCTGGAGCAGAACGGTGACGAGGTGAAGGTCCGGTTCAACTGGTTCAACCTTTACTTCCGTTACAACGTGACCGAGACCTACTTCGGTTACAGCTTGTACACCATCAACATGGCCGGCGAGCAGCCCAAGATCATGGACAAGAAGGTTGTCCTGAAGAACGACTACATTCACCACGTGGTCGACATCTACATGATCTAAGTCCACTCGCTGTGACGGACGGACCGGTGCCCGGCCCCCGCCTCAGGGGTCCGGGCACCGGCGCTGTCCGCACCGGTTGGCTCATTTACACACCACAGCTAGTGCGGTGAACGAACCCGTCCCATGACCACGGCTCACCGCTAGTAGGAGAAGATCACCCATGCCGCACCAGGTTGCACTAACTTTCGAAGATGGCGTCACCAAGGTCATCAAGGTCGATGACTACGAAACCATCATGGACGCGTCCTACAAGGCGCGCATCAACATTCCTTCCGACTGCCGCGACGGCGCGTGCGGTACCTGCAAGTCCTTCTGCGAGTCCGGCGAGTTCGACCCGGGAGACTTCATCGAGGACGCCCTGACGGACGAAGAGTTCGAGAAGGGTTACATCCTGACCTGCCAGACCATGCCGGAATCGGACATGGCCGTGAACATTCCCGCGACCTCCGAGTCCGCCAAGACCTCGGCCTCCTCGTACATCTCGCGGATCACGCAGCTGGACCGTCACTCTGAGACCACCATGTCCTTCACCCTTGAGATCGACAAGCGTTCCGAGTTGGCCTACCTGCCGGGCCAGTACGTGAACCTCAAGATCCCCGGCGCGAATGTCGAGCGTTCGTACTCGTTCTCCAGTGGTCCCAACACCGAAGCTGCGTCCTTCATGGTGCGTACCGCTCCCAAGGGCGCCATGTCCGAGTACTTGCGTGACCGCGCCGAAGTGGGCGACGAGATCACTTTGTCCGGCCCGTTCGGCTCCTTCTTCCTTCGCGACCCCAAGCGTCCGCTGCTGCTGCTGGCCGGCGGTACCGGTCTGGCCCCGTTGCTGTCCATCCTGGAGAAGCTCTCGGAGAACCCGCCGGAGCACGCCGTGCACCTGGTTTACGGTGTGACCCGCGAGGAAGACATCGTGGGCCTGGAATGGATCGAGGAGTACAAGGCCAAGCTGCCCAACTTCACGTGGGACTACACCGCCTCCGAAGAGGGCACCTCCGCACCCCACACCGGTTACGTCACCCAGATCATCGAGCCGGGCCACCTCAACGACGGCGACGTCGACATCTACCCGTGTGGCCCCCCGCTCATGGTCAACGCCGTAGCCAAGTGGCTCGAGACCGAGGGCATCGAGCCCGCCAACTTCTACTTCGAGCGCTTTGCTCCCAAGGAGAAGACCGGCGGCGATCCCGAGACCGGTGCGCCGGCCAGCTCCGAGGACGTTGCGGAGTCCGGTGATTCGATGTCCAAGTCCGAGGCCGTGTCCTCCATGGAAACCGGTCGTCTCTCCTTCGCCAAGGAAGATTCCTTCGCGCAGTTGGACGCCCGCATGGGCCTTGAGCTCGCCATCACTGAGCTCATGATGCCGAAGATCACGGATGAGCAGGTGAAGAACCTTCGCCGCCTGGCCGAGGCCACCGCGGATTGCGTGAGCGGCACCGAGGTCAAGAAGCCCGAAGACTTCGTGCGCTACAACGAGGAGTCCCACGAGTACCTCTTCACGGTCTCCAACAACCCTTCGCTGCTGGAGTCCTACCGTCGCCTGGACCTGAGCGATCAGATGGAGGCCACGTTCGAGTCCGGAACCGTGATCTTCGATCGCGTCATCCAGGATCACCTGGACTTCGTCGAGGCGTTCGAGAACAAGAACGTCGAGCGTGCCCGCGATGTCATCATGGCTCACGCACGTGACGCCAAGGAGACCATGGAAGGCGCCATCGACAAGAAGGAGTCCGGGTGACCCCGTTGCCCGAACCGTTCAGCGCACTGAGCCCGGGCCGTTTCAACGGCAAGGTGGTGCTGGTGACCGGTGCAGCTCAGGGCATCGGTCAGCGGGTCGCGGAACGCATCGGCGCCGAGGGCGGCGCCGTGGTTCTGGTGGACCGTTCCGAATTGGCGGAGCAGGTGGCTGACGGCATCAACGAGCACGTCGCAAAGAACGGTTCCGAGGGATCCGCGAGCGCGGTGACCGGTGTCGATCTTGAGCAGTTCGCCGGCGCCGAGCTCGCCGTGTCCGAGACCTTGCAACGCCACGGTCGCGCGGACATCCTGGTCAACAACGTGGGCGGCGCCATCCTGATGCGTCCGTTCGAGCACTTCGATGCCGAACAGATCCAGAAGGAGATCAACCGTTCGCTGTTCCCCACATTGTGGATGTGCCGCGCGGTACTGCCCACCATGTTGGAAGCGGGATCCGGAACCATCGTCAACGTGTCCTCGAATGCGACGCGCGGCATCAACCGTGTGCCGTATTCGGCGGCCAAGGGCGGTGTTAACGGCATTACCCAGGCACTGGCCATGGAGACCGCGGGCCGCGGTATCCGCGTGATGGCCACTGCGCCGGGTGGTACCGAGGCACCCCCGCGCAAGGTTCAGCGCGGCCCCGGACCGGAGGGTGAGCAGGAGCAAGCGTGGGTCAAGGACGTGGTGGACCAAGTCACCGAGTCCACTTTCTTCAAGCGCTACGGAACTCTGGACGAACAAGCCGCACCCATCGTGTTCCTGGCCTCCGACGAGGCCTCCTACATGACCGGGTCGGTGATCCAGGTCAGCGGTGGTGACATGGGCTGACAGCCCACACTGGCTACGCGCCGGGTGAGTCGAACAGACTTACCCGGCGCGTACAGTATCCGCAGGTAGTCCCCGCTGCCGATGACCGTCAGGAGTGATCGTGAGCCAATCTCCGCAACCCATTGTGCCCACCCACGGCACCATGCATCGTGTGTTGATCGGACTGGATCCCGCCCTGGAACGGTTGGGCGACCTACTCAGGGACTCGCGCCGCGGTCGCGTGAACACCGTAGTCATCAACGGGGAATCCGGAATGGGGAAGACCTCACTGATCTCGGAGTTCCTCACCCACGTGCGCAACGGCGCACGTCCTCCCAGGATTCTGCGGGCCCAGGGTGATCAGTGGGAGGCCCAGTTGCAGTTGGCCGGTTACAGTCAGCTGATCATGACCTCCCCGCTCCGTTCGGGTAAGGGCTACGACATCGATATCGCCCAGACTCCCGTGGGCTCCCAGGCTCTGAGCCCGGATCGTCTCATGAATCACGCGGCCACGCTCGGTACCCACCTGGAATCTCTCCAGGATCGCTCCCCCGTCCTGGTCGTCATCGACGACGCGCACTGGATTGATGAGGCAAGTCTTCGCATCCTGTCCTTCGTGCTTCGTCGTTTGCATGCCAAGAAGGTCATGTTCGTGCTGGCGCTGGACCGCAAACAAGCCCAGGGCATGCCTGCGACCGTCCTGGACCAACTCACCGGTCACGAGATCCAACAGATCACGTTGGAGCCGTTGGACCCCCGCGGCACCCAGGAATTGGCCCGTCGCCGCTTCAACATCGACCTCTCCTCGGCCGCGAGTTACGAGCTGGTCCGACACACCCGCGGCAATCCTCAGCAAATCAACGAGTTACTCCGCGAGATGCCGCCGGACACTTGGTATTCCTGGTTCCCCGACCTCCCACCGAGCAGCCGGGTGCGCGCTCGTGTCGGCAGCATTATGGCGGCCGCTTCCGAGGATCTCACCCAGGTCGCGGAGGCGGTGGCGCTCCTGGGTGAGGATTCCTCACTCACCGAAATCGCAGAGGTCTGCGGCATCACTGATCAGGCCCGCATGCTCGCCGCGCTGGACGAGGGACATCGGGCCGACCTGCTGACCCTGGAGTTGAATCAGGCGAGCAGTCAGGTGAAGTTCTTCGAGCCCTCCGCCGCGGGGGCCATTTACGAGCGCATGCTGCCCAGCCGCCGCGTGGAACTGCACCACCGCGCGAGCCGCGCGGTCTCGGACGAGTCCCGCCGGCTGGGCCACTTGGTGAGCTCGGCGCCGTCGGCGAATCCGGAACTCGCCGCCCGGCTGGAGGCCTTCGCCACCGAACAGGCGGCCCAGGGCGCTTGGCACGACGCCGCCAACGCCCTGTTGTCCGCCTCGCGCCTGACCGACGACACCAGACTGCGCAACAATCTGCTCCTACGCGCAGTGGACGCCATTATCGGCTCGGGCAATATCGCCGAGGCCAAGGCATGGGCCGCCGCGGTGGACGACATGCAACCCTCCGCCCTGCGGTCCTCGGTGCTGGGGTATCTTTCCGTGGTCACCGGCCAGAATCGCAGCGCCGAGAACCAGCTCGGTGCCGCATGGCGCAGCGTGAACATCAAGCAGGAACCCGCAATCGCCGGCCAGATCGCTCAGCGTCTGGTGCTGCGCGGAGTGGCTCAGTGGGATGGTCCGGCCATGATCTCGTGGGCCGAGAAGGCCATGTCCCTGACCGAGCCCACGACGCCCGCCTATATCGAAACCGAAGCGATTTACGGGCTGGGGCTGTTCGCCACGGGACAGTTGAAGGAAGCCCGCAAGGCGTACGCCAAGGCCTTTGAACGCTGCGAGGAGAACGTGCAGAAACAGCGCATGGAGATGGGCTCGGGTTGGCTCGCGCTACGCACGGACGAGGTGGAATCCGCGCAGGCGCAGTTCGAGTCCGCCGGGCCCACCAAGTTCCGCGGAGGTTCACTGCGCATCTCGCTCTGGTCCGAGGCGTGGTTGGCTCGCACCCAGTTGGTCCTCGGCCACTGGGATGCCGCCGCGGCGACCATCTCCCGGGCCGCCCCGCAGCTGGAGACGGCCCAGATGGATATGCTGCGTCCGCTGCTCTATTGGACGGCTGCGGAGCTGTATTCGATGCGCGGCGACTGGCAGCCGGCCCGGCATTACGTCTCCCTGGCTGCGGTTCCAGCGGACAGCTTCCTGTGCATGTCCGTTCCGTCGTTGCTGGCCAAGGCGCGCTTCCACGAGGCCCGCGGGGATTACGAGGGTTCCTTGGAATGCATGACCCGCGTGGCCGAGCTCGATCCAAGGACCAATACCCGCGTCTCGTTCTGGTCCTGGCAGGACACCTACGTCAACGCCTTGGTGATGACCAACAAGTTGGAGCGGGCCCAGCAGTTCCTGGACGAGTTCGAGGCCATCCACCGTGCCGAACACATTCCGTCGGATCAGGCGCGGCTCAAGTGGGCTCGCGGCCGACTGTTGGCAGCCCAGGGGGATGCGGACACCGCCCGGGATTACTTCGAGGACGCGCTCCACGAGCTGCGCACGCTCAACCGCCCGTACCTTCACGCGCGCATCAGCTTTGCCTTCGGCCAGTCCATGCGCCGGGCCGGTAAGCGCCGGTTGGCCTCCTCCGTGTTGCGCGCGGCACGGGATCTCTACGAGATGCTGGGCGCACACCTACGTGCAGCGCTGCGACCGCGAACTCAAGGCCACCGGCGTGGACCAGGGCCCGGGTCCGGATCCTGCGGATCCGGTGCTCGCGGCGGTGCAACGCGAACGGGTACAACTCACGCCATAGGAAACCGCGGTGGCCGAGCTCGTGGCCGGTGGTTCCACGAACAAAGAGGTCGCGAGCCAACTGTTCATTGCCGAGAAAACAGTTCAGTACCACCTGACCAGGATTTATACGAAGTTCGGCATTCGCTCCCGCAGCGAGCTTGCCGCGCGCTACCGCGACAACGAATAATCCCCGCCGCGCACATCCGTAGATGGGCGCAACGGGGATTCCCGTGCGTCGCGGTTACTTGACGTCGGAGGGGTGCTTGGCCAGCGGAATCACGGTGATGTCCATGTACGGGAACAGCGGCAGGTTCTGCAGGATGTCGTGCAGTTCGCCGTTGGACTCCACATCGAAGACCGAGTAGTTGGCGTACTCGCCCACGACGCGCCAGATCTCGGGCCACTTGCCCGAGCGCTGCAGCTCTTGCGAGTAGGCCTTCTCGGTGGCCTTGATCTCGGCGACCTCGTCGGCCGGCAGATCGGTGGGAATGTTGACGTCCATGTGAACCAGGTACTTCACGGTGTTCTCCTCACGTGTTGGGTTGTACTTGTTCGCCCACGACGCCGCTCGGGGACCGATGCGCCGAATGGTTCGGCCTGCGTGCGGGCGGGATTTCGCCGGGCCGCGCGCGGCCCGGCTGAAACTCAGTTGCTGCGGTAGTGCGCGAGCTTGTCCTCGTCAATCGCGGTGCCCACGCCGGGGACGTCGCGGACGAAGATCTTGCCGTCCTCGATGCTCAGCGGCTCCGCCAACAGGTCGTCGGCCATGTCCAAGTAGTTGGACAGCTCACCTGCACGCTTGGAAGTGTGCGCGAACGCGGCACCGAAGGTCACCGAGGCAATCGTGCCCACCTGGGTGTCGATCTGATTGCCCACGTACACGTCAATGCCCATGCCCTGGGCCATGCCCAGGATCTTGGTGGCCTCGGTGAAACCGGACCGCGCGGTCTTGATCGCCAGGAAATTCGCACCACCGGTCAGGATCTCGCGGGCTGCGGTGCCCAGGTCCGGTGCCGATTCGTCCGCGGCGATCGGAATGGGCGAGTTAGTGACCAGGCGACGTCGTCCGAGAACTTCGCGAGCGTCGTCGGGTTCCTCCAAGAACTCCATACCGAGATCCGCGGTCTGTCGCAGCACTTCAGCGGATTCGTTCGCGGACCAGCCACGGTTGGCATCCATGTAGAGGTGCGCCTCGGGGCCGAGGCCCTCGCGCATCACGCGCGCGGCCTCGATGTCCAGGGAAATGGGGTGGCGGCCCGTCTTGAGCTTGAAAGTGTTGATGCCGTGTTTCTCGCGGAACTCCAGGGCGATCTGCAGCAGCTCCTGCGCCGGCTTGAAACCGAGCATGTGCGAGACGGTCATGTGATCGGTGAAGCCTCCGAGCAGCGAAGACACCGGCTGGTTCAGGTACTTGCCGATCACGTCCCACACGGCGATGTCCACCGCACCCTTGGCCGTCTGGTTGTGCACCGTGCGGTCCATGATGGTCTGCATCCGGTCACGGGCAAAGATGTCCAGGCCCGCGAGCTGGGGCGAGAAGATGTCCTCGACCACCGCAACGATGGACTTCTGCGTCTCACCGTAGGTGTACGGACGCGGCGGGGTGTCGGCCACACCCACGATTCCCTCGTCCGTGTGCACGCGCACCAACACGTGATCGGCCTCGTCCACCGAACCCGATGCAAAGTGCAGGGGGTGAATGTAGGGAATGGAATAAGGGACCGCCTCGATGCGGGTGATTTTCATGCTTGGCCTTTCGTGCCAGGGTTTGCCTCGCTGACATCCATCACGAGGTTCACAAAGTTGTGCAACAGGGTGGAGCGGTCTTCCCGACGCCACGCCACCGCAAGCTCACTATCGGGGGAATCTTCGAGGGGCGCGTAGACCACGCCCTCGAGATGGAAGGAACACACGGCCCGGGGTACCACGGCCACTCCCCCGCCGGCTGCCACGAAGGACAGCATGGTGGAGGTTTCCTTGGCCACCTGACCGATGCGGAGCTGGAAACCGCCGTGGCGGCACAGCTCCGAGACCATCCGGTACATCACCGATTCCGGCGGGTAGGTGATGAAGGGCTGTTCCTGTAGTTCATTGATGGCCACGGGACGTCCGGTGGCCAGCGGGCTGTGCGAGGGCAGGGCCACCACGAGCTTCTCGCGGGCCACGACCCGGTACTCAATTTCCGCCGAAGCCACCGGCGGGCGCAACATGGCGGCGTCCAGGGTGTGATCACGCAGCCCGGCTTCCATGGCTGGGGTGAGCATCTCGCCCTGCAGTGTCATGGACAACCCGGGCAATGCCTGCTTGACGTGGCGCACGATCTTGGGCATCACGCCGTAGGTGGCCGAACCAGAGAAACCCACGCGCAGCACACCGGTGGCGCCGTTGCCGACCTGGTACACGTCCGCCTTGAGGGTTTCGACCTCGTTGACGATCTTCCGGCCACGGTCCAGCAATTCCTGGCCTGCCGCGGTGAGGTCAACGCGGCGTGTGGTGCGGTCCAGCAGCTTGACGCCCAGTTGTTCCTCGAGTTGCCGGATCTGCTGTGACAGCGGCGGCTGGGCCATGTGCAGCCGCTTGGCCGCGCGACCGAAATGACGTTCTTCGGCCACGGCTATGAAGTAGTTCAGTTGTCGAAGCTCCATGAGGTCCCGCTTCTTCCCGACATTGTTTCATTAGAATAGTATCTACAATCGGGCAGATTAGGAACATGTTTCTATAAAATCAACCGAATTTCTGCGGTGCATGCCACACTTTGCCGCAAACCCGCTCAGGTGCGTTCGCGCAAAACGTGCTTCTGGATCTTGCCGGTGGTCGTGCGGGGCAGCTCGTCCACCACGTCGACCGTGGCCGGCAGTTTGTAACTGGCCAGCCGCTCCTTGAGTTGATCCCTGATGTCCTGTCCCGTCAGGTTCGGCACATCCGGGAAGAGCACCACGAAGGCCCTGCCGCTCTCGCCCCACTTCTCGTCCGGAACGCCAATGACCGCAGCCTCCTGCACTCCCGGGACATCCAACAGGGCGTTCTCCACCTCGGCAGGGTACACATTCTCACCGCCGGAAATGTACATGTCCTTGATGCGGTCCTTGATGAACAAGTAACCGTCCTCGTCCTCCACCGCAATGTCACCGGAGTGGTACCAGCCACCCTCCAGGGCCTTAGTGGTTTCCTCCGGCTTGTTCCAGTACCCACTCATCACATTGGGGCCTCGGACAATGACTTCCCCGGGTTGCCCCACTGCCACGGTCTCGCCGAGCGGATCCACGAGCTTGGATTCCGTGAAGAAGTGCTGCCTGCCTGCGGAGCCCAACTTGCTCACACCGTCGCGCGGTTCGAGCATCCGCACCCCGGGAGCGGTCTCGGTCATGCCGAAACCCTGCATCACGGCCACGTCCAACTCGGCCCAGGTGCGCAACATGCGCTCGGGCAGGGGTGATCCTCCGACCATGAACGCGCGCACGGAGGAGAAGTCCGCGGAGTCGAATCCCTCCGCGTGTGACAGCGAATCCAGCATCGCCGGGACCATGAAGGAGGACGTCACCCGGGAATCCTGGATCTCACGCAGCACGTCCGGTGCGCGGAACTGGCGCTGAATGATGATCGTGCCACCCAGCATGAACGTGGGAGGGGCCATCATGTTGAGCCCGGCAATGTGGAACAGCGGCGCTACCGCCAGGTGCACCTCGTCCTGGCGCAGATCCTGGCCGATCAGGGCGTTGACGTATTGGTAGAACAGATTGTTATGGCTCAGCATCGCACCCTTGGGCTTGCCCGTGGTGCCCGAGGTGTACATGATCAGCGCCAGTTCGTCGAGGTCGAGCTGCTCGTCGATGACATCTTCACCGCCGGACTGCAGGAAATCATCGAAGTCCTGCCCTGAGCCGCCCCCGTCCACGCTCAACCACGTGCGCACATCCGTGAGCTCCGATTCCAGTGAGACGGCGTTCTCGCGCTGGTCCTGCCCGAAGGCCACCGTGGTGGCACCGGAGTCGCGCAGGATGTAGTCCACCTCGGCCCGCCGCAATCGAGGATTGATCAGTACCGCCGCGGCACCCAGCAATCCGGCCGCGAAAAAGGTTTCCAGCAGTGACGGGTGATTGAACCCCACGTACGCCACCCGGTCACCGTGCCGCACCCCGGAATCACGCAGCGCGTTGGCCAGCTTGCGCACGCGGAGTTCGAACTCCCGATAGGTCACGGATTGCCCCTCGAACACCAGAGCGGTCGCGTCCGGACGGACCATGACGCGGCGGGCGGGCCACGTGCCAATTCCAAGGTTCACGGTTTTCCTCCTCAGCCCCCCGGGGGGAGCGCAGCACTGCGACGGTTGTCACGTGCAAACCATGGAATCGTCAATCGTTGTGAATGTCAATAGTTATTGATCGCACATAATTTGCCCTACCGCGCTCCATAGCCGTTTTGCAGAGCATCGCCGTCCTGTGTTGGCCGCCTTTCTGCAGTACTGCCCAACTGCGTGATGCAATGGAGACCATGACGGATCGGACACCTCAGACCAAGGAAGAGCTCGCCCCGAATGCCAGCGGCTCGTGGGCGAGCATTGTGAAGTCGTTGGTGATCCCCCGCCCCATCGCGTGGATTTCCACGCGCTCGGCCGCAGGCGTGGACAATCTCTCGCCCCACTCGTACTTCATCATGGTGTCTTCCGATCCGACCATCATCCAGTTCGTCTCCACCGGGGTGAAGGACACGCTGCGCAACGTCGTGGAGACCCGGGAGTTCGTGGTCAATCACACCCCCGTGGAGCTCTTCGAGAAGATCAATGCCACGGGCACCGACTATCCGCCCGAGATCAGCGAGTTCGACGCCGTGGGTCTCACCCGGGAACCGGCCCGCACGGTTGCCGCCCCGCGGGTCGCGGAATCCCCGGCCAGCATGGAATGCACACTGCACGGCGAACCCCTGAAGGTGGGCAACGGCTACGTGGTCTTCGGCCAGGTCCGCCACGTGGCGGTGGCCGCGCACGCGCTCGGTGAGCGCGGCCCGGACGCACGTGGGCTTGATCCCATCGCCCGGCTGGGTCACGACGAGTGGGCCGGCCTGGGCGACATCCGCTCGATCCGTCGCATTCCCTACGACAGCATCAAGGATCCCGCCGACAGCGATCCCGCCTAACGAGCCACAGGGCCCGCAGCTGCGCAGAGGCCGCGTCGGGGCCGAACAAGGAATGGCGACGCCGCCGCGAGAGTCTCGCGGCGGCGTCGTCGATCGTGGGTGGCCGGGGCTGCTTGAGAGCGTGGACCCGGCCGAGCCCGCCGGATTCAGCGGTCCAGCAACTTCTCGTCAATGATCTTGTCCTTGACCGCGCGGCGCAACGTCTTGCCCAGCATGGTGCGCGGCAGTTCGTCCATGGCCACGATGCGGCGGGGCACCTTGTACCGGGTGACCTTGTCGTAGCAGTGTTCGCGCAGCTCATCCTCGTTGAGGGTGACGCCGGGGGCCAGCATCACGGCGGCCACCACAGATTCGTTGCCGTTGTCGTTGGGGATACCGACCACCGCGGCGTCCTCCACGGAATCATGAAGCTTGAGGGCGGTTTCCACTTCGGTGGGTGCCACGTTGAAGCCACCGGTGATGATGACCTCCTTGATCCGATCCACCACGCGCAGGAACCCCCGTTCGTCCACGGTCACGATGTCCCCGGTGCGCAACCAGCCGTCCTCGGTGAGCAGCGTGGCCGTCTCTTCCGGGCGCTTCCAGTACCCCTGGGTGACCTGGGGGCCCTTGACCCACAATTCGCCTTCCTCGCCCAAGGCCACGTCCTTGCAGGTTTCCGGGTCCACCAGTCGAATGTCGGTGCTGGGGAAGGGGATTCCGATGGAGCCCGCCTCGCGGAGATCACTCAAGGGATTGCAGGACACCAGGGGCGAGCACTCGGTCAGGCCATAACCCTCGATGAGCATTCCGCCCGTGGCATCCTCCCACGTCTTGACCAGTGGAACCGGCAGAGTCATGGCGCCTGAAACCGCCACACGGATACCGGACAGGTCCTTGCCCTGCTCCTGCGCCGCATCCAAAACTTTCTGATACACCGGCGGCACGGCCGGAAGTACGGTGGGCATGGACTTCTTCATGGCCTTGAGGATCAAGTCTGCGCGCACGGTGGGAAACAGCACGAGCTTGGCACCCAGGGACATGGCGAACGTCATGCCCAGTGTCAGTCCGAACGCGTGGAACAAGGGCAGAACACCATAGACCACCTCGTGGGACGTGGTGCCGAGCCAGTGCTGGCCCATGACCGCGTTGGATTCGAGGTTCCGGTGCGTGAGCATCGCACCCTTGGGGGTGCCCGTGGTGCCCGAGGTGTACTGCAGCAGGGCAACATCCGTGGCCGAGGGGCGCCGGTGGTCCGCACGGATGGGATCGGCGCTGATCAACTTGCGCCACGGCACGGTACCGGGGGCTGCCTCGGTGAGTTCTGCCCGTTGCTGCTTGAGCTTCTTGACGGGCAGCTTGAGGGCGGTGCGCATGACCAGGGGCATGGCCGCGGTGATGTCCACGGACACGATGTGCTCGATGTTGAGGTCCTTGGGCATGGACGTGATGCGCGAGGCGATCTTGTCCCACACGACGGCCACGCGAGCGCCGTGGTCCTCGAACTGATGACGGAGTTCGGGTGCGGTGTAGAGCGGATTGTGTTCCACCACGATCGCGCCCAGTCGCATCACCGCGTAGTAGGCCACGATGTGTTGTGGGCAGTTGGGCAAGACGATCGCCACGCGGTCGCCGGCCTCCACGCCCATGAGGCGCAGCCCCTCTGCCGCGCGCTGGACCTGGTCGCCCAGTTCCGCATAGGTCATGCCCGCTCCGAAGAATTCCAGGGCGGTCTTGCCACCGTGGCGCGCCACGGACTTCTCGAGCATGTGGATCAGTGAAGTGTCGGGGAGGTTGAGGTCTCGCGGGACATCGGGGCTGTAGCTCCGGGTCCACGGACGGGTTGCCAAAAAATCTCGGGAGGTCTCGCTAGCCATGGTTTCGAGGTTACCCGTTCCCGTGGTGGCCCTCACAGCCGGTGACTCGTTCACGTTCGGCCAGGTCCCCGCCCGTGACACGGCTGAATCGATAGACTTCGCTCAGTTGATACCGCCACTCCCATGGACGAATCGAGCCCCCATGTCGCCATCTTCCGCTTCACGTGACCCTCTGGACAACGGCAACGCACCCTGGACCGATCAGCACACCGCTCCGATCGAGGCCACGGACGCGGAGAAGACCAGGCCACTCCCCCACGCCGACGCCGCCGGGTCCTTCCGTTCCGGCGTGGCCTCCGGCCGGTTGCACCGCCCGGATCCTGAGACAGGGGTCATGGAACCCATCGGCGATGAGCACCTGACCCCGCAGGACGAGCGCGTGACCGCAACCGCCGCGTGGGATTCCGTGCGACCGGCGGTTCCCGCTCAGGGCGCCGGATCCGCCAAGAGACTGACCACGGAAGACGTGCGAGGCGCGCAGAAGAAGCGTTTCGGCGGCATGCAGTTGCTCCCCGGTCTCTTCGGCTGGCTGGCCGCCCTGTCCGTGAGCGGTGTGCTCCTGGTGGCCTCCGGCCTGTTCGGCCCCCAGTGGGGCATTGAAACGACCAACGGGATCGGCCGAGCCCTGGACCATGGGTTGCTCAATCCACAGGACACCGCCGGTTGGTTGGCGCTGGCCGTGTTCGCCGTGGTCGAGTTCCTTGCACTGCTCGCGGGCGGCTACGTGGCCGGCCGCATGGCACGCTTCTCGGGCGTGGCCCAGGGTGTCAGCGTGTGGCTGTGGTCCCTGCTGGCGCGAGCCATTGCGTCCGTGGCCGCGCTGCTCTGGGCCGACACGGTGGGGTTGGCCCCGCACAGCCTGGCCGCGCAGTCCGTGATCGGGCCGATCGTGGGTTGGGGGCTGGTGGCTCTGGCAGCGGTCGTTATCCTTGACCTCGTCGCGGCTATCCTGGGCGGCATGTGGGGCATGCGTTATCACCGTAAAGTCGACGCCTGGACCAATTCGAATGTCATTAACAGCTAGACTCCCATCTGTAGGGGGTTCCGGGGGTCGGGATCACCCTGGGGAGTACTTGGAGGTCTAAGCCCATGCCATCCACTCTTGTCGCCATCGTCGACGATCATGAGGTGGTTCGCGAAGGCGTACGCCTGGTGTCCATGACATCGCAAGCGGACGTCAAACTCGTGGGCTCTTCGGACTCCGTGTCCACCCTGCTGGATCAGTTGGGCCGCGATCCTGAGAACCCGGCACTCACCGCGCACGGGGCGAAAAGGATCGAGTGCGACGTCGTCCTGTTGGACCTTTCGCTCGCGGACCGTTCGCGTCCCGCGAGCAATGTGGAACGCCTCCGCAGTGCGGGAATGAAGGTGCTGATCTTCAGCATCGGTGAGAACGCCGCGCTGATCCGTGAGTCGTTGCGCGCCGGCGCACTGGGACTGGTCCGTAAGTCGGAACCGCTCGAGCACGCCATCGAAGAAGCACGCAACATCGCTGACGGGAAGCCGGTGATCACCAAGGAACTGGCCGCCGCGATCGACGGTGACGTGGAGTTCTCCCGCGCTGCTCTGTCCCCGCGCGAACAAGAGACGCTTCGCTTGTACGCCTCCGGCTTCGCCCAGGTTCAGGTGGCCCGCCGCATGGGGATCAAGCAGTCCGCTGTGAAGACAAACATCGACCGCATCCGTGAGAAGTACGCGCGTATCGGCCGACCCGCTCCCACCAAGATCGATCTGCGTATCCGCGCCATCGAAGACGGTCTGGTCGAGCCGGAAGCGGACATCACCACCGCAGAAAAGCACTTGTAGCGATCCCGCGCCGTTGACCCAAGGTGCGGAATGAACAAACACGTCGCCCCCCGATCGAGCCGTAGTGGAACCTACCGTAAAGTTCCCACTCGACTCCGGCGGAAAAAGTTCTTAGCCACCACGTCCCCCCAAGAACTCGGTCTCAATTCGTACCGTGCCTACTGGCTGTGGATGATCGGCATCGCGATACTTGCGGTGTCCCTGTTCGTCGAGGCGCTGCCCATTCTGCAGCAGCAACAAGCCGCTTTCGCCCCCTGGTACACCGTGTTCCTGGCGGCGATCCTGGTGATCTCCGCCTTGCTCGTGGTGTTCGGCATCATGCATTCGGCCCAACCGTGGATCCTGCTCACGCTGGCAGCGGTGGTGGGTTTAGGCGTCTTGACCATGCCCCTGGCCTGGAAAGGCGGGGTTTTGCTGCAGTACCCCTGGATCAGTGGGTTCATCATTGTGAGCCTGATCAGTATCGCGCTGGCCTGGAGCCCCTGGGCCGCACTGGTGTACCAGCTGTGCATCGAACTGGCCTACGGGCTGATCATGGCCCAGTTGATCCCCGTGGACTCGCGCTCCGAATCACTGGGAACCGTGATGTTCCTCCGGATCTGCTACGGGCTCGTCTCGATCCTGGTGGTCGTGATCTCCAAACGGGCAGTGGAGAATCTGGATCAGGACTACACCGAGGCGCTCTCCCAGGAGCTGGCTCTCACGCGTAGCCGCTCCGAAACCGCGGACCAGGAACGTATGGACCGGTTGATCCACGACAACGTGATGGCCGCTCTTCTGGACGCCTCACGCGCGGAAGGGCCCCTGGCCAAACGCACCCGCGAGTTGGCCTCCCGTGCGCTGGAAGTCCTTGACGACGAGAACGATCGGTCGTCGGGCAAGACCACCACCATGGTGCACGTGCTCATGGACGAGCTCATGGAATCGCTGTCGCCGTGGCGCTCACGCGTGCGGTTCAGCAATCTTCGCTCCCACATCCGCCCCGTGGGTGAGCCCCGAGTATTCGTCCCGACATTCGTGGCACAGGGACTCACCCAGGCCATCACCGAGGCGGTCTCCAACAGTGCCCGGCACTCCGGCACCGAGGTGACCTACGTGTCCATGGACGGTGGCCAGTGCCCGCCGACCCCCATCAACCCCGAAGGTTTCTACCTGCGTTTCACGATTCGTGACGAGGGCCGCGGCTTCGCTCTCCACGACGTGGACACCCAACGCCTAGGGGTTCGGGTGTCCATCGTGGAGAACATCGAAACGGTCGGCGGGGACGTCGAACTGCGGTCCTCCCCCGGCCGTGGAACCGCCGTGATCCTCACGTGGCCCAAGGACGCGCTGTCATGAACAGTGCCGGGATCAGTCCGAAATTTCTGACCGTGCTGGCCCTCTTGGGTTTTGGCGTCTCCTTCGTCATCGGCGTCACGAAGGTGGATTCGGCCAGGGACCCGGACGCGATGGTTCTCTCCCTGGTGTTCTACGCGGGGGCAGCGTTGATCGTAGCGGTCCCACGGTGGGCCACCCAACAGATGCCTCTGCTGTCCACAATGGCCGCCGTACTGTTGTTCATGCTTGCCGCAGAGCAGGGGTACAAAGCAACCGTTGCGGTACCCATTGCCGGGCAAATGCCCTGGTTCGCCATGGGTTTCACGGTCATGATCTTTGCATTGTGTCTGCGGCAGCGGTTCTGGTGGGCGGTGTTGCTGTGGGTGGTCATCACGATTATGTCCCTCCGACGGTGGATCGTGGTCCGTGACAGTGTGGTCCCCACGGAGAGCTACACGGTCATGGCCCTGGGTCTGTTCGTCGCGACCTGGGTGGGTTACCAGGAGTTCTTACGGTTCAACCAACGGAAGCGGGAGATCCGCCGCATGCTGCTCACCGCCCGCAGTAATGACGAGGCCGAGCAGGACTCCAAGAATGCCTCGTACCAGCGGGTGCAGGACGTTCGCCGGCTCGCGGGTGGCCTGCTCGAGCGGATAGCTCACGATCCTTCCGAAGTGACCGAGTACGACATCAACCAGTTCCGACTCACCGAGGCGCAATTGCGGGACACCATTCGCGGTCGTTCCATTGCCACGCCCTACATCCTGGAAATCACCCGCACCGCCCGCGATCGGGGTGTGCGGGTGGACATCCTGGACGAGCGCGGCCACCCCCTGCCTCCCAAGGTCATGGCGGCCACCACCGAGCAGGTGGCCGAGGTCCTCAACCACGCCCAGTGCGGTGTGGTCACGATCCGGGCGTTCCCCAAGGGCGATCCCACCGCGGTGTTCATCGTGCACGACAATGATGACGAAGATGAAGATCCGATTGCGATCGAGATCGCGGACGTCACCGGCGAGGTCTCGCGCTTCTAGCACCGCCGACGACGCCGCGCAGGCTACGCGCGTCGCTCACCCATCCGTGCGACGTCGGCATAAGTCTTACCGGCTTCGCGCCCCCGCGACGACGCCGCGGCGAGCGTACTGCACGGATCCCGCGCCCGACGACGGGGGCGGGAGTTTCTCCAGATGCTGAACATTCAGGGCTCGGTCCCAGCCCGCCAATGCCTAGCGTGTGGCGTATGGAGACACGTACCGATTCCCAGCTCAGCCCATCCAACCCGCTCGACCCGTTCGACCCTTCCGACCCTTCCGACCCGGAGGATCACCCGCACGCGGCGTTCGCAGCCATCGGGTGCGCGGACGGGAAGTCACGATGCCCATGGGCCGTGGCGACCCCCGGCGCCCTGATCGATCACGACCACGAATGGGCGGTGGCACCGCGCACCGCCACGGAGTACTTCCAGGCCTTGAGTATCGAGCTCTTCGATTCGGGCCTCGCCCGTTGGTCACAGTCCGGCAGGCACCCCTCGTGGTACCTGTACATGGCGGATCTCGAACCGGCCAAGGTTGCCCGGCTCGACGTCGACGATGTGGAGGACCTCCTGCTCAATCCGGAACTCATCCGCAACCGCGCCAAGATCGAGGCCGTGATCCACAACGCCCAGGGGTGCGAGGACTGGGTGATCGCAGACTGGGTGGAACTGTTGACCGAGGCGCAGGTGCCCCCGCCCACCGGTCCCCCGCTGCGCTCCCTCGATCTACCCGACAGCACGCCGGATTCCCGCAGGCTCTCCGGGTTGTTCCGGGAACGAGGGTTCAAACTCATTGGCCCGGTGACGGCCCATCGGTGGTTGCAACGCACCGCACTGGCACCCGGCCATGTCCAGGGCTGTTTCCGTGCCGAGCAGACAGGCCCGGTGCCGTGAACCTAGTCGAGCAGCAGCGCCGGTTCCTCGAGGATTCTGGCGACATCCGCCATGAACCGGGCGGAGAGATCACCGTCCACCACGCGGTGGTCGAAGGAACCACCCAGGGTGGTGATCCAGCGCGGAATGACTTCCCCGTCCACGACCCACGGCTTCTGCTTGATGGTGCCGAAGGCCACGATGGCCACCTCGCCGGGGTTGATGATGGGCGTGCCCGTGTCGATGCCCAGCGCACCGATGTTCGTGATGGACAGCGTGCCGCCCTGCATGTCACCGGGTTGGGTCTTACCCTGGCGCGCCGTCTGCGCCAGCTCGTTCAACGCGATGGCCAGTTCCCGCAGGTTGAGGTCCTGCGCGTCCTTGATGTTGGGTACCAGCAGACCGCGCGGAGTGGCTGCCGCAATGCCCAGGTTCATATAGCGCTTGATGATGATCTCGGAATCGGTCCACGTGGCATTGACCTGGGGGTTGCGCGCGGCAGCCCAGATCACGGCCTTGGCCAGGATCAACAGCGGGGTGACCTTGACCCCCTCGAAGTGCGGGGACGTCTTGAGCCGCTTGATGAACTCCATGGTCCGTGAGGCGTCCACGTCCACGAAGATCGACACATGCGGGGCGCTGAAAGCCGAACGGACCATGTTCTGGGCCGTGACCTTGCGCACGCCCTTGACCGGGATGCGTTCGTCGCGGGAACGAGCCGGTGCGTGGGTCGAGGTCCAGAACGTATCCGGGCCGTCCTCCACCTCGCGCAGGTGGGCCGCGTAGGCCAACAGGTCACGCTTGGTGACCTGCCCACCTTCGCCGGTGGCGGTCACGTCCGCCAGATCGATACCCATTTCCTTGGCGGCCTTGCGCACCGGCGGTTTGGCCATGCTCGGGCGGCGCGGGATGGAGGCCTGGGCGGCGCCCTGCTGCTGGGGTGCGGTGTCGTCGAGAGAACGCAACCACGTCTCCCCGCGATCACGGAACTTTCCGGCCTTGTCCGCCAGGTCCTGGGCGGCGGTGCCGAGGCCCGACTTGGAGAACCGATCCGCCCAGCCGGCTGCCACGCGAGCCGCGCCGCCCTTGGCCGATTCCTGATCCTGTTGCGGAGCGGGCTTGCCCTGCTCGTCGAGCCCCTGGGGCTGTTCGGCGTCGATCCGCATGGCCGTGCGGGTGCGCTGGCGGCGTCGTACGGGATCCGCCTTGGGACCGGCGCCCACGAGAGCCTGGCCGGACTCGCTCGAGTCCATGCTGCACCCGGACCCGGACGTGGACTCTTCCCGGGGCCCGAGGTGTTCGGCCGTGGGTTCCCCCTCCACACCATCCTTGGGCGCAGAGCCCGTGTACCCGGGATCCGGTGTGCCTGACGGCGCGGACTCGGAATCGCCCACGGTGATGATGGGCGTTCCGACCTCGACCGTGGTGCCTTCGGTCACCATGATGCTGAGCACGGTTCCCGCGAAGGGGGACGGGAGCTCCACCACGGACTTGGCGGTCTCGATTTCGCAGATCACCTGGTTGACCGTGACGGTCTGCCCCTCGGCCACCTTCCAGGACAGGATCTCGGCTTCGGTCAGGCCCTCGCCCACATCGGGCAACGTGAAAACCTGGGACATGAGTTCTACCTCCTGCGATACCGCCCGCGAGGAGCGATTCGTGACTTAGGAATAATTAGTAGGCGAAGGATCGGTCGAGTGCTTCCAACACGCGATCCAGGTCCGGAACGTAATGCTCTTCAACGGCAGCCGGCGGGTAGGGCATGTGGAAGGCACCTACGCGCAGCACGGGGGCTTCCAATGAGTAGAACGCTCGCTCGGTCACGCGCGCGGCGATCTCCCCGCCCAGTCCACCGAATGTGGGGGCCTCGTGGGCGATGATCAGGCGACCGGTCTTCCGCACGGATGCCGTGACGGTATCGAAGTCGATGGGAGACAGGCTGCGCAGGTCGATGACCTCCACGCTACGGCCGTCTTCCCGTGCGGCCTCAGCGGCCGCGAGCGCCACGGGGACCAGCGGGCCCCACGCGACGATGGTGGCCTCTTGCCCCTCACGCACCACCGCGGCGCTGAACGGATCGCCCGTGGGCTGATTCTCGTCCACGTCGCCCTTGAGCCAGTAGCGGCGCTTTGGTTCAAAGATGATGACCGGGTCATTGCACTCGATGGCCTGCTGTGACATCCAGTAGGCGTCCTGCGCGTTGGAAGGCGCCAGGATACGCAGACCCGCTGTGTGGGCGAACAGTGCTTCGGGTGACTCCGAGTGGTGCTCCACCGAACCGATCACACCGCCGTAGGGGATGCGGATGGTCACGGGCACGGTCAGGTTGCCGTCTGAGCGGGCATGGATCTTGGCCAGCTGGGTGGTGATTTGGTTGAAGGCGGGGAACGTGAACCCGTCGAACTGGATCTCGCACACGGGCCGATAACCGCGTTCGGCCAGCCCGATGGCGGTTCCAACGATGCCCGCCTCACCCAGGGGTGTGTCCAGTACCCGGTGGGCGCCGTAGCGGTCCTTGAGGCCCTCGGTGACGCGGTAAACGCCGCCAAGGGAACCGATGTCCTCGCCCATGAGCATGACCTTGGGGTTTTCCTCCATGGCCCGGGACAACCCCGCGTTGATCGCTTTGGCAATGGTCAGCTGCTTCACGCGTGAGCTCCTTCCGAGCCGGAGTCATCCTGGTCGTCCTGCGGAGCGAAGCCTGCCTGGTAATCCAGGTACTCGGCGCGTTCCGCGTCAATCAGCGAGTGCGGGTCCGCGTAGGCCTTGTCGAAGAATTCGTCAAAGGTGGGCGGCACCATGGCCAGCACGTCCGCGCGCAACTCGTCCGCCATTTCACGACCCTCGTTGGTCACCGAATCGAAGAACTCATCACCCACGTGGTGGGTTTCGCGCAGGAACATCTCCAGCCGCTCGAGCGGGTCCAGTGTGCCCCACTGTTCTTCCTCGTCGCGCTGACGGTACTTGGTGGGGTCGTCCGCGGTGGTATGAGCGCCCATGCGATAGGTCTCGGCCTCGATCATCACGGGACCTTCCCCGCGGCGGATCTTGTCGAGTGCGTAGCGCGTGGCGGCCAGCACGGCCAGGATGTCGTTGCCGTCCACACGCAGACCCTCGAAACCGTAACCGGCGGCGCGGGTGGCCAGCGGCACGCGGGACTGCGTGGAGAACGGCACCGAGATGGCCCACTGGTTGTTCTGCACGAAGAACAGCACGGGGGCGTCGTAGGACGCTGCAAAAACCATGGATTCGTGGATCTCACCCTCGGTGCTCGCACCGTCTCCGTAGTAGGCAACCACGGCCTCCGGTGTCTCACTCACTTGCTCGCCCGCGTCCTCGGCGGCCTTGCGGTCCAGGGCTGTGCCCATGGCGTAACCCACCGCGTGCGGCACCTGAGAAGCCAGCACCATGGTGTAGAGATTCACGTGATGTTCGTTGGGGTCCCAGCCGCCGGCGGTGTGACCGCGGAACAGCTGCAGCAACTCACCGGGCTTCACACCGCGGTGGAAGACCACGGCGTGCTCGCGGTAGGACGGGTAGATGCGGTCGGTGGGTTCGGTGGCCCAAGCGGATCCGACCTGCGCCGCTTCCTGACCGCGCAGCGGCACCCACAGCACCAGTTGGCCCTGACGCTGCAATGAGGTGGCTTCCTCGTCCACACGCCGTGCCAGTGCCATGGAGCGGTACAGGCCCTTGAGTTCCACCGTGTCGACATCTTTGACGAACGGGGAAAGGGTGGGGTCCTCGTGGACCGTGCCTTGCTCGTCGAGCAACTGGAGCCTGGGCACGGCGCTCTCGACCGTCCCGGGGTGCATCTTTGCTGCCATGGTTGGGTTGTCCTTCCGAGTGGCCTAGTTGGTGCTGCTCATGGGCATGGTGCTGGGGTACGGGAACTGCGCGCACAGCTCGAGCAATCGAGTGTTGGCCTCCGCTTCTCCGAAACTCACACGCACACCCTCGGATCCGAAGCGCCGGACCGACAACGCGTGCGCATCGCACAGTTCGCTGAAGGCCTGACTGTGTTCGCCCAGCGGCAGCCACACGAAGTTGGCCTGGGTTTCCGGGTGCTGCCACCCGAGTTCCGCCAGACCTGCCAGGACACGCTCGCGCTCGTCGACCACCTGCTGGACGCGTTCGTCGACCTGGTCAATGTTTTCAATGGACGCCACCGCGGCCAACTGGGCCACCTGGGTGACGCTGAAGGCCGGGGTGGCTTGCCGCAAGTACTGGGTCACGTGTGGTTGGGACACCGTGTACCCCACGCGCAACCCGGCCAGTCCGTGCGCCTTGGACAGGGTACGCAGCGCCACCACGTTGGGGTACTCCCGGTAGAAGTCGATGCCGTTGACCAGGCCCTCGGCACGCTGGAACTCCCAGTAGGCCTCGTCGATGACCACCAGCACGCGTGAGGGGACTCGCTTCAAGAACTCGTGCACGTCCGCCGCACGCAGGCTGGGTCCGGTGGGGTTGTTGGGTGTGCACAGCAGGATCACCCGGGTGCGATCGGTGACCGCGTCAGCCATGGCCTCAAGGTCGTGGGAACCGTCCGGGCGGTTGGGGATCTGGACGCTCAACGCTCCGGCCAGTCCCACCGAGATCGGGTAGGCCTCGAAGGAACGCCACGCGTAGATGACCTCGTCCGGCTGGCCGTCCTGGCCGGTTCCCGCGAACGCCGCCAGCAGTTGGTTCAGCGCGCCCAAGCTACCCGCGCCGGCCACGATGTCTGCAGCGGGGACCGACAGGTAGCCCGCGAGCGCTTCACACAGCACGGTGGCCGCGGGATCCGGGTAGCGGTTGAACAGGTCGAAATCGTACAGGGCCTGGCGCACCGCCGGTACCGGCCCGTAAGGGTTCTCGTTGGACGCCAACTTGTAGGCCACCAGTCCGGGAATCTCGGTAGCGGGCTTTCCGGCGGCGTACGCGGGAAGCTGAGCCAGCGCGGTTCGGGGGATGATCCGCTCCGCGTTCTGCTCGGTGCCTGAAGAATCGGCTGACGGCGTGGCGTTACTCATAGGCCCAATGCTAACTCTCGCTACCGATCCTCCGGGTTGTGGACAATGTGTTCTTCCGTGGCTTCGTATATGTAGGTTTCGGTGTTCGCGTCAGTTCCCGCAGGAATTGCGGCACGCAATGCCTGTTCGTGTTTCGTCACCGCAGCGTGCCCCGAGTTGCTGATCCCCTGGGCTCCCAGTGTGTACGCGTACATGTCGTGAGCACCCACTCCGCTGAGACTTCCCACGGTCGAATACTGGCCGTTGTACTGCGTGTCCACGCGGACCGTCGAGCGGTTCTCGCCGTCCGGATTCCCGACCCCGTCCAACGGCGGCACCATGTCGTCCGAGTGTTCAACGGCCATGACCGAGGTGTCCCGAGAGAACTCGAAGCCACCCACGGGTGCTCCGAAAGTCGTCAGAGCGGCCACCGAGTACCGCTCCTGGAAGGCCCTGTTCGAGGCCAGCCCCGCGGCATCGATACCGCCCAGGCTGTGACCGGTGAGCACCACGGAATCCCCCGGCCGGATCCCCGCATCCTTCAGCGCTTCGAGAACCGCGCGCTGTGCGGGAGGTAGTTCGTCCAGCGAATCGTGCGGTTGCACCTTCATGCCCTCGACGATGCCGGCGATGTCATGAACCCCCTGGCCGTCGTGCCACACCTCCGTGCCTGTGAGCACCACGGAGAACGCGGCCCGCCCCGAACTATCAGTGGACTTTTGGACCATGACCGTACTGTTCTCCCGATCCTCAACGATGTTCTTGGCGTCCTTGAGTGCCCCGGCCGTCCCCGCCACCGTCACGGGCACCGCACCGTCGAATTCGACGCCCGCGGGCAGTGGTCGCTTGGCCAACCCGGCCATCCCGTGGTCGGAGGCGTTGCGCGGCGTAATACCGGTCATCGTTTCCTTGGCCTTCGGACGCACTGCATGACCGCGTACGAGCGGGTACAGCAGCCGTTCGGCCGGAGAGAGACTTCGACCGGTGGAATAGGCGGTGAGCCATTCGAATCCTGACCTGCCGCTGAGTCCGTTGACGGCGGCGCGCACCACCGGCCAGGACGCACCCAACTCAGCCTGCACGGCCGCCTCCTCGGGACCCACGTGGGCCTCGGTCTCGCCGACTCCCGTCAGCAGCCCGTCCGCCCACACTCGCGCGTACTGCCCCAGTGTGAACTCATCGCCCGGTTGGCCCCCGAGGTCCCGGTGGGCCCGCGAATGACGCAGCACCACCGATGGCAACGGGGTACGGAGGCTCGAGTCGAGCACGTCATCCAGGCCCACACCACGGATCACCGCGTTGGTGCCTTCCGGTCCGCCGCCGGCCACCACGACCCCAAAGGAGGTGACCCGCACCCTGGTGGCGAATTCGGCGGGAGTACTAATGTCCGCGCGTTGCACCGCGTCGGTGAATTCGTCCAGTGTCGTGCGGAGACCGCTCATGGAAGACCCCGTGAGGTTCCATCCCGGCATGGTCAGGATGCCCGGCCCGAACAACGACCCCACGCTGGCTTCCACCATTTCGTAGTGCTGTTGCGCGCTCGCCAGGTGCAGCTGCGTCAGCGTCATACGCGCCTGAGCTGCCGCGAGCGCGGCCTTCGTCAACGCCGACGACGCCGCCGCGGCCACGAGCAGCGGATGTCCCGTCATGCTCCACGCCGCGACCTCCACATCTGTAGCAGTGGTTCCCAGGAGCACGTCACCGGCGCGTTCGTTCACTCTGGAGAGGACTCCGGCCGCTACCGAGATGGCTTCGGTGCTGACCTCCAGGCCGCCCGGGGCGGTGCCGCCACTCACCCGCATGGATTCGGTGGCGGACGTGATGGTCGCTCGAGTGTCGATCGGAACGTTGGGGTGGTCCAGGAGTAGCCGGCCACCGGAGTCCGTGCCGAACAACGTCGCGTGCACATCTTCAGCGCGACCCGTGATCACACGTTCCGTGTCGATACTCATCGCTGCAGTCCCGCGGGACCGTGTTGTGGAATCGATTGTTCCGCCTGGGCCAGCACCCCCAACACCGAGGCACCAAGGGTGCCCAGGTCCAGGAACTGTTCAACTGCTCCGATCTGAGCCGAAAGCCCCGCGGCACCCGCGCGCAATTCGGCTGCAACAGTGCGGTACCCGTGGGCGGCGCTCTGAACCTCCGCGGTCAGCTCCTCCAGCCGTGTCCGGTAGGCCAGTCCCGCCTGCCCTTTCCATTCCGCAGCCTCTGCCGCACGGAGTTGTGCCGTCAGCGCCAGCAGCTCATCCGCCGTGCGATCGTAGGAGCCGGCCAGCATGACAATGCGCTCGTACAGGAGACCTGCCATTCCCGCCGGCGACGGCCCCGATGGCTCGGTGGGTCCGGACCCGGAGGATCCCGGACCGCTCGGTGCAATCGATGACGACATGCCAACTTCCTTCCAGGCGCGGATTCCGCAGAGAACTTCACGCTAGAACCCGCCCCGTGACATGACCGGTCGAGCAGGCCGGATTGTGGATGCGCAGCCGATGCCCCACGTACCCGCCCGCCCGTGGAGAACGGGCGCCGCGGCGTCGTCGTCGATGGACACCGAGCCGGCGCGCTCGCGGAGGCGTGGAAGAATGAAGATCATGTCGAAGACTCCGCACACTCTCCCCTCCGGACGCGTGGCCCTGAGCCAGCAGACCCCTCCCATCGCGTTGGGACCCTTGGACGGTCGTTACCGACCCCAGGCCGGCATCCTGGTCGACTACCTCTCGGAAGCCTCGCTCAACCGCGAGCGCGTGCACGTGGAGGTCGAATGGTTCATTCACCTGTGTGAGCAACGGGCGCTGCCTGGTCTGGAGCCCCTGAGTCAGGAGCAGAAGGACGGCCTGCGGGCCATCGTCACCGACTTCGATGTGCAGTCCGTGGCGGAGCTGGCCGAGATCGAGGCCGTGACCGTTCACGACGTGAAGGCCGTGGAGTACTACATCGGGCGTCGCCTGCCGGAGTTGGGTTTGGAGCACCTCAAGGCGCTGGTGCACTTCGCGTGCACCTCCGAGGACATCAACAATCTCTCCTACGCATTGAGCGTCAAGGACGCCGTGGAAGATGCTTGGCTGCCCGCCGCCCGCAAGCTCGTGTCCGCGATCAGCGACATGGCGCAGGACGCCAAGGCGACGCCCATGCTGTCCCGCACGCACGGCCAGCCGGCGACCCCCACCACGCTCGGTAAGGAACTCGCGGTCTTCGCACACCGCCTGAACCGGCAACTGAACCGCATTGCCCAGACCGAATATCTGGGCAAGATCAACGGCGCCACCGGCACATTCGCCGCCCACGTGGCTGCCGCCCCGGACACCGACTGGCCGGCCATTTCCCAGTCCTTCGTGGAGGGTCTGGGGTTGGACTGGAACCCGCTGACCACTCAGATCGAATCCCACGACTGGCAGGCCGAGCTCTACTCGGACATCGCGCGCTTCAACCGGATCCTGCACAACTTATGCACGGACGTGTGGTCATACATTTCCATCGGATACTTCCAGCAGATCCCTGTCGAGGGTGCCACCGGCTCCTCCACCATGCCGCACAAGGTCAACCCCATCCGTTTCGAGAACGCCGAGGCCAACGCGGAGATCTCCTGCTCGTTGCTGGACACCCTGGGTGCCACCCTGGTGACCTCTCGCTGGCAGCGTGACCTCACGGACTCCTCGTCACAGCGCAACATCGGGGTGGCCTTCGGTCACTCGATGCTCGCCATCTCCAATGTGATCAAGGGTCTGGAGCGCTTGGACGTGGCCGAGAACCTGCTGGCCGAGGACCTCGACCAGAACTGGGAGGTACTCGGCGAGGCCGTCCAGACCGCCATGCGTGCCGAGGCCATCGCAGGACGCGAGGGAATGGACAACCCCTACGAGCGCCTCAAGGACCTGACTCGCGGCCACCGCGTGGACGGCGAGCGCATGCGCGAGTTCATCGGCGAGCTGGGTTTGTCGGAGGCTGCGGAGCAGCGGCTCAAGGGCCTGACCCCCGGCCAGTACACCGGTTTGGCCGAGCAGCTCGTGGATCGCTACGCGAAGTGAAATATAGGGTGCGACACGGACGTCAATGACCGTGCGCTGCGTCACAGTCCACACCGATTCCTATAGTGAATATGAAGTCACCCCCCTGAGAAAGAGACTGTCATGTCACAGATCCCCCCGAATCAACCGGGGCCGCACAATGGCCAGTACGATTCGCAAACCCAGCAGTTCCACCACAACGGGAATGGCCAGGCACCGCCGCGGAAAACGGGCAAGAAGAAATGGGCCCTAGGGTGTTTGGGCCTACTTGTACTTGTCATCCTTTTGTTTGCTGGATGTGCGGCTCTTTTCGGTGGCGGTAATGACGATGCCGCGCCAGTCAGCAACGAGACGTCCAGTGCCACTGCGACCGAGAATCCGGTCGAAACTCCTTCCGCCACCTCGGAAGCTGCCACGGAGAGTAATACGGAGAGTGTTACCGAGGCTCCTGGCCCAGCGGTGGCGGAAGAGGCCCCCAGCGAAGAACCGGCTGAACCGACCGAAGCACCGCAGCCCACGCCCGAGGAAAGCGCTGTCGCCAGCGATCAGCCCCTCGGGGACACAGGCGCGGATTCCGCCGAGACCGAGCAGGATGAAGATTCTGGATCAACGCCGTTGTCTCAGCAGAATGCCGTGGACAAGGCAGAGAGTTACCTGCAGTACTCGGCCTTTTCGCGAACTGGTCTGATCGAACAGCTGGAGTTCGAGGGGTTCTCACCCGAGGACGCAACTCTTGCGGTTGACTCTCTTGATGTCGACTACGGTGAGCAAGCCAAGAAAAAGGCTGAAGATTACATCGATTATTCGGCGTTTTCTCGCAGCGGCCTGATCGAGCAACTGGAGTTCGAGGATTTCTCGCCCGAAGATTCGGCCGCTGCGGTCGACAGTTTGAGCATCGACTACAACGAGCAAGCCGCGAAGAAGGCCCAGGAATACCTCGATTCCTCGTCCTTTTCCCGGAGCGGACTGATCGATCAACTGGTCTTCGAAGGTTTCACGCAGGAACAGGCAACGTACGGAGCGGGACAGACGGGGCTCTGATCAACGGGTGCCCTGGGCAGTTCTTGGACGGGCATCCAGAGCAAGAACGTGTGATCCTCGGCTAGCTCCACGCAGTGCGGGATCATGATCGGCCGGAGGGCTACGCGTACAAGGGATTCCCAGCAACGCGTGGCCCTCGGCTTTTCGCCCGCACGGGCGCATGCCGACCACTGGCCGCAGTCGGCTCCATGGCTGGGTGGCACGACGCGGCAGTGGACTCCGTGGTGGCCGTCCCATCCGTGGCTTCCCCCACCCAGCGCAGCACGTCAGCAGGGACGTTGGTCGTGATCTGCTGCACCCCGATGGCAAGGCACAGGTGCGTGTCCACGAACGAGTCGACCGTCCACACCCGCAGCACGGAGCCGTTGGCCCGCCAGTTGATCACCTCGTGTAGGTGGTCACGCACGAACTGGATCCCAGGCCCGGCCAGCTCCACCTCACCGTGAGCGATGATCGGCACCGCCGGGGGCACCACGAGGCGCATCCCGGCGCGATAGACCATGGCCGCCGCGGGACCGACCCGCATGCTGTGGCGCACCGTGCTCACGGTGGTGTCCGCGACCAACTGGCACACGTGCCGCGGTGAGACGGACTGCAGAAGGTAGCGAACGCCGTCGGGGTGGAAGCTCATGATCGACACCTTGATGTTGCCCAGCCACCCCGTTTCCGGATCCCAGCCACGGCGCATGAGCAGCACCAGGACGGCCTCTTCCAAGCCGTGCCCGAACGGGCTGGGGTGTTTGGTTTCGACCGCCAGGCCAATGGATCGCCCCGCGGCCTCCAAAAGGTCCAGCAACTCGTCCAGGGTCAGCAACTGCTCGTCCGCAGAGCCGTGGGACGAAGGGATCGGCACACCCTTCCATGACGTGAAGTCCAAGGCCCGCAGCTGAGCCAGCGTGTGCTGCGAGACGGGGCCGTTGCCGTTGGAGGTGCGGCCCAATTGAGCGTCGTGGTGCAGGACCAGGTGCCCGTCGCGGGTGAGCTGCACATCGCATTCCACCCCGTCCGCGCCGTCGAGCAACGCCTGCACGTAGGCGGCACGGGTGAGTTCGGAAAACGCCTCTGATGAGCCGCGGTGCGCGAAGATCAAGGGTCGCTCGGGGAGGCGATGGGTGGTTCGTGAACGCTCGGACAGCGTGTCAGTGGAGGATTGTCCGGGGGAGCCACTTGGGGTGAACACGCGGCCACCGTAACGCGCAGGCCTAAAGCCGCTCTGAGCCGCTGACGAAATGCGTGTGACGGGAACATGAACGCCCCGGGGGCCCATCCATGGATGGGCCCCCGGGGCGTGTTGCGCGATCAGTGGATCGAACTACTTCTTCTCGATCGACTCCGGCTCCTTGACCTTGGTGCCGTCCTTGAAGGACTCGGCACGGTCATCGAGGGCAGCGGGGAACTCCGTGGGAAATTCGCCAAATGCTTCCTCGGCGGACTTGATCACCTGGCGGGACATGGCCAAGTTGGCGCCGCCACCCACCACGGCACCGATACCGAACGGCAGGGCACGGCCCATCACTGCGCCGGTCTGCTTGGCCAGGAAACGCTTGACGAACATGTTGCGAATGGTGCGACCGGCATCGAACTTCTTGTCGCTGTCACCCTTACCGAGCATGAGCCCCCACTTGTTGGTGAGACCCTTGGAGCGGCTGGAGTTGGCCAGGATCTGGCTCATCAGCTGGTTGCCGTCCTCGCCGAGCATCAAAGCCATGACCATCGTGCGGTTCTGCTCCTCGTTGTCCGGGAACACACCGTGCAACTCCGCCATGGCCTGCGCGTACAACGCGGTGGCCTCGAGGTAGCCGACCACGGCGACCGAGGACAGCCCCAGGGAAGCGATGGTGCCGATACCGGGGACCATCGCGGTTGCGCCCACGGCCCCGCCGCCCAGGGTCACGGTGCGCTGGTACGTCTTGGTCAGGCGCTTGGCGATCTGCTCCGGAGACTCGTTGGGGTGCTGCTCGCGCTCACGCTGCAGCGCCTTGATGACCATGGGGCGCTGCGCGCGCAGCACATGGTTCAAGAATTTATTGACGCCCGGCTTGGGCTTGCCGTCCTCGTCAAAGGCCTTATTCAGCGGGTTCATGTCCATAGCGGTGCACTCCTCAAGGCTTACTCATGGGTTGGGGCGGGTCTCGCCGATCATTCGGGTCAACTATTCCACAGCCCGCTGATCACCGCGCGGGCTGTTCGCTATCCGACGACGCCGCTCGCCACCGTTCCCCGCCACGGCTCACCCACCGGGCGGCCGCCTAAGCACTCACGAATTCACGCCACGCGTGCAGTTTGCGCAGCAGGTCCGTTTTCTTGATCACGTGCCCGGACATCCGCCCCAGGATCGAGGACAGCGCCTCAATCGTTTCAATGATGAACGGGCCTTTGTTGAGCATCACGCACTCGGCGCGTTGACCCTCTGCGGCGTCCGTGACCTCCGCGCGGGAGGGAATGCCCTTCTTGGCCAGGCTTTCGAGCACTTGGGTGGCCCAGATGACCGGCACATGAGCGGCCTCGCACAGCCACAGGATTTCCTGTTGAACTTCCGCGAGACGCTCGAAACCGGTCTCCACTGCCAAGTCACCGCGGGCGATCATGACCCCGGCGTCCTTCCAGCGCATGACCTCCAACAGCATTTGGGGCAGCTGTTCGAATCCGCCCACCGTCTCGATCTTGAGGGTCACATCCACCTCGGTGGCTTTCAACCGGGTGAGTTCGTCCAGCAGATCCGTGACGTCCGTGCGGCTACGCACAAAGGACATGTTCACGATGTCCGCGTGGCGCGCCACGAACTCCAGGTCCTTCCGGTCCTGCGGGGTGAGGGAACGGATCTGCAGGTCCGTATCCGGGAAGTTGATGCCCTTCTCGGCCTTGAGATTGGAACCATTGGGGCCGGTGTGCAGCACCTCGATGTCCATGCTGTCCGGGGTCACGGTCCGCACCACGCCGCCGATCTTGCCATCGTCCAGCCAGACCCGGTCTCCCGGTGCGGCGTCCTGGAACGCCTCGGGAAGGGTGCAGCCAATGGTGAACGGCGACTGCGTCACCGCGGGTACCGGTTCCAGGCTGCGCACCAGGCGCAGAGTGTCCCCGATGTTCAGCCGCAGCGCCTGTTCGGTCTCCGGCAGCTCGCCCAAGGTGGCCTCGTCACCGTTGCCGGCCTTGAGCACCAGATCCGTCGCGAAGTACACGGTCTTGGCGAACTCCATCAGCACGCCGCCGTCCTCAACTGCCATTACACGTAGCGAACGGCCCGAGTCGCGAGCGTCCCGCAATCGGATCCGCTCCCCCACCGTGCGTTCCGAGAGCCAGGTTGCGGGGCTCACGGGGACGGACGGGATCAGGTCGTCGTGGGGTGAGGTGCCCAGCCAGAGCCTGGCCCGTTCGGTCACATGGCCCGTGGCGTCGCGCTCGGGTTTGATCTTCTCGACCCGCGGACCCGGCTCGATCGGTCCGGTGCGCACCTTGGGCCCGCCCAGATCCATCGAGACACGCAGGTCCTTGCCCAAGTCCGACGCCGCCGTGCGCACGTGATCGATCATGCGCGCCCATTCCTCGGGGCCGTCGTGGGCGCAGTTCACGCGCGCCACGTTCATCCCGGCGGCCACCATGTCCCGCACCAGGGCGGCGTCGGCGGCTGCCTCGGAAGGCAACGTGACCATGATGCGGGTTTCGCGGTCCTCGGGACTACGGCCCAGCAACTGCACCGCATTGCGCTCCAGGATGTCCTGACCGCTGCCGTGACCTTCCCCGGGCTCGATACCCACGTCCAGCATGTCCAGATTGGGTTCGGGGCGCTCGGCAACGGCCGCCAGGCTCAACAGCACGGCCTTGAGATGGTCCTCCACACCGGCCTCCATGCGGCCCAGAGAGGAAAGCCCCAGATCCGAAAGATCCGACTGCAACTGCCGCACGTCCTGGCTACGCACCGCCGCGTAATCGACCAGATTGACCGCGGACCACCGGTGGCGGGGCAGAACCCGATTGATGCGATCCAGCTGAGCCGACCGCGCGGCCCTGACCACCCGGAACAGTTCCTCCACGGTGTCCATGGCTTGCGACGCCAACTCTCGGCGCTGCTGGAACACGTGGTCTGGCACTTGGCTCATGATCGTTTCAACCCCCTGGTCCGATGGTGTTCAATCACCGTAGTAACAACAGATTTACGCGAGGTGAACAGGGTTCAGTTCAGTTCCGGGTGAACTCGCTGAAACGTCCGGTGACGGGACCGTAGTGTGCATCGACGGTCATCACGACCCCCGGGGTGTCACTCGAGTTCAGCGACTTGAGCAACTCCTGCAGGGCCCAGCGCGGGCCGTCGACCTCGATGGTCACGGTGCCGTCAGAGTTGTTGGTCGCGTGCCCCACCAGACCCAACTTCTCGGCGTGCCGCCAGGCCCAGTAGCGGAACCCCACGCCTTGCACGGTGCCGTGGATTACGGCAGTCATGGCCAAGGATTCGTTCAGGTCGAGTTCTTCGCGTTCGCGGTCATCCGAGGGGCGCGGGTGCAGTGATGGCATCTCCATAACCCCAGATTAGGAGATACTTCTGAAAGAACACATTGCTGCGTGTTCTGCAGGACTCCCGAAAGGTCGCTCCAACCATGTCCCATGCCGCCTCGCTCAGCCCTCAGGATCGGTTAGAGATTGTGGAAACCCTACATTTCCTGAATCACGTGATCGACAACCGCGAGTGGGATCATTTGGCGGACGTGGTCACGGAGGACGTCGAAATCCTGTCCCCGGGCACGGAGGCCCCCGAGTCGCTGGAAGACATGGCACCCTCCACAACACTGCCCGGCCCCGCGGGGATCCGGCAAGGTTACGAACTCTCGCAATTGGCGCAGTACGGCAGTGTGCACGTACTCAATTCCGTGATTGAGCCCATTGACGGCGACACTGCGGTCACATGGAGCCGCCTGATCATGGTGTCCTTCGACCAGCGCGCTGTCGGTGCCGATGTCGTGGACGCCCTGGTCCGGACTCCGGCCGGTTGGCGGATCTCACGCCGTGTGGTCCACGCCCGCAACATGCTGCGCGAACCGGGGCGTCAGGGTGGCGGATACGTGCCCGGGCCCTATACATTCGTGCACTTCGACGACGCCATCCTCCGGGCCCAGCAATCGGTTGCGGATGCGGGCATCCGCCGCAACGACGGGCAGGTCCGGTGAGCGCGGCACGATGGGTTCGCGTCCCCCTCGATGACGCGTTACAGATCCACGACGTTCTGGCGCGCTACGCGCACTGCATCGACAACCGCGACTGGGATCGACTGCCACTCGTCTTCACCGCCGACGCCCAATTCGGCGCGCCCGGTAACTACACGCAGTCACGCGATGAAATTGCGGACCGCATCGAACGGGTTGCTCCGTACCACCCGCACTTCACCACGGATACGGTGATCGCGCGGCTCCCTGCCGATTCGACGGGCAGGGAACGCGCGCGATCATGGAGCAAGTACCTCATCGTGCGTCACGACGGGTCACTGGCCTCCGGCGATTACTTGGACGAATGGGTCCGCACCGATCAAGGGTGGCGGATTAACCAGCGCCGGGTGTCCCGTGGGCAACGCTGGGAGAACGACCCCGGGGGTCCCTCCCAGCGCGACCTGGGATTGAGTGATTTCCTGGCGGATGCCTCTTAGGAGAGGTTCGCCAACGCCTCGGTGATTACCGTGTCACCATCGGCGAAATCGATCTTCCGTCCGACCGTGGTGTCGGGTGCGGTCAGAGCTGCCGCGGCAACCAAGGCGACATTTCCTCGCGCTGTGTTGGCGGCGTCGTCGTCCTGGCCGGGCTCGAGGGTGATCATGCCGGTGGTCTCGTCATCCGTGAGGGTGCCGGGACCCAGAATGGTCCACTTGAGCGAGCTGGCGCGCAAATGATCATCCGCGTCGGCCTTGGACTGGGCGTACGCGTAGAACGAGTCGTCCTCGGGAATGCCGTGGTCCTGTCCCGCTCCGATGTAGGAAACCATTACGTAGCGGTTCACGCCCGCGGCCTGGGCGGCGTCCATGGAACGAATGGCGGCATCGCGGTCCACGGCGTAGGTGCGCTCGGGGTCCCCGCCACCCGCTCCGGCGGACCACACGACGGCGTCCTGGCCGGTCAGCAATTCGGTGAGACCCTCCGTGTCGAGGTTCTGCACGTCTGCCACCACGGCGTTCGCACCGGTGTCCTCCACGTCCTGAATCTGTGATTCGGAACGGATCACGGAATTCACGCGATGACCGTCGCCGGTGAGAATCTGACTGAGCTGCAGGGCCACCTTTCCGTGGCCGCCGATGATCGTGATGTCTGACATGGGTTAGTCCTTCCGTAGCCGGTAGTACTTCCGTGCCGTGGCCGTTCCGTTGATTCGGATGGCGGCCCACACCGCTACGAGCAGCAGGGCGATGACCACGGCGGGCGCCACTGTCCATAGCGCGATGAGTATCAAAATCATTCCCACCAGGGCCGGAATCATTGGCCAGCCGTACTGCACCATTTCCACGGCCATGTAGTCCTGGACCCTTAGATGCGCGGTGTCCCGCGGCAAATTGCCGGTGCGAGCACTCGCACGCACACCCTTGGAGCCGGTGGCGCGTTCTTCCATCATTCCCACACGAGGCACCTGGTCCACGCGCATGAACGACAGGAGCACACCGCCCAGAGATGCTGCGGCTCCGGCGAGCAGCACCGGCCATTGCCAGGCGCTGTCGAAGAATCCGGTGCGGGCGAGTTGATCATTGAACAACACCCCGGCGATGGCTGCGATCAGTGCCACGACCCCCACCACCGCCAAGCGACGCTTCCACACCTTGTCGACCCACTTCAGCGAAGGAATCGGGACGTTGGGGCGGTCGGCTCCCGTGAGTCTGTATTCCTGTGCCATGGCGGGTCCTCTCTACGAGTGTCGGTGTGGCGCCGCCATTTCTTTGTACAGCCGTGACACCACGGCGTGCAGGTCGGCGCTGTCGTGTTCTACCAGTGCTTCCGTCAACACACCCAGCAGACCGTGAATCATGAACCGGTCCTGCAAATTGGATGTGCTGGGCTGGTGCTGTTCATTACGCAGTTGGCGGCATGCGGCGGCAAGTTGCACCACCAGCGCATTTCCGGCCAGGTATCCCCCCGGACCGGAGAGCACCGCTGTGTAATAGTCCCTGTACTCGATCATATGATCGGCCACGGTGTGCGCAAGCCGTTCCAGAACATCACCCTCGCCGCTGAGGGTGGCGCTCTTCAAAGACAACTCAGCGCGCAGCAGATTCACGGTGGTTTGCAACAGGACCTGGTCCCGCGACCCGAAATTTTCGTAGACGGCCTTGCGGCTCACGCCCGCGGCCTGCGCAATTTCCGTCATGCCCACGTGAGATCCACGGCGGGACACCAGATCGACGGTGGCATCAACCACCGCTCTTCGCGTTCGTTCAATCCGTCGATCCATGGGAGTCTCCAAATCCGATGAGAAGTTAAATAGTACGCCTACTTCCCATTTAACGTCATCCCTGGAGCGCGGGGCACCCCTTAAGGGGTGGAGTCTCCCGCGTTAGTGCGCCACGCTGCCCGTGACCACGAACACCAGACCCTCGCCATCGAACTCCACGAACCCGGGTTCACCGGAGTACAGCAACGAATGTCCCGCCGGGATTTCGTGGGTCCGGGCACTCCGTTCTGGGATCGTCGCGGTGACACGCCCCTCCGCCACCAGCACCACGGAGGTACCCCTGATCCAACGGCGAAGCGAATGCTTGCGATGCACCTGGAATGCCACCAGGCTCAGGTTGGCATCCCACAAGGGATAGTCGACCGAGCCGTCCGGGCTGAAATCAGGATCCAGGATGTCGATCGGTGCTTGTTGCGGTGCCAACACGGACAACAGCTCGGGTACGTCCATGTGCTTCTCGGTCAGACCCGCGCGCAGCACATTGTCCGAACACCCCATGATCTCCACGGCCGTCCCGGACATGTAAGCATGCAACTGCTGGGGCGGGGTGTGCATCGCCTGCCCCGGGTACAGATGCACCAGGTTCATGCACAGGGCCACGAGCATTCCCGGGTCCCCCGGATAGTGATGATCGAGCAACTCGATCAGATAGACCGCACGTTCCAGCGGCGTGGCCTTGGGGCACAGGGTCACGTAGTCGTCATCGGCCTCGGGCAGGTGCGCCAACCGGGTCCGGCGCAGCCGCGCGGCCGCACGCACACACGCCCGGATGGAATCCGCCGCATCCTCTCCCGACAAGGTCAGTGCCGCCCGCAGCGCCGAGGGCTGATTGGCCGCCCACGCGAGCCAGTCCAGGCGCAGTTCGTGAGCAAGTTCACGCAGTTCAGCACCGGATTGTTGCCCCGCGAGAACCCACATGCTGGTGAGCGCCACCACAGTTTCCGGCTTGGCGCGGTCGTCCTTGTAATTACGGTTCGGAGAATCCAGCGGAACCTGCCGCTCGTTGTCCCGCGAGAATCCCGTTTGTGCCTGCCGAGTCGAGGGGTGGACCTGAATTGAGAGAGGCGCCGCAATGGCCAGAATCTTGAGCAGGAACGGGAGATCGGGTAGGACTTCAGCAAGGCTCTGGGAGTGTTCGCCCATGTCAATTCGGGAGGGCGCGCTAGGGTGAGCACCCATCCACAGCTCGGCCTCCGGCTGCTCGCTGGGGACAGGCCTACCCTGCATGGTGGCCAGAACCGATCGTGAGCCCCATGCGTAATTCTGAATCGGATTGTCCATCCGAAAGAACTCTGCCATGCAGTTCATCCAACCACAGAGCGCTTGAGGATTCGTGTGGACCTCGTCCGCTCCTTGGAACGTCTCACGTAGAATTCGGCCTTGTGACCATAGATCTTTCTTCCTCATTCAAGGCCTACGACGTGCGCGGCATTGTGGGCTCCACCATCACTGCGGACAGCGTGCGGGCCACCGGTGCGGCCTATGTCGATGTGCTCGACCTGGCCGGAACCACCGTGGCCGTGGGCGGTGACATGCGACCCTCATCCCCCGAGTTCATCGATGCATTCGCGCAGGGCGCCATGATGCGCGGCGCGGATGTGATCAAGATCGGCAACATCTCCACCGACGAGTTGTACTTCGCGTGCGGCACGCTCAACTGCGCGGGCGTGACCTTCACGGCGAGCCACAATCCCGCCGCCTACAACGGCATCAAGATGTCCATGGCTGGAGCCGTCCCGGTGTCCTCGGACACCGGGTTGTACGAGATCCGCGACCTCGCGCAGCAGTACCTGGATTCGGGTGAGATTCCGCAGGCCGAGCAGCAGGGCACTGAAACCAGCCGAGATGTGCTGGCCGACTACGCCCGTTACCTCCGTGACCTGGTGGACCTCAGCGAGATCCGTCCGCTCAAGGTCGTCGTGGACGCAGGCAACGGCATGGCCGGTCTCACGACCCCCGCCGTCCTTGGCGATGCCGAGCTCGAGGCGCTCCCCCTGACGATCGTGCCCCTCTACTTCGAATTGGACGGCACTTTCCCCAATCACCCCGCCAATCCGCTCGAGCCCGCCAACTTGGTGGACCTGCAGGCCGCCGTGCGTGAACACGGTGCGGACATCGGTTTGGCCTTCGACGGAGACGCGGACCGTTGCTTCGTGGTGGACGAGCGCGGCGAGCCCGTGTCGCCGTCGGCGATTGCGGCCATCGTGGCCGAGCGCGAGATCGCTCGCGCCCAGGCAGAGGGCAACGAGCAGCCCGTGGTCATCCACAACTTGATTACGTCCAAGGCCGTGCCGGAGCTGGTGGAGGCCAGTGGCGGTCGCGCGGTGCGCACGCGCGTGGGCCACTCGTTCATCAAGGCCGTGATGGCTTCGGAGAAGGCCGTGTTCGGCGGTGAGCACTCCGCTCACTACTACTTCAAGGACTTCTACAACGCGGACACCGGGATGCTCGCGGCCATGCACGTGCTGGCCGCACTCGGCGAGCAGCAGGGCACGCTCAGCGACCTAATGGAACGCTACGATCCGTACGTCGCTTCCGGGGAGATCAACTCCGAGATCGAGGACAAAGCAGCCGCCGTGGATCGCGTGCGGGCCTACTACGCCGAGCAGGATCCGGCCGTCACGGTCGAGGACATGGACGGCACCACCTTCACGCACCCGGGCGAGGGCTGGTGGTTCAATCTGCGCCCCTCCAACACCGAGCCGTTCCTGCGTCTGAACGTGGAGGCTCCGGACACCGCCACCATGGAGCGCGTGCGTGACACCGCGCTTGGCCTGGTAAGACAGGGCTGACGCTCGCGCCCACTGTCTTGACGCCGACGGCGCCGCACGAGAATTCTCGTGCGGCGCCGAAGTCCGTGATGCTAGGTATCAGAACAACCAGCTGAGGCTCAGGAATCGGCCTTGCGGGCCTCGTCGTGGAGCATCCACTGGTCGGGACCGAAGATTTCGTAGTGGATGTTCCGGCCCGGAACGCCCTTTTCGATGAGCTGCGAGCGCAACCCCTTCATGAAGGGCAGGGGGCCGCACATGAACGCGGTGGTGTCCTGATCGACGTCCAGGTCCACCTCCGAAACGTTCATGAAGCCCTCGTAATCGCCATCTCCGGGGGTCTCCATCCAGGTGATCATCGTGGCATTGGGCAAGCTGTCCACGAGGCGCTCCATGATCTGACGACCCGGCCAGCGATCCTTGGAGTGGTCCGCGTGCAGCACGGTGACCTTGCGCTGGGAATCTTCCTTGGCCAGTCGATCCAGGAACGCCACGATCGGGGTGGTGCCGATCCCGGCGGAGGCCAGCACGAGAGAACCGTGGCCTTCGTCCAAGACCACATCACCGTAGGGATTGGAGATCTCGAGGACGTCGCCCTCGTTGATGTCCTCGTGCAGGATGGGCGTGACCTCACCCTGGGGATCCTTACGGATCACCACGCGGCGGTGACCCTCCTGCGAAGGAACCAGGGTGAACTGGCGAGGCTGACGGATGCCGTCCTTGACCTTGACCTGAATGGTCACGTACTGGCCGGGGATCGAGCGGGTCAGCGGGGTGTCGTCCGCGGGTTCGAACTCGAAGGCCACAACGCCTTCTGCGATGTCTTCCTTGGAGATCAGCGTGAACGGCGCGAACATTACGTCGTTCGCCTGCTGACCATAGAGGCCCTTTTCGAGCTTGATCAGGGCGTCCGCCATGAGCCAGTAGACCTCGTCCCACGCGGCAACGACCTCGGGGGTCGCGGCGTCGCCGAGATCAGCGGCGATGGCCCCGAACAGGTGCTCGTGAACGGTGGGGTACTCCTCGGGCAGCAGGCCCAGGGACGCGTGCTTGTGAGCCACGCGAGAGAGTACCTCGTCCGGGTAGGAATCCGGGTTGTTCAGCAGGTGGGACGCGAAGGCCGCAATGGAACCGGCCAGCGCCTGGGGCTGCGTACCGTTCTTCTGGTTGGACCGGCTGAACATGCCGTCCAACAGATCGGGGCGGGCGTTGAACATGGACTTGTAGAACTCGGGGGTGATCGCGGGGATCCGCTCTGCGATCACGCCAATGGTTTGCTCAATAACGGGACGAGACTTCTCGGACAGCACGGCTGCTCCTTAGGTTGGAAACCTTGCGCTATGAAATCTAGCATCCCAGATACAAGTAATGTAGCTCTCAAGCGAAGGCGTCACTCGGCGGAACCAGACCGATGGTGACCGCCACCCTGCCGACCTGGCGCTCGTTGACGAGATCGGCGATGGTGACGCCGTCCAACTCGCGGTAGAAGGCCTCCCGTGCCCGGGCAAGGGCCCCGCGAAGCTTGCACCCGTGATTGAGCGGGCATGAAGTCTCATCCGCTTCACACTCGACAATGGCGGTGTTGGCCTCGAGCTCTCGCAGCACGGACCCCAGACTCGCGGCAAGTCCGGATTCCGTCAGGATCACTCCGCCGGCTCGCCCGCGCTGAGAGGCGAGCAGCCCCATGGAGCGCAGTTTGGCCACGGTCTTGGTCACGTGGTGATAAGGGGCTCCGACACCCTCGGCGATCCGCTGAGTTGACAGCAGGGTGCCCCCAGGCAGCCCGCCCATCAATAGGAGCACGCGCAGGGCGATGTCAGAAAAAGCAGTCAGCTTCACGATTCGGCCCCTTCTGTGGTGATGGATTCATTAAACGCTGCCAACCTAGGGATAACTGTTACTTACTGTGGAAAATTCCACCTCACGTGCCCGTCCCCCCTTTGCCTGACACCTCATTGCGCCGTGGTCCACACTTGTGTTTTTCCCTGGGTGGCCCAGTGACCCGCTCCTATACTGGGAAAGCTGTGACCCCCCGGGCTTTGGGGGCCCAGGGGTGCGACAGCGGGCTAGAACCAATTCACGTAGGGGGATTCAGGTCATGGCCTTTTCACTGTGGCCTTCTCGCAAGACACGTGCCGAAGACCGGCCCACCCAGACGCCTGTCGACGCACCACAAACATCTAGTAGGGAGACAATCGATATGTCCCAGTTGGACAACTCCATCCAGGAACTGCTGAGCATCGAGGGCGCCACGGGCGCGGCCGTGGTGGATATTTCCAGCGGTATGGCGCTCGCCTCCGGCGGCAACCCCGGCTTCGACCTCAACGTTGCCGCAGCTGGCAACTCCAACGTGGTGCGCGCCAAGCTGCGCACCATGAAGGACATCAACCTTCGCGGCGAGATCGAAGACATCATGATCACCCTCGAGAGCCAGTACCACCTGATCAATGTGCTCAACACCGAGGAGACCAGCGGACTGTTCGTGTACCTCGTGCTGGACCGCAACACCGCGAACCTCGCCCTGGCGCGCCACAAGCTCAACACGGTGTCCAAGCGCGTTTCCGTCTGATCCACCCCAGAATTGGTGAACCCGGGTTCAGCCACCCGGAGCACTCACAGAGAAACCTGCGGCCCGTGCTCAAGAGCGCGGGCCGCAGGTTTCTGAAGAATTGCGCGATACACCTCACGCTCCGCTAGAACCCTTCCAACGCGCAAAAGAGGTTCCACCGACACCTCCGACGCATCGGAGGGTTCTAAGGGCCCACAAAGTGCAAGGCGACGCGACACGATCGACGCGAGGCAGCGGCGTCGGCAACTGGAGCTAGAACTGGACTGGCGCATGGTCACAGCTGGCCGAGACGCTCCATGGCTACTCGCAATCCCAATGGCTACTCGCATTCCGACCGAACGTCAGTCCTGAGCGGGAGCCTCCGCCGGGGCGTGGTCGGCCACGTGACGCTTGCGCACGGCGTGGCTGGGCAATTCCTGACCGGTCACGGCGGCCATCAGGGTGTCTTCGGTGGCCTGATCATTCGTCTGCTCGCTGACGATCTGACCCTCGCGCATGACCAGGATCCGGTGACACCACTGCAGCAGCTCGGACATCTCCGAGGAGATCAGCAGCACGGATGTGCCCTTGGATGTCAGATCCGTGAGCATGTCGTAGATGTCGCCCTTGGCCCCCACATCGATCCCGCGCGTGGGGTGGTTGAGGATCAGGATGTCGCAGTCCGTGCTCATCCAACGCGCCAGCGCGATCTTCTGCTGGTCGCCGCCGGACAGCTTGCCCACCTGGCCTTGGATGTCATGGGTCTTGATGTGCAGGGCCTTGACCTGGGCAACTACCTCGCGCAACGCGGTGACTTCCCGGATGAAGCCTGCGTCCGGATCCGGGTCGTCGTTACGGAGCATGCGGGCCACGGACTCTTCGTGTGCCTCGTTCAATTCGTCATCGCTGTCGGACAGGTAGCCGATCCCGAGTTCCACAGCGTCCTGGGCGGAGCTGATGCTCACGTCCCGTCCCGAGACCTGCAGATGCTCGTACTGGCCGGGATGCACACCCACCAGGGCGCCCACGAGCTCGTTCATGCCGGCCCGGCGCAGGCCCGTGAGGCCAAGAACCTCTCCGCGCCGCAGTGTGAGGTCCACGTTGCTCAGACCACCGTCGGTGCTCAAGCCACGAACGGACAGTGCCTCGTCATCGTGGTCGTGCCCTCCCGGGCGATCCCGCTCGGGTAGCGCGCGTTCCAGCATGGAAAAGACGATCTGGTCCGCACCGACCTCTCGCGGTACGAACTCCTCCTTGATCGCACCTTCCCGCATGACGACGACGCGGTCGGCCAAGGAGCGCACCTCATCGATGCGGTGCGTGATGTAGATGACGCCGCGGCCCTGGCGGGCCAACTGGCGGGTGATCGCGTGAACGGTGGCCACCTCATGGTCGTTGAACGTGGCGGCGACCTCGTCCATGAGCACCAGCTGCGGATCCTCCATACGCACCCGCAGCACCTCCACCAGGGCCTTCTCGGCGCGCATCAGAGAGGAAATATGGGCTTCGGGATCAAGATCCACGCCGGCGTCTCGGAGCACCTCTCGTGCCCGTTCCAGGACCTCATCACGTTCTCCCTGCGCGCCGTGTCCGAGTCCAGCAATGGCTTCGGCCACCGTCAGCGAACCGTTCATCGTGAAGCGCTGCTGAACAGCTCCCACGCCCGCTGAACGGGCGTCCTGTTCATTCTGCGGGGCGAAGTTGTCCCCACACAGGGTCATGGCGCCTTTATCGGGTCTCGCGGCACCGGCGAGCAGCGAGATCAGCGTGGATTTACCCGCACCGTTTTCCCCCACCAGGCCCACGATCTCCCCGGCCCCCACCGTGAGATCAATGCCTTTGAGAGCCCGTAAATGAGCGTGATTCTTGGTCAGACCGGTGACCTGCACAATGTTTTCCAAGGACAGCCTCTCCCCTGCTATTCCGGCCGGTCTCCTTGTCTTCCATGACGGAATTTCCCCCAACGGACCGCACAGTAGCTAACTAAAACACACATGGAAACGCCGTGCACGCCACTCGAGTCATGAATGGCGTGCACGGCGTCACTACATATGGGGACACTTACCGGCTGGGTGTGTCCGGGCAGGTCAGGAGCTCTTGAGGCGCTCCTCCAGGCCGGCCCGCTGTTCCAGGATGACCTCCGGAACATCGCCCAGCTTGTGGAACCACTCATCGATGCCCGGCAGCTCGCCCAGCCACTCGTCCTTGTCGACGCGCAACGCGGCGTTCAACTCGTCATCCGAGATGTCCAAGCCGCTGAGGTCCAGGTCCTCCTTGGTGGGCACGATGCCCACGGGGGTCTCCTGGCCACCGGCGGTGCCCTTGAGGCGCTCGACGATCCACTTGACCACGCGCGAGTTCTCACCGAAGCCGGGCCACGCGAAGCCACCGTCAGCGGTGCGACGGAACCAGTTCACGTAGTAGATCTTGGGCATGGCATCCTCACCCACGCGGGCACCGGTGTCCAGCCAGTGCTCCAGGTAATCATTGGCGTTGTAGCCGATGAACGGAAGCATGGCCATCGGGTCGCGGCGCACCACGCCCACGGCGCCCTTTGCGGCGGCAGTGGTCTCGGAGGACAGCGTTGCGCCCTGGAAGACGCCGTGTTCCCAGCCGAAGGACTCGGAGACCAGGGGCACGGTGGTCTTACGGCGACCGCCGAAAATGATGGCCGACAGGGGCACACCTTCCGGATCGTCGTACTCGTCCGCGAGGATGTCGACCTGCTTGATGGGAGTGCAGAAACGGGAGTTGGGGTGGGCGGCCGGGCGGCCGGACTCCGGGGTCCAGTCATTGCCCTTCCAGTCCGTGAGGTGCTCGGGCACCTCGTCCGTCATCCCTTCCCACCACACGCCACCGTCGTCGGTGAGCGCGACGTTGGTGAAGATGGTGTTGCCCCGTGCCACACCGCGCATGGCGTTGGGGTTGGTGGACCAACCGGTGCCCGGGGCAACTCCGAACAGACCAGCCTCGGGGTTGACCACGCGAGCCTGGCCGTCCTTGCTGAAGCGGATCCAGGAGATGTCGTCACCAACCATCTCGGCCTTCCAGCCGTCAATGGTGGGTTCCAACATCGCGAAGTTGGTCTTACCGCAAGCCGACGGGAACGCCGCGGCAATGAAGCGGGAATCGCCCTCGGGGTCGGTGACCTTCAGGATGAGCATGTGCTCCGCCAGCCAGCCCTCGTCGTGGGCAATCGCGGAAGCGATGCGCAGCGCGTAGCACTTCTTGCCGAGCAGCGCGTTGCCGCCGTAGCCGGAACCAAACGACCAAATGGCGCGGTCCTCGGGGAACTGCACAATGTACTTGGACGGGTTGCAGGGCCAGGGGACATCTTCCTCGCCCGGCGCCAGCGGGGCACCCAGGGAGTGCAGGGCCTCCACGAAGAACGCGTTGTCGCGAGTCATCTTGTCCAGCACGGGGGTGCCAATGGTGGCCATGATGCGCATGGAG
The DNA here is from genome assembly GCF_040980905.1 of Kocuria sp. CPCC 205235. Classification (NCBI taxonomy): domain Bacteria; kingdom Bacillati; phylum Actinomycetota; class Actinomycetes; order Micrococcales; family Micrococcaceae; genus Kocuria; species Kocuria sp. CPCC 205235. Next base: position 96,760 of record NZ_JAVKPR010000001.1, read on the forward strand.
CACACCACATAGGCGGAGTCGGTGATTTCCACGCCGTACTTGGGGTCCTCCCCGTCAAGGCTCCCCATGACGAACGGAATCACGTACATGGTGCGGCCGCGCATGGAACCGGTGAACTTCTTCACCAGGGTTTCCTTCATGACCGCGGGGTCTTCCCAGTTGTTGGTGGGACCGGCACCCTTGGGCGTCTTGGTGCAGATGAAGGTGCGCTCTTCGACACGAGCAACGTCGTCCGGGTCGGAGAAAGCAGCGAAGGAGTTGGGGAACTTCTCCTCGTCCAACCGAACGAAGGTTCCGGCGTCCACGAGTTCCGTGGTCAGCCTGTTCCACTCTTCTTCGGAACCATCAGCCCAGTGAATGGCGTCCGGTTGGGTCATTTCGGCCATCTCACGGACCCACTCCAGCAGTCGCGGGTGCGTGGTCGGTGCGTTGTCGAGCGCTTCACGCACAGCCTGGTTGAGTCCGGTGGATTCGGTGCTTGCAGTGGTGTTGTCAGCCATTGACATGTCTCCTCGTTGAGGCCGTCTTGCCGCGCCCATGGTCGGCGATGCTGCTGCCCGACGATCAGGCTCTCAACGGCATCGTTGAATCTGATCCCGGGGGACTAGCTCCGGCAGGGTTTTGCGTGTCCAGTGAGTCTATCGCGGCAACGGCAACACCAGATGAGCGTTACATCACACAGGTGTAACGGACATCGAATTTTGCACTTGGGCGGGACCGGTGTAAGTTATTACCCGTTGCAGCCGAGCACATCGGTTGTTGCAAATGCGCCCGTAGCTCAACGGATAGAGCATCTGACTACGGATCAGAAGGTTGGGGGTTCGAATCCCTCCGGGCGCACCCAGTGAAAAAGCTCCGCATCGGTTCCGATGTGGAGCTTTCTGCTTGTCTTCCCCCATTTCTTAGGTGTTGTTCTCGTGGCTGCTTCCCCTCGTTCCCCGTTACGCTCCGCCGCGCTCGGGGCCCTCGCGCTTCTCGGCGCGCTCACCGGTTGCGCCCCGGTTGAGGCCCCCGCATCGAACCCCGCGGAGAGCACGTCGGCACCCGCGGCCAGCGCGGCGTCGTCGGCGGATTCGACAACGACGCCGCTCGCTCCGGTTCCCGAGCCCAGCGAACCGTCGCGTGCGGAGACCCCCATGCGGGAGGCCGCGCCGGAGGACCAAGCGGTTGAGGCAGACGAAACGAACCGCAGCCCCGTACGGGCGGGCCTGGGGGAACTGCTCGTGAAGGGTCGGGCGCCCAAGACCGATTACTCGCGCGAGCAGTTCGGTGTGCGGTGGGCCGATACCGACCGCAATGGGTGCGACACCCGCAACGACATTCTCCGTCGTGATCTCACGGACGTGGCCGTTGCGCCCGGGACCCAGGGATGCAAAGTGCTCTCGGGCGATCTGACCAGCCCCTTCACCGGCGATTACGTGGACTTCGTATCGGCCACCCACACGAGTTCGGACGTGCAGGTTGATCACGTGGTGGCGCTGTCCGACGCGTGGCAGAAGGGCGCTCAGAACCTGGACGCCGACCGACGCACGCAGTTCGCCAACGACCCGCTGAATCTCCTGGCCGTGGACGGCCCCAGCAACTCCGCCAAGGGCGACGGGGACGCCGCCACCTGGCTGCCGCCGAACAAGGAATTTCGATGCGAGTACGTGGCCCGGCAGATCGCCGTGAAGCAGCGCTACGAACTGTGGGTCACGGACGCAGAGAAGCGGGCCATGGATCGGGTGCTCACTCAGTGCCCGGATCAACCACTGACCGTTGAGCACTCGGTTCCGGAACCCTCTGAACCTCCGACAGCTCCGGAAAACGCGCAGCCGGCCTCTCGCGAACCCGAGGCCGTGGAGCCTCCTGCCTCGCAGGCCCCGGCGTTTCCGGCACCGCCAATTCCGGCACCTTCTGCGCCCCCTGCCCCTGCCGCCCCTGATGACGTGTACTTCGCCAAATGCGCCGACGCCCGAGCCGCCGGCGCCGCCCCGCTCCACGCCGGTCAGCCTGGGTACCGCCCAGGACTCGACGGTGACGGTGACGGCGTGGCGTGCGAGCCCCGGCGCTGATTCACGGAACAGCTCTCGACAGCCCACCCACCGAGTGGTTGTCTGATCATTGAACGGGGCGGCCCGCCCCACCAAGTACGCAGGAGTGCCCCGTGATCACTGGAACCCTGGAAAGCATTGACGGCGCGGAGAACATCGTGCTGACCCGCGACGTTCCCGCGCCCATCGACGAGGTATGGGATGCCTTCACCGTGTCCGGCCGGTTGGCTCTGTGGTTCGGCACGTGGTCGGGAGACCCGGCATCGGGTGAGGTAGAGGTCAGCATGGCCTTCGAGGAAGAGGCCGGTTCGGAACCGTACGTGATCGTCGCGTGCGACAAGCCCCGCCACCTGCGAGTGCACAACCTCCACGAGGACCCCGCGCAGATCTGGACGGTGGACGTGCAATTCTCTGAAACTGAGGGCGGCACTCACGTGAAGTTCGCCATGCCGCTACCGCCGGGCATGGAGGTGAAGTACGTGGGCGCGGGTTGGGAGTACTACTTGGATCGCATGGTTGAGACGGTGGAAACCGGTCAGATCAGCACCAAGGAATGGCCGCCGTACGAAGCGCTCATGGCCGAGTACGAATCCGAGCTGGGCTGAAAAGATCCGCTTCGGATGTCAGCCGCGCGGCACCTCGAAGTGGACCAAGCGCGCATCGCCGCCATCCAGCTCTGCCCAATCCCCCGGGACTTCCAGCACGGCGATTCCCGATGTCGGAAAGCCGCCGGAGACCTCCATCATGGCGTCCACATCGGAATCGCGCGAGGCCAGGCGCAGCACCGTGTCCAGCACCCCGGGCATGTGCGCAACCACCAACAGCGTCCGCACGGTTTCCGGGGCGTGATTGATCGCGGCAATGATCGCGGTTTCATGAGCGTTGTACAGCTCGTCCACCAGTTGCGGCGTGGGTGCTTTCTCCCTCAGTTCGCTGCACACCCATGTGACGGTCTGCCGTGTGCGCAGCGCCGAAGACACCATGATCATGTCCGGGGTGTACTGCTGCGCAAGCCACTCCCCCGCCGCAGCGGCATCGCGAGCGCCGCGGGGCATCAAGGGCCGGTCATGATCCAGCGCACCGGGCGGGTAATCCGCCTTCGCGTGCCGCATGATCACCAAGTGCTTCACATCGTGGCGTGCCATGCCCACCAGTCTGGCACGCTCGCCTCGCTCCTTAACCACGCCGACGCCGCTCGGTCACCCGTGTGGGGCGCGCGAGCGGCGTCGTCGGTGGAGAACCTGCGAAAAGGTCAGATGGAGTATTCGGGGGCTGCCCACACGACCACTTCGGGGTGGTCGTAGAAGCGGTAGCCCTGACCGCGCACGGTGCGCACCGTGTTGGCCAGACGGCCGAGCTTGGAACGCAAGCGCCGGACGTGAACGTCAATAGTGCGCTCGGAGGGAACTTCCTCGGCGTCGTCCCAGAGGTTGTCCAGCAGCTCGAGACGCCCCACGGTGCGGGTGCCGTTCTCGACAAGGTAGTTGAGCAGCTCGAACTCGCGGTGGGTCAGGTTGAGCAGGTCTCCGTCCAGGAACACCTCGCGGCGGGACAGATCGATCAGCACACCCACGCGCTGGTGGTCGATGGTGGAACCGGACGCCGGAGTGGGCAACGGAACCATGGGCTCGATCACGGGATCCGCACAGGTGGGATCGCCCAACGCGCTGCGCACGACCTCAAGATCGGTGCCTTCTGCATTGATGGGAGCGAGCGCCACGGCCGCGTAGGAATCGGACTCGGGAACGAGCTGGTTGATGTGATGACGCACGTCCTGCACCAACTGAACCAGGTTGATCCCGCGATCGGCGGCGGCCTGCTCGTCCACGCCCACGTAGATCACGAACCCGCGCGCCTCGGTGGGTTGCTGTTCGGCTACGGAATGTCGCTCCAGGCGTGAATCCTGCGACTGATCACCGGTGATGGAGCGCAGAGTGCGATATTCCTCGACGGAACCTGCCACGCGATGTGGCCCGCGCGAACGCATGGCGGCCTGCGCGGCGCTCAAGCGATGCCGCTGAGAAATGTGGACGTAGCCCGGTGCACCTGACATGTGAGTATCCCCTGCCTCGTGAGACACCGAATCCGTGAGTTTCCTGGAAGCGGCGTACTAAACATCGTGTGTGACAACACGCGGACTGGCAAGTAACAAACCCGCTTATTTCTCACATAATGAGACTACGGGCCTTAAATGTAGCTCAAATCACATTTGAAGGGGGCTTACTATCGGTGCCACACAAGGCCAACCGATCCCCCAAAAGCGCAGAAAACCGCGCTTTTGGAGGTTTGGGATTCGGACCTCACGCGTCTGAATCAGATTTAATGTCCAGTGTCAAGAACCCGGAACGCTCGGTACCACGTAGTTGAAATTTCCCGCTTCTCAGGAGCCTCAGTCCACCACTCCGTACAGCCGGTCCCCGGCATCTCCCAAGCCAGGCACGATATAGGCGTTCTCGTCCAGCCGTTCATCAATGGCGGCCAACACGAGGTTCACCTCGGCATCACCCAGTTCTTCTTCAAGCTTGGCGATACCTTCCGGCGCGGCCAGCAAGCACACGCAGGTGATCTGCTCCGCGCCACGGCGGTACAGGAACTTGATGGCCTCACGCAGGGTGCCACCGGTGGCCAGCATCGGATCCAGCACGTACACCTGACGGCCGGTCAGGTCCTCGGGCAGTCGCTCCGCGTACGTGATGATGTCCAGAGTCGTGTCATCCCGGGCCATGCCCAGGAACCCGACCTCCGCGGTGGGGATCAACCGGGTCATACCCTCGAGCATGCCCAGGCCGGCACGCAGGATGGGGACCACTAACGGGCGGGGGCGAGAAAGCCCCACGCCTTGGGTTTCCGCCACCGGGGTCTGAATGGTGATGGGTTCCACGCGCACTTCGCGGGTGGCCTCGTACGCGAGCAGCGTGACGAGTTCTTCGACCAGCTGCCGGAACACCGGAGACGGTGTCGACTTGTCGCGCAGAACGCTGAGCTTGTGGGCTACCAGGGGGTGATCCAAAACGGTGACTCGCATACGGTCAAACTAGCACCGGCGGCCGAACTTCAGCCCGGGGCGGGGCCGGGGCCCCCCGATGTCATGTGTGAAATTTCCACCCGTCGTAGGATGCGTGGCCTATCGTCAATACGAAAGACTTGAACTCAATCACATTAGGTACATCAGCTGAAGCCCCCGAAAGGAACAGCCTCTTATGACGGCTCCGGTCCTCGAAACCGAGAATCTGGTCAAGATATATGGCAGAGGGGAAACCAGGTTCGACGCTCTCAAGGGTGTGAACCTGCAGATCAACGAGGGCGAGTCCGTAGCCGTTGTTGGTAAGTCCGGTTCGGGCAAATCAACCCTCATGCATTTGCTCGCCCTACTCGATGCCCCCACCCACGGCGTTGTCGCGCTCAAGGGCCAGCCCACTGGCGACCTGGACGCCAAGGAACTCAACGAATTGCGAAACTCCGCGTTCGGCTTCGTGTTCCAGCAGTTCTTCCTCACCCCCAACCAAACCGTTCTGGAGAACGTGACACTCCCCCTCAAGATTGCCGGCGTCCACGCTGCAGAACGCAAGCGTCGCGGCATGGAAGCACTTGAGCAGCTGGAAATGGCGGACAAGGCCTCCAATAAGGCAACGGATTTGTCCGGTGGTCAGAAGCAGCGCGTGGTCATTGCTCGCGCGCTGATCAACAACCCCTCCGTGATTTTCGCGGACGAGCCCACGGGCAACTTGGATACCGCCACCTCGGACGTGGTGGAGGACATTCTCTTCGGTCTGAATATGGAGAAGGGCATCACCCTGGTGGTGGTCACCCACGATCCCGACCTCGCGTCCCGATGCTCCCGCCAGATCTACCTGGTGGACGGTGAAATCGACCAGAGCGCATCGCCGGCCGCAGCCACCCACATGTTCTCCGGCCGCTCCAAGCCCGGAGAGGGGGACAACGGTCCGGTCACCGTGAAGGAACCCGCAACCGGCCAGCTGATCACCCTCAGCGAGGCCGACGCCGCCGAACTCGCCGAGGCCGCACGCCGCCCCCGTCGCGCGGGTCGCCACGCCGCACCCTGGGCCGAACCGTCCACCACCGACCAGCAGGGAGTCTCCGAGTGAAGTTTATCGATCTGCTGCGGACGGCCATCGGAAACACGTTCCGTTCCAAAGCACGAACCATCCTGACCGTCATCGCCATCTTCATCGGTGCGTTCACCCTGACTCTCACTTCCGGTGTGGGCACCGGCGTCAACGACTACATCGACAAGACGGTGGCCGGATTCGGTGACCAGAAGTCGATCTACGTCCAAAAGGTCGCCGAACAGACCGCACCGCAAGATGACGGCCCCCGTGAATACGACCCGGAGGAATCAAGCATTCAAACGGGCTTCGGTTCCACGAGCGGCCTGAGCAACGATGACATCGAAACCATTGAGAACATTGACGGCGTTACGTCAGTGGACCCGATGTACATGGTGTCCCCCACGTATCTCGAATCCGCCGACGGAAAGAAGTTCCAGCTGAGCCTGGGGGCGCCCTCCGATGCAGAGGGCGTTCAAGTCGAAGCCGGCGAGATCCCCGCACGCGAGGACGACGAGATGCTCATCCCCGCCTCGTGGGTCGAAGACCTGGGCTTCGATTCCAACGAGGACGCCGTGGGCAAGACCGTGGACGTGGTCATGACCAACATGGCCGGTGAGGACAAGACCTTCGAGATCACCATTTCGGGCATCTCGCAGGCGTCCTTGGCGGGTGCGTCCCTGACTCCCATGCCGTCCTCGAGTCTCAACGAGAAGCTCTACGACTACCAGACCTCCGGTTCTCCGCGTGACGTACCGGACAGCTACTTCATGGCCGTGGCCAACATCGAGAACATCGATGACGCCGGCCAGATCAAGTCCCAGCTCGCGGACGAGAACATGATGGGCATGACCGTTGAGGACCAGCTCGGTATGTTCCGTGCGGTCATCAACGGCATCGTGTGGATCCTGAACTCGTTCGCGATCATCGCCCTGCTGGCTGCGGGCTTCGGCATCGTGAATACGCTGCTGATGTCCGTGCAGGAACGAACCCGTGAGATCGGTCTGATGAAGGCACTGGGCATGAGCGGCGGCAAGGTCTTCGGCTTGTTCTCCCTCGAAGCCATCTTCATCGGTTTCCTGGGTTCGGCCATCGGCGCTGCCGTGGGCGTGGCCACCGGTTCAATCATCAGTTCCGTGTTGTCCAACGGACTGTTGGAAGGCCTGCCGGGCCTGAGCCTGTTCCTGTTCGACCCGATCCAAATCGCGATCATTATCTTGTCGGTGATGGTCATCGCGTTCCTGGCGGGCACCATTCCTGCCATGCGCGCGGCACGGCAGGATCCCATCAACGCACTGCGTTACGAATAATTCACCCGCATCACTCGCACTGATTCGACGAAGGGAACTCCCCCATGAGCACCACACCCAACGAACCCCGCAACCCCGACTACGGCAACCAGCCTGGCGCGGGTATGCCCAACCCCGCCCAACCTCACGGCGTTCAGCCGGGCGACGTGCAGCCCGGCCCCGGCCAGGACCCGCAGGGCGCACCCCAGCCCGGCTACGGCCAGCAGGGTGGCAAGTACGGCACCTCGGAGTACAACCCGAACCAGTACACCGGCATGGTGGATCGCCCGGGCCTGCTCGACAAGTTGCTCAAACTGACGCTGTTGTCCGCGGCGCTGTACGCGATTTACACGATCGTGAGCCTTATTGCGAACTCCACGTTCGACATGGAGGCGTACCTCCGCGAATCGGGTATGAGCTCTGAACAGGCAGAGGCGTTCGCCAGCACCGGCAGCAATCCGGTGTGGAGCATCATCGGGCTCGTGATCGCACTGCTGCTGTACTTCCTGGTCTACCGTGGCCTGGCCAAGGGCAAGAACTGGGCCCGCATCCTGGGCACCGTCTTTGCTGCTCTGTCGATCCTGTCTTACTTGTTCGGGATTTTCGGTGCGCTCATGTTCGGCGGTCTGGGCATCGTGCTGATCGTCATTTCGATCATCGCAATTGTCGTGAACATCATGTGGATCGTCACCGCGTTCAAGGCTCCCAACTCCGCGTACTTCGCGCAGAACAGCCGCCGGTAAGTCACACATGGCGTTACCGCCCACTGCCAGGTCCATTCAGCACGAACGCTGGATGGGCCTGGCTTTGTTAGAAGCCCAGCACACCGCAGCGAGCGGTGATGTCCCGATCGGTGCGGTGGTCGTGAACTCTCGCGGGGACGTCGTCGGGCGGGGTTACAACCGCCGCGAGGCTTGTGGCGACCCCATCGCGCATGCCGAGGTGCTCGCCCTGCGCGACGCCGCCGCCCGCACCGGATCGTGGCGGCTCGACGACTGCACTCTGGTGGTGACCCTGGAACCGTGCGCCATGTGCGCCGGGGCCATCGTGTTGTCCCGGGTGCCGCGGCTGGTGCTCGGAGCCTGGGACCCCAAGGCCGGCGCCTGCGGTTCCGTGTTCGACGTGGTCCGCGAACCGCGCCTGAATCACTGGGTCCAAGTCACCGGTGGAGTCCGTGAGGCAGAATGCGCCGCGCTGCTGCGGGAGTTTTTCGAGGCCCACCGCAAGTAGCCCCAGTCGGTACGGTTTGGTTCCCGGTGGAACCTGACGGTAAAGTACTTCGAGCTGGTGACGTGTCCGAGCGGCCGAAGGTGCATCACTCGAAATGATGTTTGGTGTTAAAGCCAACGAGGGTTCAAATCCCTCCGTCACCGCCAGTCGAAATCGCCCGTTATCCCTAGTCAAACAGGGGTAGCGGGCGATTTCCATGTCGGCGTACCAGCAACCGGGCTCGAATCAGGCGCAGCATCACGGATGACTGCGTGACTACGGACGACCGCGTGGCCCCTGGAACATTTCCGGCAGAGAATCCCACCCCCGAACATTCTGGGTCGAGGTACGCAGTAGGAGCAGGTCAAACAGTGCGATCCTCAGCCACAAATGTCTGACCGCCGCTCCGGTGCCGTGTCATCGACGTTCACATCGCCGGGGTGACAGCAGCTGCAGGCCGATCGACGCTACAGCCTTGGCACATGCACCCTGCACCACGCACCCTGCACCCTGCACCCTGCACCCTGCACCCTGCACCCTGCACCCTGCACCCTGCACCCTGATCGACGCTACGACCCTGCCCCCCGGCCCGCTGCATTCTGGTCGACGTTGGAACCAAGAATCGCCGGATCTCTGGCGTCACCGTCGATCAACGTGCAACCCCTCCGATCCAGTGGGCCGTACCGTTGATCAGACAGCAGATAGTCCCTCCGGCTTCCACCGGAAACCGATCGCCGTATGCCGAGTCCACATGTCACCAATAGGGAGCGAGAGTTCCGTGCCGAAAGCTGTTTCCCTGATCCGTTCAACAAAACTATCCAACGCAGCCGAGTACGCTTACGCCGCCACCGCGCCCGCCGATTCGCGTCTGATCTTCCTGGCCGGTTCATGTCCGCTCAACGAAGACGGCTCGACCGCGGGGGTCGGTGACTACGCCGTCCAGGCGGCGAAGTGCATTTCCAACATGAAGATCGCCTTAAGGGAAGCGGGTGCCGGAATCACCGATGTGATCAGCACCCGGGTGCTCGTCGCCTCCTCCCGCCAAGAAGACCTGGTGACCGCTTGGGAAGTAGTGCGAGACGCATTCGGTGATCATGACGTTCCCAGCACACTGCTCGGCGTCACCGTTCTCGGCTATGACGACCAATTGGTCGAGATCGAAGCGGTAGCTGCCGTCCTCGACTGATGGATTCGAGCACCGGGGTGCACAGCGAAATCGGCGAAGGACTCTAAGGTGTAATGCAGGACACAAACACCACCTTGCAGGAGGACTTCAAGCATGACCACCGAGCCCAAGCCCCAGCACCTCGGCGCCAATGGGGAGGACGTCCCCGATGCCCACTACGTGCGGACCGGGGACCACAGTTTCCGGACCACGGTGTACACGCAGGGTGCGTGGAGCCCGCTGGAACAGCACATGGCGGCGTCGTCGGGCTTGATGGTCCATGAAATCGAACGCAACCACCCGCGCGAAGACGTGATTCCGGTGCGGTTGTCCTACGACATCCTGGGCTTCATCCCCGGCGGTGACATCGAGGTACACACGCGCGTGCTGCGCCCGGGCAAGACCATTGAACTGCTCGAAGCCACCATGAGCGCGGACGGCCGCGACTGCATCCGGTTGAGCATGTGGCGGTTGAAGACCTCGGACACCCAGGACGTGGCCGGCGGCGAGATCCGCCCCCTGCCTCCGGTCAAGGAGTGCCCGCCGGTGGACATGACCGAGACGTGGGCCGGTGGCTTCATCGCCACGTTGGAGGCTCACCTGGCTCGCGAACCTCGCCCCGGAAGTGCCGCGGGGTGGCTGCGCATCAAGCATCAGGTGGTAGAAGGCGAGGAATCGTCGAACACCGCACGCTTCGTGAGTGCCATCGACACCGCCAACGGCATCGCACCCCGCGTGGAGCCCGGCAAGTGGGCCTTCCCCAACGTGGACCTGTCCATCCACCTGATCCGCGAACCGGTGTCCGAATGGGTGGGCCTGGACACCAACGTGGAAATCGGCCCCGGTGGCGTGGGCCTGACCCACTCCGAACTCTTCGACGAGAACGGCCCGATCGGACGCGTGGCCCAGGCGTTGACCGTGCGCCGCATGGGGGACTGATCACACTTCGCAATACCGTTGGCCTCGGCCGGGCGCTGCGACCGTAGAATGGCCCCTAGTTCTGAGAATCCACAACGGGTCGTAACTGTAGGAGGTCCACCCGAGTGAGCAGCATCAAGATCAATGTGACCGACCGCGACGGCGTGCGCACCGAGGGCGTCGAGTGGAAGGACTACGAGTCCCTCATGGAGGCCCTGACCCGTCACAAATTCCCCATCCTGGCGACCTGCGGCGGCAACGCTTCGTGCTCCACGTGCCACTCGTACCTGGATCAGGAGTCGTTCGTGAAGACCGGCGGCACCAACGAGGAGGAAGAAGACCTCCTGGAGATGCTCGACGACACCCGTCACGACAACTCCCGACTGACCTGTCAGGTCGAATGGAACGAGGACCTCGAGGGCGCCGAGATCATCATCGCCCCGGAGTGGTGAGCCACCAGCTTTAGATCCCGCCGACGCCGCTCGCGCACCTTCCCCACGAAGGTCCGCGAGCGGCGTCGTTGTCTGTGCAGCGCCCCGCGACACGGAAGAAAGGTGACCTAATTGGAATCCCGGGGGCGGGTACGCGAAAGTTAGACCATGACTGCTCTCCGGGATGATCTGACCACTCGTGCCGCGTACGTGTCCGACGCTTCCATCTACCGCAGGCTCCCCCAGGCCGTGGCGGAACCTCGCTCCGTGGAGGAGATCCGCGAGCTGCTGGCCACCGCCCAGGACAAGGGCTGGCCGGTCATCTCCCGCGGCGGTGGAACCTCGGTGGCGGGTAACGCGATCGGTGACGGGTTGGTCATCGACACCTCCCGGTACTTCAACCGCATCCTGGAGATCGACCCGGACCTGCGCACGGCAACGATCGAACCCGGCGTGATCTGCGATCAGCTGCGCGATGCGGCGAGCGAGTTCGGCCTCACCTACGGCCCGGACCCCTCCACCCACTCGCGCTGCACGGTGGGCGGCATGGTGGCCAACAACGCGTGCGGCTCCCACTCGGTCGCGTGGGGCACGAGCGCATCCAACCTGGTGGCGGTCACGGTCATGCTCGCCGACGGGCGCGAGGTCACCTTGGAGGCCGGCGGCACCTCGGACGCCGCCTTGGATTCGCAGCTCAAGCAACTGCGCGACCGGCACCTGGCCATGCTGCGCACCGAACTGGGTCAATTCCCGCGCCAGGTCTCTGGTTACGGGCTCCAGTACTTGCTCGGCGAGAACGGCTTTGACGTGGCCAAGGCCTTCTCCGGCACCGAGGGCACGTGCGGCATCATCACCCAGCTCAAGGTCAAGCTCGTGGCCAAGCCCAAGTTCACGGCGCTCGCCGTGCTTGGCTTCAAGGACGCGATCGAGGCAGCCACCGCCGCACCGAAGTTCCGCGTGCCGGGCGTGACAACCATCGAGGGCATGGGTTCGGACCTCCTCACCGCTCTGCGCACTCGCCCGGGCCAGGAGAACGCGGGTGGCGAGCTCCCCGAGGGCGGCGGCTGGCTCTACTGTGAGGTCGGCGCGGACACTCAAGAAGAAGCCTTCGCAGCGGCCCAGAAACTCCCCGCACTGGTCGAGGAGACCGTGGTGGATTCCGTGGTCGTGAGCGACCCCGCCGAGGCACGCGCGCTGTGGCGCATCCGCGAGGCCGGCGCGGGCATCGTGACCCGCCTCCCGGACGGCGGCGAGGCCTGGCCCGGCTGGGAGGACTCCGCGGTTCCCCCGCAGCATCTGGGCGCCTACCTCAAGGACCTCTACGAACTGCTGGACGAGATGAACCTGCGCGGCATCCCGTTCGGTCACTTCGGTGAGGGCTGCGTGCACATCCGCATCTCCTTCGACTTCAACACCGATGAGGGCGTGGCTCTCTACCGCGAATTCATCGAGCGCGCGGCAAAGCTCGTGCACCGCTACGGCGGCTCGGTCTCTGGCGAGCACGGTGACGGCCGCGCCCGCTCGGAACTGCTGAGCACCATCTACACGCCTCAAGCCCTTCAGGCCTTTGCAGAGTTCAAGCGGATTTTCGACCCCGAGAACTTCTTCAACCCCGGCGTGCTCGTGGATCCGGAACCCATCGACCAGGGCATCCGCCCGGGCCCCGGCGCTCGCACGTTCGAGCTCACTCCCGTCCATGCGTTCTCCTCCGACAACGGCTCCTTCGGCCAAGCGATCAACCGCTGCGTGGGCGTGGGTGCGTGCCGTTCGGACGCGGGTGCCATGTGCCCGTCCTTCCAAGCCACCCACGACGAGGTCCACTCCACCCGCGGCCGCATGCGCTCACTCGCCGAAATGCTGCGCGGGGAAACCATCACGGACGGCTGGAAGTCCAAGGAGACCTACGAGGCTCTCGATCTGTGCCTCTCGTGCAAGGCGTGCGCGACCGAGTGCCCGGTCAACGTGGACATGGCCACCTACAAGGCCGAATTCCTGCACCACCACTTCCGCCAGGGCCTCACCTCGTTCATCGGCAAGGACCGCCGCCCCATGGCGCACCTGACCATGGGGTGGATGCCGTGGCTCATGAAGCTCGTGACCAAGGTCCCCGGCTCGCTGCGGGCGGTCAACTTCCTGGAGCGGTTCCGCCCGGTCGAGGAACTCACCAAGAAGCTCGGCGGCATCGAGCCCAAGCGCCGCATGATTCGCTTCAACAACGCCCCGCTCACCTCCTGGTACAAGGCCCGCAGCAAGGGCGACGACGCCGCCCGCGACCTTGCGCGCGGAGGTCACCGAGCGGCGTCGGCGACCGATGACAAACCCTCGGTGGTGCTGTGGCCGGACACGTTCACCAACTTCTCCGCCGATGCTCCCGGTAAGGCGGCGATCGAGGTGCTCGAGGCCATGGGCTACCGCGTGCTCATGCCCATGGGCAACGTGTGTTGCGGGCTGACGTGGCACTCGACCGGGCAGTTGGACATGACCCGCAAGACCCTGCGGCAGACCCTGGACGTGATGGAGCCGCTCCTCGAGGCGGGCTACCCCATCATTGGCCTGGAACCGTCCTGCACCGTGATGCTGCAGCACGACATCACCGAGCTGCTGCCGGATGACCCTCGCGCCCACAAGGTGCAGGTCCTCACGGTTACGCTGGGTGAGTTCACCGCCCAGCACGCCGAGGACGGCGGGCACTGGCCGTTCGGGACCCTGGAGACCCAGGCGGGCCCCGGCCAGGCGCTGTGCCAGGTGCACTGCCATGAACAGTCGATGGGCAACTACTCCCCCGAGCTGAAGGTCCTCGAAAAGTTGGGCGTCAACAGCAACGTGGTGGGTGGCGGTTGCTGCGGCTTGGCCGGTAACTGGGGCTTCGAACCCGGTCACTACGAGGTGTCCCAGACCCTCGGCGAGCGCGAGCTGTTCCCGAGCATCCGCGCTGCTCAACCCGGGACCATTGTGCTCGCGGACGGCTTTTCGTGCCGTACGCAGATCGCGCAGGGAACCGGTGCTGAAGGTGTTCACCTGGCACAGGTGATGCGTGCAGCTATTCGGCCGGAAAAGTAGCACACTGTTGCTATGAGGAGAATCACGCTCGCCCCCCAGAGCACCCGCACCGGTACCCGTCCCGTCATGATCGCAACCGGCCTGGCCGCCGTGTTGTTCTTGTCCGCTTGTGGCGGCGGTGGGGACACCGCCGCCGACGAGCAATCAGCCACGCAGTCTCCGTCCGCGTCGGTGAGTGCCACGCCCTCCGCGTCACCTTCGGCAACGACGTCGGAGACGCGTTCGGAATCGCCGTCCGCACAGGTTAGCCCTGAGCCCACCGAGTCGGCGGCGGAAGCGTCCGAGACCTCGGAAGACACGCCGGTCGCAGCACCCGAGGAAACCGCAGCTGCACCCGAAGGCCCCGCCGCTCCGGAACCCGAGCGCACGGCGTCGGCCCCCGAATTGGGAATGCCCCCGGCAACCCCGTTCACCCCGCCCGCCACGGACGGCCAGAGCAAGCCCGGCGCACAGGCGGGCGCGTGCAGCGTGTCCCAGCTGTCCGGGAACGTGACCCCCAATCAGGGCGCTGCGGGATCGGTGCTCGCCTCCGTGAACCTCACCAACACCGGTAACGAGCCGTGCGTGCTCCACGGGTACCCGGGTGTGTCTTTCGTTGACCAGAACGGCGGCACCGTGGGTGCCCCGGCAGCCCGTGACGGTGCCCTGGCCGGCACGGCAGTCACCCTGCAGCCTGGGCAGTCCGCTTCCGCGCCTCTGAAAATCACCCAGCCGGGGGCCATCGGCCAGCTGTGCAACCCTCAGCAGGCCGACGGATTCCGCGTCTACCCGCCGGGTAGCCACCAGTCCCTGCTCCTGAGCTACCCCGGCGAGGCCTGCGGCAACCCCAAGATCGACCAACTTCAGGTGCGTGGTTTTGGGTCTTGACCCGTCCCTAAAACTCTTCTCCTCGGCGACGGCCACGTGGTTCGACGCCGCATTCAGCGGTCCCACCGCCGCCCAGCGCGGCGCGTGGGAGGCCATTGCGGCGGGCCGCCACGCCCTGGTGGTCGCCCCCACCGGCTCGGGTAAGACCCTCGCGGCCTTCCTGTGGGCCATCGACCAGCTCATCTCCCGTCCCTCCGACACCACCGACGACGCCGCTGCCGGGCCTTCCGGGGGCGGCCTCCCCGCATCCGACTCAGCGGGTGGGGGCACCCCTGAAACCAAGGCTGCCGCCCGACAATCACCCGGCACAGGGCAGGACCCCCTTCCTGGCACCGAGGTGGACCTGCGCGCGAAAGCCAAGCGGGCGGCGTCGCCGGCGAAGGCCGAGGAGCACACCACGGTGCTCTACATTTCCCCGCTCAAGGCCCTGGGCGTGGATGTGGAGCGCAATCTCCGTGCGCCGCTGATCGGGATCACCCAGGCTGCCAAGGCCGCCGGGATTACCCCTCCGGATATCTCCGTGGGCGTGCGTTCCGGTGACACTCCGCAAGCCACCCGGCGAGCGCTGCTGGCCCACCCGCCGGACATCCTGATCACCACTCCTGAGTCGTTGTACCTGATGCTCACGTCCAAGGCGCGGGAGACGCTGCGGCACGTGAAGACCGTGATCATCGACGAGGTGCACGCGGTGGCCGGCACCAAACGTGGCGCGCACCTTGCGGTGAGCCTGGAGCGGCTCGACGACCTGCTGGAGGAACCCGTCCAGCGCATCGGCTTGTCCGCGACCGTGGAGCCTGTGGACACCGTGGCCGGTTTTCTGGGCGGTTCTCAGCCGGTGAGCGTGGTGCGGCCGCCGTCCGAGAAGGACTGGGATCTCACGGTGTCCGTGCCGATTCCGGACATGACGGCGTTGGGTGGGGCATCGGCGCCCCCGTCCTCGGTGGATTCGGCGAGCATCGACGCGAATCTGGAGGCCTCCGACTACCAGGCGACCGCTTCGATCTGGCCGCACGTGGAGGAACGAATCGTGGATCTGGTGGAGCAGCACCGTTCCACCATTGTGTTCGCGAACTCGCGCGGGCTGGCCGAGAAGCTCACCGCGCGGCTCAACGAGATTCACGAGTTCCGGGTCAACAACGCGCCCTCCGGTTCGGAAGGGGCCGACGAGTCCGAATCGATTGCCGCCGCTGATGCCGACACCACCGGCGAGTTCGCGGACATCTCCCGCCAGCACAACCGCTTCGAGGGCGCCACCTCTGTGCTGGCTCGCGCGCACCACGGTTCGGTGTCCAAGGACCAGCGCAGCTTGATCGAGGAGGACCTCAAGACGGGTCGGCTGCGTTGCGTGGTTGCGACTTCCTCCTTGGAACTGGGTATCGACATGGGACACGTGGATCTGGTGATCCAGGTGGAGTCACCGCCCTCGGCGTCCTCGGGTTTGCAGCGTGTGGGGCGCGCAGGGCACCAAGTGGGGGAGATCTCGATCGGGCGCATGTACCCCAAGCACCGCGGCGACGTGCGCGATGCTGCGGTGATTTCCGAGCAGATGCTGGCCGGGCGGTTGGAGCCGCTCGCGATCCCCGCCAATCCGTTGGACATCCTGGCCCAGCACACGATTTCCGCCGCGGCTGCCGAGGACGTGGATGTGGAGGCTTGGTTCGACACACTCCGCCGTTCCGCGCCGTTCCGTCATCTGCCGCGGTCGGCCTACGACGCCGTGCTGGATCTTCTCGCCGGGCGCTACCCGTCCGACGAGTTCGCCCATCTGCGTCCTCGAGTGGTGTGGGACCGCGAAACCGGCACCTTGCAGGCACGCCCTGGAGCACTGCGGTTGGCTGTGACCTCCGGCGGCACCATCCCGGACCGCGGTCTGTTCCCCGTGTTCCTGGTGGGTGATCAGGACGGCAAGAACCCCAAGCGCGTGGGCGAACTCGACGAGGAGATGGTCTACGAATCCCGCGTGGGGGACATCATTGCCCTGGGTGCCTCCAGCTGGCGGATCGAGGACATCACCCACGACCGAGTGGTGGTCTCCCCTGCCCCGGGTGTCCCCGGCAAGCTGCCCTTCTGGCACGGCGACGGCCTGGGCCGGCCGATGGAACTGGGGCGCGCCGTCGGCAGTTTTACACGCGAGATCGGAGGGGCGTCGCAGGAGACCGCCCGCGAACGCCTGACCGCCGCGGGGCTTGACGAATGGGCGCAAGACAACCTCATCGCGTACCTAAACGAGCAACGGCAGTCCACCGAACACATCCCCGACGACCGCACGCTGGTGGTCGAGCGCTTCCGCGACGAGCTGGGCGACTGGCGCGTGGTGCTGCACAGCCCGTTCGGTAAGCCGGTGCACGCGCCCTGGGCCCTGGCCGTGGGCGCTCGCCTGGAAGAACGCTGGGGTCTCGACGCCGCGTCCCAGGCCGGTGACGACGGCATCGTGCTGCGCGTACCCGCCACGGACGAGGAACCGCCCGGTGCGGAGCTGTTCCTTTTCGACCCGAACGAACTCGAACACACCGTGACCGAGGAAGTGGGCGGTTCCGCGCTGTTCGCGTCCCGGTTCCGCGAGAACGCCGCCCGCGCCCTGCTGCTGCCCCGCAGCGATCCCGGCAAGCGCACGCCGCTGTGGCAGCAACGCCAGCGCTCAGCGCAGTTGTTGGACGTGGCCCGCAAGTATCCGCAGTTCCCCGTGATCCTGGAAACCGTGCGTGAGTGCCTGCAGGACGTCTATGACTTGCCCGCGCTCCTTCGATTGCAGCGCGAGCTGGCCGGGCGGAAACTACGCATGGTCGAGACCACCACCGATACCCCCTCTCCTTTCGCGCGCACCCTGCTGTTCGGATATGTCGCGCAGTTCCTCTATGAGGGCGATTCCCCGCTGGCCGAGCGCAAGGCCGCCGCGCTGTCGTTGGATCCGGCGCTGCTCAACGAGCTGTTGGGCCGGGCCGAGCTGCGGGAACTGTTGGATCAAGAGGTCATCGAGCAGATGGTGGCTCAACTGCAGCGGCTGGCTCCGGATCGCCGCTTGCGAGGGGTGGAGGGAGCGGCCGACCTGCTGCGCCTGCTCGGCCCCATGACGCCCACCGAGGCCGCTCTGCGCTTGCGCCCACAGGAATCGTTGGAGACCGACGACCAGCACCTGAGCGAGTCCAACGCCAGGGCACTGCTGGATCAGTTGGTCAGCACCAACCGCGCCATCATCATGCGCGTGGGAGGCACTGAGGTCTACTGCGCGGTGGAAGATGCCGCCCGCATGCGTGATGCCCTGGGTATTCCTTTGCCCATGGGCGTACCGCTCACCTTCCTGGAACCCGTGGCCGACCCCGTGGGCGACCTGGTCTCCCGTTACGCACGCACGCACGGCCCGTTCAGCGTGGTCGAGGCCGCTACGGCACTGCATCTGGGTCCGGCCGTGGTCGAATCCGCGCTGCGGGCCTTGGGCAAACAGCGCCGGGTGAGCGAGGGTGCGTTCCGGCCGAGTGGCGACCCGGCGGCGTCGGACTCGGAATGGTGCGATGTCGAGGTGCTGCGCACCCTACGACGCCGCTCGCTCGCCGCGTTGCGCGAAGACGTGGAACCGGTGGCGCCCAGCATTTACGCCAAGTTCCTGCCGGCTTGGCAGCATGCGGTCAAGGGGCATCAGCTGCGCGGGCTGGACGGCGTGCTGACCGTGATCGATCAGCTCGCGGGGGTCCCGATTCCGGCCTCTGCGTGGGAACCGCTCGTGTTGGCCCAGCGCGTGGTGGATTACCGCCCCGGCATGCTTGATGAACTCATGGCAACGGGTGAGGTGTTGTTCTCCGGTGCCGGATCGCTGGGTGGTGAAGACGGTTGGGTCGCCTTCCATCTAGCGGAGTCCGCGGAACTGTCCCTGCCGCCGATCGAGAAACTGCAGGTTGCAGCCTCCGAATTGGATTCCGAGCTGGAAAAGCACGTCCTCGCGGTCCTGCAGAGCGGCGGCGCATACTTCGCGTGGCAGCTGATCAAGCCGTTGTCCCAAGCGGGGCTGACTGTAGGGATGCCCGAACTGCGAACCGCGTTGTGGAATCTGTTGTGGGCCGGGCTCATCACTAATGACACGTATGCGCCGGTGCGCGCGCTGATGGCCGGTGGGCATTCCTCGCACAAGACTCCCAAGCGACCGGCCCGGTCACGCGCGGCCGGCCGACGAGGCGCGGCCCGGCTGCGTGGGCTGTCCCGGCCGGGGGCGACGTCGGGCATGGGGGTTTCCGGGGCGGAGTCCGGCGGGCGCGTGGTGCGGGCCCAGGGTGGTTCGGAGGAACGCACCACAGCCGGGCGCTGGTCCGTCCTGCGACCTGAACCGCTCAACGCAACGGTGCGGGCTCAGGCGCAGGCCGAGCTGTTGCTCGATCGCTACGGAATTCTCACGCGCGGCCCAGTGGCCGTGGAGGACGTACCGGGAGGGTTCGCGACCGTCTACAAGGTGCTGCGCGCCCTGGAGGATGCTGGCCGGGCGCGACGCGGCTACTTCATCGAAGGACTGGGCGCAGCACAATTCACACAGCCGGCAACGGTTGATATTTTGCGCAGTTTTTCCGAGGACGATTCGGTGCGTGCGCCAGAACCGCAGGTGCTCGCGCTGGCGGCCACCGACCCGGCCAACCCGTACGGTGCCGCACTGGACTGGCCGGACGCCGTGGCCTTGGAATCCTCGACCAAGCACCGCCCGGGTCGAAAGGCCGGCGCCATCGTGGTGCTCGTGGACGGCGACCTGGTGCTGTACCTGGAACGTGGCGGCAAGACCGCGCTCGCGTTCACGGCATCCGAGCCTGAGCTGCGCATGGCCGCCCAAGCCGTGGCCGGACTCGTGCAGCGTCGCGCCGTGGACTCGCTCGTGGTCGAGAAGGTCAACGGTGAATCCGTGCTCTCATCGGTAGAAATGGTGACCGCGATTCGCGAGGGGCTGCTGTCCGGAGGCTTCTACCAGACGCCGCGCGGGGTCCGCATGCGCGCACCGGTGAGCGGGTGAGCGCCCATGCCAGAGGGTGATTCCGTTTACCGGCAGTGCAAGATGCTGCGCGCGGCCCTGCAGGGGCAGGTGCTGGAGTCCTCGGATCTACGCGTGGCCGCGCTGGCGACCACTGACCTGTCCGGGCGCACGGTGGTGGACGTGGTGCCACGGGGTAAGCACATTCTGATCCGGCTGTCCGAGGCCCCCAATGCGGACGACCTGAAGGCCGGCGCCGAAGCACTGACCCTGCACTCGCACCTCATGATGGATGGAACGTGGCGGGTGTTCGAGCGGGCCGGGACGCCTCGAGATGGTGCGGAACGCGGATCAGGGGCGCGTGCGGCGTCGTCGGCCGGGACGTCCCCGGCGGCTCGTGGGAAGCGGGGACGGCAGCCGTACCGCCGCTACGCCAGCGTGCGCTCCCGCGCGGAGGCTCGCACCCCGCTGAGCGCGGACGTGTCGATCGGGCAGGGTTCGCACACGATCCGCGCGATCCTGCGCACGGCCGCCGTGGACGCGATTGGTTACGACGTGAAGGACGTACGACTGGTACCCACGCGACTCGAAGACCAGGAACTCGTGGGCTATCTGGGTCCGGACATCCTTGGCCCCGACTGGGACCTGAACGAAGCGCTGCGCAGGCTGCAGGCTCAACCGGATCGCGCGATCGGCACGGCACTGATGGACCAGAGGAACCTCGCGGGTATCGGCAACGTGTACCGGGTGGAGGTGCTGTTCATGACGCGCACCAACCCCTGGGCGCCCGTCGGTTCCCTTGCGGATGCAAAGCTCACCGAGATCGTGAAGCTGGCGCACAAGCTGCTCAACCTGAATCGCGACCGCCCGCTGCGCTCCACGGTGGGCCACCCTGCAACCGGGCGCCCGCTCTTCTGGGCCTACGGCCACTACGACCAACCGTGCCGCCGCTGCGGCACGCGCCTCAAGCGCGGCGAGATCGACGACGCCGCCCCATCCATTACCGAGCCCTGCGATCCGTCCGCGGTCCAGCACCTACGGCAAATTGCGTGGTGCCCGAGGTGCCAGGGCGAGGATTCGTGACGCGAACCGGTTATGTCGGGAGCACCAGGTGAGGCAACCGCCTCGGAACCACGTGGATCGCGCAGACCTGCCGCCCCACAACTAACGACTGCGGGACAGCTCCTGAAGGCGTTGTAGCCGCCAGTGGGTTCGCACCTGGAGTAGGACCGGATACACATGCAGGAGTAGGCCGAGCCCAAAGATCCAGAGCGCGGCAGGCAGCGAGGCCAGGGCTGCGATTGACGAGGCGACCAGATGAACTGCTGCTCCCCACGTGTGCGCCACAGCGTTGGACCTGACAGAGGCAAGGAGTTCTTCCGGTGGTCGGCGCGTCCCGAGCGGAGGCCTCAGCGAGAGTGCAACGCGGTTCCACCGGATGAAATGCAGGAAACGGTTGAAGTGGTCAACACCCAGCGCTTTGACGATCCGATTCATCCGATCACTGACGTGGAACAACGAATCTGGGAGTGCCTGACGGAGCTTATCTCCGACGAAAAACGCTCCGCCGAAGGACACCAAAGTGGTGGTCAGAACAAAGGCGAATCCACCCACTCCGGCTTCCGACCCCACCACGTAGAGGCCATATCCGGACAGCGCGGTAATCACGAGCGCTGTGATCACTGCGGCTCCTCAAGGGACATCGTGAGCTAGTAAACCGGACAAAAGAACGGACCTACAGCGTAACTGAGGCCCGTTCTTTCCGAATCTTGAGTTGATTGGTCAGCGAGTGACCCACGTCCGACCTGTCACCGAGGACCAGTGGGCCACATAGCCGTTGGAGAATCGTTGCTGCACCTCGGTACCGACCCGGTATTCGTCCGTGGTGGGGTAGCCCCAACCGCGCTCGTATCCGGCCTTCTTCCAAGCGTTTCCAATCGCGCCAGTCTCGAGGACCGCGCGAGCGCCAGTTGCAGGCGACCACAGAATCTTGTGAACCGCGCCTCGGGAATTGCGGAAGCTTTGGTAAACGCCGCCGTTGATCAGACCGCCACGTTCGTTCATCGTTGGGGTTCCGACCACGCCGGTTCCACCCAGGGCACTATGGCGAGCCTTGATAGCGCCCTTGAGGGTGTAACCACCGATGGTTTGCGGGGCCGTTGAGTACGAGGGGGTCGTTTTATTGGATTGTGTCGCGACACCTCCGAGAAGACTTCCCGACACGGTGCTGGATACGTCCTTCGGACCCTTACCTTGCGGGAATCCATAGGACACCACGGTGCCCACCAGTCGCCACCCGGATCCGGTGCGGGACAGAGAACCATCCACGTGAGTCAGCCCAATACCGATGACCTTCATCTTCGGATCGGTCAGCACCTTGTTATGGCCGTGAGATCCTTTCCACCACTGCACAAGGTCAGTAACCGAGTTCCGGTACGAAAGAGCGTGGATTTCTCCCACCGCGTTGTAACCGGAGGCACGCGGATCGGTCATGAAGGTATTGCTGTGATTGATGACTTCCTGCTGGACAAGTCGGTTGGACTGCCCCTGGGCGATGCCGGACAGACTCGCCGAATACTTCACCGGAGCCAAACCCTTGGATGCACGGTGGGCATTGATTTGATTGAGCATGTTCTGTGCATCAGCTGCTCGGGTTGAAGCAGACACAGACACGATGTCGTTGGGGGCGGCGTTCGCGGGAACTGTGGTCGTCAGACCGCCGATCATGATGCATGCGGCAGTCGCCGATGCGAGCAGTCGGTTGCTCGATTTTTGTTTGAGGGCGGCGTGTTTGGGGGTGCGGTACTTGAACATCAGTATCGGGCCATTTCGTCGTCGGGCGCAGGGAAGCGCGCAGGGTCATCTAAGGACCAGACGAAATTGCGCGCGGAAACCCTGCGTCAAAGAAGCGGTTCAAAAAGAAGAGCACCGTCCACCGGGAGGTGGCTGGGGGAAGATCCACCATTGATACTACACAGATTGACGTTATGTTGTTGTTATCGATTACATGTAAATGAAAAATCGCATTCCCGGGAGATTTCCCCCATCACCTTGACGTTGACAGGGCGGGAGCTCAGTCGTACGTTTAATGTGCACACGTACGCACATATGCACAGATGAGGTCAGTCTCTTGCTCGCAGTCTTGAGGAATCGCACCTACAGGCACTTGTTCACGGCCCAGGTGGTGGCCTTGCTGGGTACCGGTCTGCTCACTGTTGCCCTGGGTTTGTTGGCCTTCGACCTGGCCGGGGCACATTCAGGCGCAGTGCTCGGCACCGCCCTGACCATCAAGATGATTGCCTACGTAGGAGTCTCTCCAGTGATCAATGCACTGGTGGCCAAGCTCCCTCCCAAACCAGTTTTGATCGGGGCGGATTTGGTTCGGGCAGCCATGGCGCTGTGCCTGCCATTCATCGCCGAGGTGTGGCAGATCTACATCGTGGTGTTCCTCTTGCAGGCTGCGTCGGCGACATTCACACCTGCATTCCAGTCGGTAATTCCTTCGGTGCTGCCGGCGGAACGTGACTATACGAACGCACTTTCCTTATCGCGCTTGGCCTATGACTTGGAATCATTGATCAGTCCGGCAGCTGCAGCGATCGCGCTCACTGTTTTCAGTTACCACGAACTGTTCATCGGCACCGCAGCCGGATTCGTTGTATCCGCTCTCATGGTGGCCACGACCGCGCTGCCCCTTTCCCGTACTGCAGCAAGTGCCGAAGGCTCGGTATGGCACCGCACGACATTGGGAGTGCGCATCTTCTTCGCCTCGCCTCGGTTGCGGTCACTCTTGGCATTGAATTTGGCGGTTGCTGCACCGACTGCCTTGGTACTGGTAAATACCGTTGTGTACGTCCGTGAGACCCTAGGACGCCCCGAGACGGACCTGGCAGTCGCCTTGGGTGCCTACGGGATCGGCTCGATGGCCATAGCCCTCGTCATACCGCGCCTACTGGAACGCTTCGAGACCCGAACCGTAATGCTCACGGGCGCCGGGATGATTCCCATTGCAATGATCGCAGCGTCGATATTGTCCTTCCGTATCGAGACACCCGCCGGGTGGATCACGCTATTGGTCCTGTGGGTGGTGCTGGGCGCAGCGAACTCCACGATCCTCACCCCTTCCGCGAGAGTGCTTCGCGACGCATCCGACGAACACACTCGGCCTTATGTGTTCACCGCCCAGTTCTCGTTGTCCCACGCCTGCTTCATCATTACTTACCCCGCTGCGGGCTGGATCGGAGCCCAAGTTGGCCTCGGGTGGGCGGCCGTTACTTTGACGCTCATCGCGACCCTGGGTGCCACGGTAGCTTTCATCACGTGGCCCCGCCCCGTTCATCAGGCAGAGATTTCCGCTGTAAGGGATGATGGGACTCGTGAACACCGCCGCTGAGAATCCTTCGTCCACACGGAAGACACCCTCTCTGATTCACTCCGTGACTCCGGGGCCACAATTACTCGACAGTGCCGCGGCCACGTTGCGCATGCTTGCGGAGCCCACGCGTCTGCATCTGTTGTGGCACCTTTCCCAAGGCCCCCACACGGTGACGGAGCTAGTGGATACAACGGGGGCATCCAGAACCGCAGTCTCCCAGCATCTGGCCAAGTTGCGTTTCTCGGGGCTGGTGGACGCCAAGAAAGACGGACGACACGTGATCTACTCCGTACCCGACGGCCACATGGTTCGACTGGTCAGGGAAATCGTGAACCACACGGATCACCAACTCACGGGTGAACCTTCCCACGATTAGTTGGGGCTTTATCACCCGGCAGTCGGTGAGCAATTCAGAAAGGAACTCATATGTCCCCACTTTCAAAGGGCCGAGTTCTGGTGGTCGACGATGATGTCGACCTCGCGCAGCTGCTCGAACGCTATCTGCTCAGAGCCGATCTGGACATCACTGTTCGTCATGATGGCAACGCCGCCGTTGATGCGGTCAATGACTTCAAACCGGATGTGATGGTTCTTGACCTTGGGCTTCCCGGCATAGATGGCATCGAAGTATGCCGACAGGTGCGCTCATTCTCAAACTGTCACGTCCTCATGCTGACCGCCCGAGATGATGAGGTCGACAAGATCGTGGGGCTCTCGGTCGGTGCCGATGACTACGTCACGAAGCCATTCAGCCCTCGCGAAGTTGTCGCTCGCGTCCAAGCCATGCTTCGTCGAGCACAGACTCAACCCGCGCCTGGTCCTACCAACCCTCCATCGAGCGATAAATCACTAACCGTTGGAGATTTGAAGGTCGATCTAGCCACTCGAGACGTCCTATTACGCGAAGAAATAGTCCTTCTCACTCGGACTGAATTCGAGTTGCTTGCACTTCTGGCCACTCATCCACATCAGGTGATTTCCCGCCGGCAAATGGTTGAGAGTGTCTGGGCCACAGCCTGGACAGGTGATCCACACCTGGTGGATGTTCACATCGGCAGAATCCGCAAGAAGCTCGGTGACGATGCTTCAAGCCCTCGGTTCATTCGCACCGTGCGCGGAGTCGGATATCGCATGGGTGACGGCTGATGGAGGCGAGCGCGACTGCCACATCCCGCTCTTGGGGATCTTTAACGGTTCGTCTGATGCTGGCCCAGATCACGGTGCTACTGGTTGGATTGGCCATCGTGGTCGTGGTCGCAGTGCTCATTGGCCCGACCATGTTCTACCACGAGCTGCTTGAATCGGGCCACGCGGACGAAGCCACTGGATTAGTACACCTGGAAGATGCATTCCGGTCCGTGAGCCTCACTGCCCTAGCCATAGGTGGACTACCGGCTCTCTACATTGCCGGAATGCTCACGTACTACCTCTACCGAGCCATTCGTCGGTCTCTCGGGTCCTTCAGTAACGCCGCGCAGGAGGTAGCTTCCGGAAACTACGACGTTCGTGTCACGTCAGCAAAGCTGGGCCCCGAATTCGAATCCTTAGCTTCATCATTCAATGAAATGGCGACCAAACTCGCGGCTGTGGACACCACCCGCCGACAAATGCTCACAGATCTTGCACACGAGATGCGAACACCACTGGCCAGCTTCAAGGGGCACCTAGAGGGAATTGAGGACGGAGTGGTCGAACTCGACGAGCGCACCCTGGGCATCCTCTACGCCCAAATCACCCGCTTGGAGAGATTGGCCCGTGACATCCGTCTGCTCACTGAAGCTGAAGAAGGAATGACACAACTACAATTCACGTCCCAAAACCCTCAGCATCTGGCGGCTCTGGCTGCTGCCGCCGTAGAACCCGTAGCCGCAAAGAAAAATGTGCTGGTAACTCTGGAGGACAGCGAACTCGAACTCGACGACTTTCCCATGGATTCCGTTCGTATGGAACAAGTCCTCGGAAACTTGCTCGAAAATGCCGTGCGGCATTCCTCTCCTGGTGGAGAAGTTATTCTCCGCACTACGTGCACCCCCGATACCGTCACGTTTTCCGTCACCGACACCGGGGAAGGCATCAGCACGAAAGATCTTCCGCATATTTTTGAGCGTTTCTACCGCGCACCCGTTGGAAGAGAAGCCCACCGAAGTGGCTCCGGGTTGGGCCTGGCGATCAGCAAAACAATTGCAGAAGCCCACGGTGGAACCGTGGAGGCCGCGAGCGAGGGCCCCGGTCGCGGCGCCAACTTCCAGGTTCATCTCCCACGCCGCTTGGTTCGAGGGCTAAACAGTTAACGCATTGTGCGCGTGATTAGGCCTGCTCACGGGGGTTGCCTCCGACCACAATCCGCCGCGCGCCCTTGACCGCTAGTCCGATGACTCGTTCCAGTGGTCCTTGTCCCAAACTCAGATACCAAACCACGGCGAATGCCGCAGCGACTGCCAAATGGATGACATACCACAAGTAAGGCTGATCGTAGTGAGCCTCGAACGTCAGAGCCACTAAGTGGGCCGTGTAAAGGGTAAGGGTCATTACCCCCATGGCTGTGAGGGGCAGAAGCCAGGCTTCAGCCTTACGGGCAATCAACAACAAGGCACCGAGTACCGCCATGCTGACACCCAGACTTGCCGCGATCGCCAGAGGGGTATTGCTGTGTGGAGTGGCAATGGAGAGCCACCATACCGTTGAGGTCGGTAATGAATCTGGCCCCCAAATCAGAACCTCAGCGAGTTCTTCCTCACCCATGTGCGAGGCATCCAGCAAACGCTGGTAACCACCCAACGCGTACAACAGCACATAGGAGGTGGCCTGGGCAAAGATCGCCGCGCCAATGCCAACGACCAAGAGCCAGATCTGGTTCTCCGTCTTACGCAGGTTCAGACGACCGATACCCAATCCGACCAGCAAATACGCCATGTAGGTCAGGGCAGGATAAGACCCGGTCAGCAACAGCTGGGATGCCGTGGCCGCGGGTTCAGCCATAACGGTACTCAGTGTTGGGTTATAGGAACTCCATGCTGGCAGGTCGTTGAGCAAGCTCTGCATGAGCAGAGGTGCCCCGATCCCGAAGATCGCCCCAAATACGAAGAGTGTTCTCGCTTGGAGATGCAAGAAGGGTATGGCCAATAGGAAGAACACCCCGTAGTAAATGAGGATGTTGTACGCGGGAGGGTCTTCCGGCATCAAGGTCCCGATCCAGAGACCCAGAGCAGTAATCAACACAGCTCGGACAGCTACACCAATCCGATCGGCGATCATTTTCTTACCCTCGTGCGGGTGCGTCCCTCCCGAGGTCAACGCCAGACCGACGCCTGCTAGCAGAGCAAACAGCGCGGCGGAATCGCCGGAGAAAAGTCTCCAGCTCAGGGTTGGCTCTCCCGTGTTCTCGTTCCAGGCGGGCAGGATGTGAATAGCCATCAATCCGACCAACGCTATCCCTCGTGCGGCATCGATTCCGACCAGCCTTCTGGATCGGCTCTTCAATGACTTTTCCACGTCTACCGTGCTACTGATCTCCGCCCGTGATGTTGTACCCATGTTTCCCCCTGAACATGACCGGCCGCTCGCCGGCGAAATTGGGCCCGTAGGCCAGATCCATGACCCCGTTTCATCGGCGGTCAAGCTACGTTCAGAGTCCCGCGCTGGCTTAACGCTCGTGTCACGAAAACCTCACAATCTCGTCAAGATTTCGACGGGCGCGCGAGAAGAGAGCCCTTTGTCCGGCGAGCTCCGGCACTCCCGGCTTATTGCGTCAACGAGATCGTCAGAATCGCACTGGCAGACAAGACCAATCCGACAACCTGCGGAAAGCTTGTTTTCTCGCGCAGCACCAGCATTGCAAGGGCGATCGTGATGGCGGGATAGAGCGAGATCAGTGCACTGCCGATAGAAAGTAACCCAGCCTGGAAGGCGAAAAGCATTGCTCCGTTGGCGATGACATCAAACCCACCAACCATGAGCGCGAGCAGGAGAGCTTTTCGATGCGGAAGGGCCAGCTGCTTAGATCCCACAGCTGCCAAGATAATCGCCATCGAGGCAGCTCCCCTGGCCGCGACGAGTGGCCACAGTCCCGTTCCTTCGGGGATCTGGTTGGTGAAGATGAAACTCAAAGCCATGCCGACGCCAGTTCCGATTGTGAGCCACGCAATTCGCGCCGTGAATGGCCGTGTGGCGGGGTAGGGCAGCTGCGGCTCACGACTCACCAGCAGGACGGCAACGACCGCCAACCCCACGCCTATCAAGGACCCCGTGCTCAACTGCTCGCCCAGGAATAGTCCCACCACCACGGGCAACACCGTCACGATGACGGCCGTCAGGGGCGAAATCACGTTCATCGGCCCCTGTGCCATGGCCGAGTAGAACCACACGGTCGCGAGGGCCATCACGACCCCGGACGCCGCACCCCACAG
Organism: Kocuria sp. CPCC 205235; assembly: GCF_040980905.1. Taxonomy (NCBI): domain Bacteria; kingdom Bacillati; phylum Actinomycetota; class Actinomycetes; order Micrococcales; family Micrococcaceae; genus Kocuria; species Kocuria sp. CPCC 205235. The sequence goes on from NZ_JAVKPR010000001.1 coordinate 125,522, forward strand.
GAGAGAAGTCAGTTCGATTGGCTGCCCTACGAACGGTGCCGCCGCAGCAAAGATGATGAACGAAACTGGATACGCAATAAGCACCACGGACATTGCCCGCGAGTATCGGGAGGCAAGCCCTCCGACGAAATCACTGGCGCCATAGGCAACCGCAGAAGTAAGAGCCAGCAGAATCGATAACATCCGCGAAGAACCCCCTTCTACTTTGTACGGACGATGCCATGCAGCCGCGAGATCAACTACCCAACCACCGCCGCATGGCTACTCGGCGTCAGCCGTGAATTGATGGTCACCGGCTCCCCCGTCATCGGGTGCACGAATGTCATGGATCGCGCGATCAACTGCATGGGGTTGTCCGGGTCCTCCACGTCGAAATCCTCCCGTGGCACCGGGTACAGCTTGTCCCCTCGCAAGGGCAGCCCTAATGACGTCATGTGCACACGGATCTGGTGGGTACGCCCGGTCAGTGGCCGCACTTCGTAGAGCCCCCACTCACCAGCCGTATCCGAGAAGGAAGTCAGCAACCGGATATCCGTGATCGCGTTGACCTCTCCCGGATCCTCGCGGGCCTGCAACTCCCCCTGCGTCTTGTTGATCCGAGATTCCACGCGCACCGGCTCGGCACCAACGCGATCGTTGAGCGAAGCCACTGCCCAATACGTCTTGGACACCGAGCGCTCCTCGAACATCTTGTGGAACGCCCCGCGGTCCTCGCGCCGCTTGCACAGCAACAGGACACCGCCGGTGGAACGGTCCAGCCTGTGCAGTGCGGAAATCTCATCGTTGGCGAACTGCACTCGCCCGGCCACCACCGCGCTACGACGCACGTTTTCTCCCTTGGGGGTACTGCACAGCCCGTGCGGCTTGTCCACGGCGATGATCCACTCGTCCTCGTAGAGCACGTCCAAGGTGACGGGAGCGGCGTCGTCGTCGGGAATGGGGCGATGGAACCACACCGAAGCGCCAGGAACGTAGGGCGAAGACGGTGTGACCACCGCGCCGTCGTCGGAACGAACGTGACCTGCCGTGACCTCGTCCGCGAACCACTCGGCACTGTCTGGGAAGCGTTGCGTCACGTACGAAACAGCGGTCGCGGGCAGCGAACCAAGGGACACAAGCACCGGATCCGGTGCGCCCGGCCCCGGCATCCGAACCCGTGTGGGACCCACCCCGCGGTCCATGGGCAGGGGCGGTGCCGTGCGTCGTTTCCTCATATCGTGTGAGACCTGCCAGCTACCATTGCCTGGAACCTAACACACCACTTTTGAGGCGGCCCATCGTGACCCAGCAGACCACCGCGGAGCACGTGGTGCTCCTGGATGACCAGCACCAGCCCACCGGCACCGCGCTCAAGTCGGAGGTCCACACGGAGGACACTCCACTGCACCTCGCGTTCTCGTGCCACGTGCTCAACACCAAGGGCGAGGTCCTGGTGACCCGCCGGGCTCTGAGCAAGAAAACCTGGCCGGGCGTGTGGACCAACAGCTTCTGCGGTCACCCGGGCCCGGACGAGCCCTTTGAGGCGGCCATCGCGCGCCGCGCGCAGCAGGAACTCGGTTTGGAGATCCGCGACATCGCCCCCGTGATTCCGGAGTTCAGCTACCGCGCCACGGACGCGTCCGGGATTGTGGAGAACGAGTTCTGCCCGGTGTTCGTGGCGATCACCGATTTCGAACCCGAGCCTGTGGAGTCCGAGGTCGCCGAATACGCGTGGGCCTCACCCCAGGACCTGGCCGGCGCCGTGCAGCGCGCCCCGTTCGCGTTCAGCCCGTGGCTCGTCTCGCAGATCGCCGAACCGGAGTTGCAAGCGCAGCTCGGCTAGGCCGATAGGCTCGCACCGTCCCGTTTTCCGGCTCAGGAGCACTTCCATGTCCGATTCCCCTGCGTACCGCGCCGCCAAAGCAGCGCACTCCGTGGATCATCTGTTCGGCTCCCGCGCCTTCGGCATGCCGGGTACCTACCTGGGCGCCGTGGCCTTCCCGCACCCGCGCATGGGCCCGTGGCACTACTGGTGGCAGGCCCACCTACTCGACGCGTTGGTCGACGCCGCCGCCCGCGAGCGCCGAGCCGGCAGTGATGACGACGCCGCCCGCCTCCGTTCCCGCGCCCACCGACTGCTGCGCGGCATGGCCATCCGAAGCGGTGGCAGGGTCACCAACAACCTGTTCTTCGACGACATGGCCTGGCTCGCCCTCGCCCTGGGGCGTTTGCGCGAAGAGGACCTCCAAGCCACTGGCGCGTGCAGCAAAGATGTACTCAGCGCGGGCAGTTCGCTCATGACCCGCCTCCAATCGGGTTGCGACGACAACCTGGGCGGCGGTACGTGGTGGAACACCACCCGCGACTACAAGAACACCGCCGCCACGGCTCCTACCGCACTCGCGCTGCTGCGCACCCACCACGTGGCGGAAGCCCGCGACCAACTGACCTGGTTGTTCGACACCCTGTGGGATGACGGCCGCGGGGCTTTCCTGGACGGCATCCGCTTGGTCGCCGCCGGTTCCGGCACGGAAACCACTTCCGTGGATCGCGCGCTGTACAGCTACAACTCCGGACCGGTGCTCGGCGCCGTGCTGGAACTGGCAGAGATCACCGAAGACACAGCTGAACGTCAGTCGTGGCTGGACCGCGCCGCCGCCATCGTCCACGGTGCGGCGCAGCAGTTCACCGAAGAAGGCCCACATGACAAGCCCGTCCTGCGCGCTCACGGCGGCGGGGATGGCGGCCTGTTCATGGGGATCCTGGCGCGCTATCTGGGCGAAGCGGCGTCGTCGCCCCTGCTGGCCCCGGATGCACGGGACCTGGCTCGTGAACTGGTTGAAGAGACTGCCGGGGCGCTGTGGGAGGGTCGGCGTGAATTCGACCCCGACGAGGATTTCTCCAAGCCCGGCTCCCGGCGGGAGGAGGGGGAGACCGTGGCCGTCTTCTCTCCCGTTCCGGCGCGCCACGCCAACGAGGCCCAGCGCGTGGGTGCCCCCGTGGAACTCGGCACGCAAGTACAGGCATGGACCGTTCTGGAAGCCGCCGCCCTGCTCGCGTGAGGTTCGGCTGTGCGCTGAACCACCCCGTGAATCCGACTCGCGGCATAGCCCAAAAGGGTGTGCTGCGGTAGAAACACTGTATGAGTTCTGTACGTACTCCGGACCCCAATCCAGGCTGGCTCAGCGAAGAGGATCTCGATCACGCCCGATCGCTGCTGCCCATCGTGTACATCCAGGCCATTCCCGTGCGCTTGGACCCTCTCGGCTGCATTTCCGAGATCGGCCTGCTCCTGCAGGGGACCTCGGAGGGCCACATGGTGCGCACGTTCGTCTCCGGACGCGTGATGTACCGCGAGACGGTACGCGCGGCACTGCTACGGCACCTCGAGAAGGATCTCGGTTCGCTCGCGTTCCCGCAGATGCCATCCTCCACGGTCCCGTTCGCGGTCTCCGAGTTCTTCCCGTCCCCGTCCGAGACGGGCCTAACCGATGACCGTCAGCACGCGGTGGCATTGAGTTACATCATTCCCGTGCGCGGTGAATGCGAGCCTCGCCAGGACGCACTGCAGTTGTCGTGGATGACCCCTGAGGAAGCGCTGTCCGAGGAGGTCCAGGGTGAGTTCGAGGGTGGCCGCGGGGATCTGATCCGCCAGGCCATCGCGCACGCAGGTTGGGGTCGCTGAGCCTCACCGACGACGCCGCTCGGTTGCGTTTCGCGCGCTTTCTCGTCCGAAAGCACTCGCCCTCGGACATCTGAGGTCGAGGATCGCAGCTGAACATTTAGGACAGAGGAACGCGCCTGAAACCCGGCGTTTTCTGCGAACTTGTGCCAGAAATGTCACCGGGGAGCACCGCGCTTCCTATGCGCTGCGCGCCGCCTGGGCAGCGGCGGTGAACCAAATGATCCCGAAGACCACCAGCGTGCCCGCGGAGTAGAACCAGTACTGCGGCACCAGGTAGAAGAAGGCCACGGACTGAGCCAGGAGAGACAACGGAGCGATCCGCCCGGTCTGCGACAGCGCCTGGCGCTCCATCGCACGCTCCCGCTCGTCCGCGGGCTCGAAGGTCTGCACGCGCTCTCGATCCGATGAATCACGCCAGCGGGCCATCCGAGAGGTCAGCCACCAAGCTGCTGCCACGAGCAGCGTGATGAGCGCATTCAGCCAGTTCCCCTGCACCGCAGGGATCATCGCGGCAAGCACCAGAATTGCGATGATCGCCCGGTTCGTCCCGGACACCGACCATCTGCCGCGGTCGGCCGTGAGGCTGTCGCTGTTGTTCAGTTCAGTTCAGTTCAGTGTTCAGGGTGTGCCGGGTCATTAAAGGAGCTTTCCATTCGAATGTTTTGGAACGAGCGGCTAGTCCCTCGGTTCCTCACCATTGGTGGCCTGGCGAATCAGGGGGACCGCTCGGGTATCTGCTTCGCGCTCCGAACGGGACCGGAAGAAGTACACGACCGCCAAACCGCATACCGCACCGATCACGGTTTCCACCGCGCGTGCCTGCAGCAGAGACACCGTTTCCACCGGGTGCACCAACTGCGTCATGAGCAGAGCCAGCGGGGTGATGAACAACAGCGCAATCGAATAATTACGCCCCACGAACAGCTCCGCCAGGAACTGCAGGATGATCACGAACACCACGATGTGCCAGGTTTCCAACTGCATCGACAGCAGGAACGCGGTGACACCCACACCACCCAGCGTGCCGACCATGCGGTGCACCCCGCGCTGCAGCCGTGCGCTCAGATCCGGGGCGGCAATCGGGGCCGCGGCGGCAACCATGGCCCAGTAGCTGTGGGACATCCCGCTCATCACGCCCAAGGCACCGGCAACGGAAGTGGCCAGGAAAAACCGACCGGCGTGGGACCACAGCTGAGTGGTGGTCAGTCCGTGGTGAGCGGGAACCGGGGCGATGGGCCCCTGAATTCCTTCCCCTACCCACTTGGCGCCCAACCCGAGCACCACGGAGAGCCCCGCGGACAACGCAGCAATCAGCGCAGCGAGCCACACTGGTGCGGCATCCGGAAGAGAGCCCACGGCACCCACGGCAAAGATGAAGAACAATGATCCGGCCGGTTTGAGATTCAAGTACGCCGCTAACAGGGCGCCCAGGCCGGCGACCACTGCGGTGATCCCCAGCGTCACAACCTGTGCGACACCCAGGTTGGACAGCAACGCACCCAACAGCACGCACACCACCAGGATGAGACCGGCCTGCGATTGGTGCTTGAAGCGATCCCTGATTGGTTCGTTGCGCGCATAAATGGAGGTGAACGCGCCGAACGCCGCGTAGATCGCCAGGTCCGTCCGGTCCAAGGCCAACAAAACCAACAAGGGTATGGCCACGGACAGCGCGATGCGCGCCGCCGGGATGTGATCCCTCTGGGATGGCGGAAGGGCGAAAAACTGGGCAACCGTGCTCACCTGGGTGCGGCCTACCTTTCTGTCTGGAACGTTGAACCGGGCCCATTCTCTCGCAGCTCGCCGGAACCGGCACAATGGTGTGGTGCCTACGCCCAGTACCGAAACATCCAGCGCTCCATTCAGCTTCGAGATCGAGACCCGCCTGCGGGACAGCTCATCCCCCTCGCCAGAACAGATCGAAGGTAACGGGGGCCAGTTCCAGGGCCGCACCGGCACTATCCACACTCCGCACGGCGACATCCAGACACCGGCGTTCATCCCCGTGGCCACCCAAGCCGCGGTCAAGGCCGTACTGCCGGAGTCCATGGCGGACGAGGGCGCTCAGGCCATGCTCGCGAACGCCTATCACCTGTTCTTGCAGCCCGGCGACGACATTCTCGATGCCGCCGGCGGGCTCGGTAAGTTCATGAACTGGCCCGGCCCCACCTTCACCGATTCGGGTGGCTTCCAGGTCATGTCCCAAGGTTCAGGCTTGGGCAAGGTCATCGACATGTCCACGGTCAAAGAACCGCTCGGTGACGACGACGTCGCCAAGGGCCAGGAACGCATGGCCAACGTTGATGACGACGGCGTGTGGTTCCGTTCTTACATCAACGGCGACCTTCACCGCTTCACGCCGGAAATTTCCATGCAGATCCAGCACAACCTGGGCGCGGACATCATGTTCGCCTTTGATGAGCTCACCACGCTTCATAATTCCCGGGGCTACCAGGAGGAAGCCTTGGAACGGACGCGGCTGTGGGCCCTACGCTGCATCGCCGAGCATGAGCGCCTGACGGAAGAACGCTCTCACAAGCCGTACCAGGCGCTGTTCGGAGTCATCCAGGGCGCTCAGTACGAGGATCTGCGCCGCAAGGCATGCCGGGATCTTGCGACCATGGGATTCGATGGCTTCGGAATTGGGGGTGCATTGGAAAAACAGCAGTTGGGCACAATTGTTCGTTGGTGCACGGAAGAGTTGCCGGAAAATACTCCGAAACATCTTTTGGGAATTTCCGAACCCGATGATATTTTCACCGCCATTGACAACGGCGTGGACACATTCGACTGTGTTTCACCTACTCGCGTGGCCCGCTCCTCGGCCGTTTACTCACCCACCGGACGATTTAACCTGACCAACGCCCGTTTCGCCCGGGACTTCACACCCATCTCCGAAACCTGCCCGTGCTACACGTGCGCCCACTACACTCGGGCATACCTGCGCCATTTGTTCAAGGCCAAGGAACGCAACGCCGCGACCCTGGCTTCCATCCACAACGAGCGGTTCATCCTGGACGTGGTGTCCGGAGCGCGGGACGCCATCAATCACGGGAATTATTTCGAATACCGAGATGAAACTCTCAGAAATTACTATCAATTGCAATGATCACCTTACTGCTCATCACGCTCAGGCGGTCCCGAATTGTGAAATCTTCCTTCGCAATTCACGGGACACGCCTCCGTGTGTTGTGCGCCACAATCACGGACCTGTATAAACGGGAAATACAACGATCCAAAGGGGTGGTCAGAATGACCGAGAACAAGGACCAAGACGGCGGGGGCTCGGCTTCCACGCCCTCACCAGCGCAGGACGCGGCTGAATCGGGTGTAGGGGAAACGCTCGCTGGCACTCCTGCCAATGAGCCTGTGGACGGCGCATTCAAAGCACCACCCACCGGTGGACTCTCTCTGGTGGATCACCGCGAGGGCGAGCAGGCCGAACAGCCGGCCAAGGGTGTAGTACCCGGCCGGCCTGCATCCGTGGACGAATCCCACGAGGTCACGGCCGGAGGCTACGGCGTGGGCGTTGATGCCAAGTACGTCCCGGCCAGCATGGCCGGACCCACACGTCGAGTGCTGCGCAACATCTCTGAGGTGCGCCACTTCTTCCGCGTCAACGACACACCCGTGTTCTTCGTGGGAGCCACCCCGTTCAACCTTCTGGGACTGGATCGTTGGGTGCGCAACCTCTCCTACATCTCCTTTTACGACGGCTGGGACGGCGCGCACCCGCGCATCTTCACCCCCAAGAACAAGCCCGCGCGTGAATTCGAATCCGGCGAAGACATCAACAACTGGCTTCTGCGCCATCATGAGGTGCGAGCCCTCATCGATTCCCGCACGCCGCGCGGCACCCGCCCCAAGATCGCCTTGGTGTTCTTCAACGAAGAAACCGAGGAAATCTGCGAGGAGCTCGGCTACGACTTGATCCTGCCCAAGGCAGAATTGCGCGAAATGCTGGACTCCAAGTTGATCACCACGCGCCTCGGCAATGAGGTGGGTGTGCCTTCGGTTCCGAATATCCTCACCACGGTGGACTCGTGGGAAGAGCTCAAGAAAGAAACCACCGAGAACAAGCTCGGCACGGATCTGGTCGTGCAGACCGCCTACGGCGATTCCGGCAAGACCACGTTCTTCATCGATTCCGAAGAAGACTGGGACCAGCACAAGGACGAGATCGTTGGCCAAGAGGTCAAGGTCATGAAGCGCATCAACAACTTCCCCGTTGCGGTGGAAGCGGTTCGCACCGATGCCGGGACCATTGTGGGCCCGTTTATGACGGAGCTGACCGGGTACCCCGAGCTGACCCCCTACCGCGGTGGTTGGTGCGGCAACGAGACGTTCCCGGACGTGCTCGACGACGAGACTCGAGCTATTGCCTCGGACATGGTCCGCCGGTTGGGCGACCGCCTGGGCGAGGAAGGCTACATGGGCTTCTTCGAGGTGGACGTGCTCATCGATCTGGACACCAAGGACGTGTACCTGGGCGAGCTGAATCCACGGATTTCCGGGGCCACCTCCATCACCCAGGTCACCGCCGGCGCCTACGCTGACGTTCCGCTGTTCCTGTTCCACCTGCTGCAGTACATGGACGTAGAACTGCAGCTTGACGTGGACGAGATCAACGAACGCTGGGCTGAACTGGCCGCCGTTGATGTGTGGAGCCAGGCCGTGGTCAAGGAAATCTCTCCGGGTGTGGCACGCATCGACAAGGCACCCCGCACGGGCCAGTACTTCGTGGATGCTGACGGGGGCCTCGTTTACCGCCGCCCGGCGCTAGACTGGCACCAGCTTCAGAACTCGTCGGAAGTCTTTTTCATGCGGATCTACGGTCCCGGCGAGTTCCGTTGGAAGGGCGCAGATTTGGGCATCATTGTCTCGATCGGGCGGTTGCAGCGTGACACCGGCAATGGCACCGCGCTGAGCATTCGAGCCAAGCACTTGATCGAATCCTTCCGTGACATGTACACCGTGACTCCCCTGGTACGTCCAGCAGGGGCCAAAGGATCCGCAGGTTTGAAGGCCTAGGTTGCTCAGCGAGACCAGCGGCTCCCCGGGTATGGGAGTCACTCTCAACAACTGGCAGACCCCCGAGCAACTCGCGTGGTCCTTCCAGCACATTGCGGACATCCTGCCCACCGCAGCCATTTCGCGCGCCGCGGCACCGGCAGCCCCGTTCGAGAGTGCTCCCGCACCCGTGGAGAACCTTCCCCTTGTCACGGTCGACGGCCGGTTCCTCACCGTGGGCGAAGTCATGGACTGGACCTACACGGACGGTTGGCTGGTCGAGCACGACGGCAAGATCCTCGCCGAGCAATACCCCAGCGGCATGGCTCCGAACACCAAGCATTTGCTGATGTCCGTGAGCAAGTCCCTGGTGTCCCTGGTGGCAGGCTCCCTGTGGGGCTCGGGTCTTCTGCACTTGGATGCGCCCGTGACCGCTTATGTGCCTCAGTTGGCATATTCGGGATATGCCGGTGCCACGGTGCGCAATCTCTTGGACATGCGTACCGGCGTGCGCTTCTCCGAGGAATACACGGATCCTGATGCCGAGGTTCGCCAGCTCGAGGAAGCCATCGGTTGGAAGCCCTGGACACACCCGGGCCCACGCAGCATGTACGAGTTCCTGCTTGGCTTGAAGAAGGTCCGCGAGCACGGCGGTGTGTTCGAGTACCGTTCCGCAGAAACCGACGTCCTTGGTTGGGTCTGCGAAGCAGCCGGCGGTGCCCGCATGCAGCAGTTGATGTCCCGCATGCTGTGGAGCCGTATCGGCGCTGAAGAGGACGCCAACATTGGCGTGGACAGCACCGGAACCGGCATGTTCGACGGTGGTATTTCCGCCTCGCTGCGCGATATCGCCCGCGTGGGCCGTGTGGTCCTGGGTGACGGAGTTTCCATGACCGGCGCTCGGGTCACCCCCGCGGAATGGATCTACGACACCATGGCCGGTGCCCCGGATTCTCGCCAGGTCTTCGCCGACTCCCCCACGGACACCCGCATGCCCGGAGGCATGTACCGCAATCAGTTCTGGATTCCGCGGGAAGGTTCGGACGTGATTCTGGCTCTGGGTATCCACGGTCAGATGATCTACATCAACCGCCCTGCACGCGTGGTGGCCACCAAGCTTTCCAGCTGGCCGGTCCCCCAGGATGCGTGGATGTTGTTGACCACCCTCACCGCTTTCGACACGATTGCCGCGGCCGTGCAGGAGAACCGAATTTAAATGGTTCCGGACCAACCACACGTCCAGCCCGGCGAGTTGCGCCGGGTCAGCGCGTGCGCGGGTGTGATCCTGGCACCCAACCCGGGCCCTATGACGTTGGACGGCACCAACACCTGGATTCTGTCCGCGCCCGGCTCAGACCCGGAGCATCCCACGTACGGCGCTCACCCCTCGGCCCAGGGCCGTGGTTCGTGGCCCGGCAGCGACATCGTAGTCGTGGACCCGGGCCCCGAGGACCTGGGACATCTACGGGCCATTGCGAATGTGGGCAACGTGGTGCTGATTCTGATCACCCACCGGCACGGGGATCACACGGACGGTATCGACCGGTTGCACAAGCTGACCGGCGCTCCGGTGCGCGCTGTACTTTCCGAGCACTGCCGCGACGGAGAGCCCCTCAGCGATGGGGACACCATTGTGGCCGCGGGCATGCGCATCCAGGTCATCGCGACCCCGGGCCACACCTCGGACTCCGTGTGTTTCAGGATTCCGCACGATGAGCCGGAAACTGTGATCACCGGTGACACGATCCTGGGTCGCGGCTCCACGATGATCGATCACCCGGACGGCTCTCTGGGCGATTACCTCCGCTCGCTCAATCTCTTGGCGCAGCATTCGGGTGCCATGGTGCTACCCGCCCACGCCGGGCCCCTGCACGACATTCAGGAAATTTGTGAGGAGCTCACGGAGCACCGCTTGGAGCGGCTGGATCAGGTCCGCTCGGTGCTCAATGACTTGGGTAGCAACACCAGCCTCGGCGCCATCACGGACGCCGTTTACGCGGATGTCCCGGACGGCGTACGTCGGGCGGCCGAGCATTCGATCGCAGCGCAGCTCGCCTACCTGGGCTACTGACTGGCGGTAACCCTGGGTTTCACGACCCGGTCTCTGGCCCGGCCGCTCCCCGGTAAGGCATCGGGAAACGGCGGAGGGCCGCGAGCTAGTTTCGGGTTTCGACGCCGTTCTGCACCGGCCCATAGCTCGGCTCACGGCGCTTGATCCATCCGATCACCGCGTAGGTCACGGGCATGATGAGCACCTCCACCAGGCACTTGTACACGTAGCCCACGATCACGTAGTTGAAGAACCCTGACCACGAGTCGATGCCGATGATCGGCGCGGCGATCGAGCAGAAGATGATGGTATCCACCAGCTCCCCCACCATGGTGGAACCGATCAGGCGGGCCCACAGGTGCTTCTCCTTGGTCTTGGCCTTGATCCTGACCATGACAAAGGCGTTGAGCAACTGACCCACCAGGTAACCGAGCAATGAGCCGACCACAATCAACGGAACGGGGCCCAGCACGGCCTCGAAGGCGGACTGGTTCTCGTAGAACTCGGCCGGCGGCAGGATGATCACGATCCAGAACACCGCGGAGGAGAACGCCCCGAACACGAAGGACGTGATGATGGCCTTCCGCGCAGCTCTGAAGCCATAGACCTCGGAAACCACGTCACCCAGCACGTAGGCCAAGGGGAACAGGAAGAACCCGCCGTCCGTGATGATGGGACCGAACTCCACGCCCTTGGTCGCGCCGATGTTGGAGAGCACCAGGATTACGCAGTAGGCGGCCAGAATCAGGTCGAAGTAGGTGCGGGGCCGGCGAGCAAAAGCGGGGCCGGCGGCGTCGGCCGCGACCGCGGTTGCGGAAACGTCACGGCTGACCGGGGTGGCGGAATTGGGCACGACAAACTCTCCACGAAATCAAGGGGACTGGTGCTGACGTCGTCTGCCACCCGGCGTCGTGGATCAGTGTAATGGTTACGCCTGTTGCATTGAATTCGCGAGCACGGGGATGACAGGAGCACAATATGCCCATGACTAAACTTTCCCGCCCGCAGCCTCCCGTTGCCATGACGATCGCCGGTTCCGAAGTCACCGGTGGAGCCGGCGCGCTTGCGGATATCAAGACCTTCACTTCGCTGGGCGTTTTCGGCTCCCTGGCGCTGACCTGCATTGTCGCGTTCGATCCCGAGAATGATTGGGCCCACCGCGTCACTCCCGTGGACCAGGAAACGCTGGCCAATCAACTGCAGACTATTTCTGCCGCGTATGACCTGGATGCCGTCAAGATCGGCATGCTCGGCTCCCCGGACACCATTCACACCGTGGCCAAGGCCATGACGGAGCTCAAGCCGCGCCACTTGGTGCTGGATCCCGTCCTGATCTGCAAGGGTCAGGAGCCCGGGGCAGCCCTGGACACGGACCAGGCACTCAAGGCTGAGGTGCTGCCGTTGGCCACGTTCGTGACGCCCAACCACTTCGAATCGTTGTCGCTGTCGGGCATGAACGAGATCGACAACGTGGAGGACCTCAAGGAAGCCGCCAAGCGCATCCACGATTCCTCCGGAGCCACCGTGCTGGCCAAGGGCGGCGTGCGTTTGTCCGGCCCGGACGCCGTAGATGTCTTCTACGACGGCTCCGAGCTCGAGGTACTCAGTGAACCCAAGGTGGGCGAGGTCCCGGTCTCGGGTGCGGGCTGCTCGTTGGCCGCCGCGGTTGCCGCCGAGCTGGCCAAGGGCGCGTCCGAGATCGACGCCGCTCGCACCGCCAAGGCGTTCGTTTCCGCCGGCATCCGCCACCGACTCGATTCTCACCTCCCGTTCGAATCCCTGTGGCAGGGCGGGCTCGCCGCCGAGTCCTGACTCCCACGATCGACGACGCCGCGCGCACCGGTTCCCCGCGCTGGGGGCCAGCGAGCGCGGCGTCGTCGGCATTCGGGGCACAAGCGGGACGTTTCCTGAAAGGTCTCAGTGAGATTGCTGCGCCTGGATTACATCTGGCACCCCGTGCCGTTGAATGTAATGACAGACCGTCACCCGCCTAGGTCAGAGCTTCCCCGCTTTACTGACAGAATCAGATAAGGTGTCATCATGCCCCGCATTACAGCCTCCAGTAACGCCGCCCAGCGAGAGCGCACTCAGCGTTCGATCCTCACCGCGTTTGGAGAACTGCTCTACACCCAAGGGCTCACCGATCTGACCATGACCCAGGTGGCAAAGACCGCGGGCGTGGGGCGCACCGCCGTCTACAACTACTTCGCGGACATGGGTGAGCTGCTGGTCGCCTATGCGCTGGACGAGACCGAACGGTTCGTCGCGGATCTGGAGCGGGATCTGACCGAGACCGACAATCCCATCGATCAGTTGGGCATCTACGTACGGGCACAGCTCGAGGACATGAGCCGCCGTCATTTGCCCCCCGGCGAGGCGATGAAGACCGTGCTCGCACCCGAGGATTTTGCCAAGCTGGGCGCGCACGTGGGCAAGCTCCAAGGGGTCCTGGTGGGCATCCTGGAACGCGCCATGTCCGAGGGCTACCTCCCCCGTACCGATCCCGCCCAGCTCACCCAGCTCGTGCACGGTTCACTCGCGTCCACAGCGGACCGCAGTCATGGCGCCGAGAGCGAGCGAGCTCAGAAGGAACGGACCGATGCGACCGTTCTGTTCATCCAGCGTGGCCTGGGCGCCCAGTTCGATCAGAACTTCCGCCCCGTTCAGTTGCCTTTGGCGCGACCGGCCTTGAGTGTGGTTTCGTAAGAAGTCCCCCCATCGGAACCGCACCTCATCGCAGGAGCGCAACACATTAGGCTGAACCAATGATCTTCAAGGCCGTGGGCGATTCACGCCCCTACCCCGAACACGGCCTGGTCACACCCTCTGACTGGTCGAAAATTCCACCCAAGCAAGTGAGACTCGCCGACCTGGTGACCACGCAGTCCATGCTGGATCTGTCAAAACTCCTGGACGCCGATTCCACTTTTTTCGGTGACCTTTTCCCGCATGTCGTCTCCTGGAACGGCACGCTTTACCTGGAGGACGGCGTTCACCGTGCCCTCCGTACCGCACTCCACCATCGCTCGGTCATCCACGCGCGGGTGCTCGAACTCTAAGAATCACCTGTCACCTTCCCGAGTGAAACCGCACTTCCCGAGTACAGTGGTTCATAAGCTGATTTCTGACTTCGGCCGGGAACTCACATATCACTTTGGGGCAGATGCCATCCCACTCTGACCGGCCACCCAAAGAACGGCGCACATCATGTCATTTGATTCCACACCCGTTGAACTCAGTAGGATCTTCGCGCACCTGTCCGGGATGATCCTGAACGAGAAGGACGCCACCTCCGCGGCGAGCAAACTCGCTTGGGCCGCTCATCAGACCGTTCCCTCCGCAGCCGGCGCCGGCTTCTCCCTCCTCGATGAAGACGGCAAGCGACTATCCAGTGCTTCCACCGATCCCACCGTGGAGGCGGTCGACGCTCTGCAATACGAATTGGGACAAGGCCCCTGCTTGAGCGCATGGGCTACCGGCGATCCCCAACGTGTAGACGACACCGCCACCGAAACCCGCTGGCCGGATTGGATCGGGGCCGTGTCCTCCATGGGGATCGGATCGATCCTGAGCTCCCCCATGATTTACCGAGGACGTCATGTTGGTGCCTTGAAGGTCTACGCGGCAGAGTCCCATGCCTTTGGCGAGACAGAGGTGCACCTTCTAGGTTTGCTGGCCGATGCCGCTGCCACACTGCTGGGCACAGCGCAGAGCATCGACACTCCGGTGCGACTGAGTAAAGCATTGACGGACGCCTTGACCACACGGGACACCATCGGTTTGGCTGCGGGTGTCCTCATGGCTCAGGAGCATCTGAACCGGGATGTAGCGCGCACCCGTTTGCTGGAACGGGCGAGAACCAGCAATCGCCGCGTCATCGACGTGGCCTCCGAAATCTTTACTGATTGGGAGAAGCAGGGCGAATCACCGTGAAATCATATGAGTCCGATGACGCTTCTGTCGGCTACGAACAGGCACGACAGTTATTGGCGACCATGCGCGCAGCCAATATAGACCAAGGTCGCTTGTGGCTGTACTTCTTCAGCATTGGTGGGAGCATCAGCGAGTTCGAGATGGACGCCTTCCTCCACCACTCCTTGGTCCTGCCGCGCCTCCAACGCGACCTCCTCGCCCAAGCCGCTAATGAACTCCTCGTAGAGCAGGCTCCCCCTCGGGCTCCGTACTCGGCCGATATCCTGCGCCGTCGAACCTCACCGGTTGACGGGCCGACTCCCGCTGAACGGGAAGATCCTGAGGGCAAAGAGGTCGTGGAAGACTAGACTGGGCTGAAACTTCTGGCCCCGAATCGATCCGTTCGGGGAGTTCGGCACAGCTGCAAAGGAGCAGTCCATGACCAACCGCGAGGCCGACGACCTCTCCCACGAGCAGATCCAACAACTGCTGCTCGACAGTGAAAAAATCTCCGAATTTCTCAACACCTTCACGGTCAACCTGGCCCGGACTATTTCCGATAACCGGAACGAGGTCTATTGCTCAGTGACCCTGTTGCGCCCCAAGCGCACCACTCCAATGGCTTCTTCGCACGAGCTCCTGGAAGACCTCGATGAGCTCCAGCTCCACCACGGGGATGGCCCCTGCCTGACCGCTGCCCGGGACAAGCAGGTGGTGTACGTGCCCGACACTCGAACCGACACTCGCTGGCCCGAGTAAGAGAAGGCTGCTGCCGACATGGGGATCTACTCCATCCTGGGTATCCCCATGGAGCTCGAGAGTGGCGCAGCTGCGGGGCTGGATGTCTATGCGACCCGTCCGCGCGCCTTCGATGGCTCCGCGATCGAGCTGATCGAACAAGATGTCACCGCCGTCTCCAGCGCGCTGCGTCTCGCTTTGAGGTTGGAAAGTCAGCGGGACGTAGAAAAAGACCTGACGGCCGCCATCAATTCCCGCACGGTGATCAACCTTGCCGTGGGGATCGTCATGGGGCAGAACCGATGTTCGCAAGGTGAGGCCGTGGATATCCTCACCGCAGCCTCCAACCACCGCAATATCAAGCTGCGTGACCTCGCCGCCGAGCTGGTGGCAAAAATGGGCGGCGGGCCCGGTCGCACTCATTTTGAACGTTAACACTTTGCCTCCAAATTACCGCTTATCTGGGAAAACGTTCCCTACTCACTGGTAGTCCATTAGGCTTAGCTGTAGGTCAAGCCGCGGCCACCCCCTAACATGGAGGAAGGCTGCACGAGTGGACCATAAAATTTCTGTAACCGTCCAGATCGACATGGACCGAAAAAATATCCGGCTCATCACCGCAGGATGCCTGACCAGGTTTAGCCAGCCGGCTCTTCTGCCCCTCATCCGCCGGGCTCGCAAACTCACGCCCGGCATTCACGTCACCGTAGACGCAACCCCCACGCGCCATGTTGACGCGGCTGGATTGGAGTTGCTGCGCGATGCCGTCGATAACGCGGTATCCCTGGGCAACGGGCCACCCGTTCAATTCGTGGTTCCCGCCCACCTCCCCCGCCATCACGCAACTGTCGACATAGGCGCATCGAGCACTTACACGAGCCTGGTAGCAGCGCCCCACAAGGAAGGTGCATCATGAGCGAAATCATCATTCCCACGACCCCCTCGAGCACTCCCCAAAGTGCGCCCACTGACTCCCGCCGACTCGACCCCGCCAGCACCTTCCTGGCTCCAGCAGATCAGTTCCCCAGCGAGCTGGCAGACCTTGACTTGATGACGGTACTGGCCCTTCACGGCCGGGTATGTCGGCAGCTCGAACGCGAATACCTCACCAACCCGGAGGGCGCAGATCCTGCCACGCTGGATCGCGTCGAGGAACTGACCGAAGAGCTCGATGAGCGCCAAAAGTACGCATCGGACTTTGACTAGGCCCGATACATCAGGGGTGATCTACCAGCCGAGTGCGACCCAGGGGGACAACGGTCGCACCTCCATCCTGGAAGAAATCGTTGCCCTTGTCATCGACAACGACAAAAGCGGGGAAATCTTCCACAGTGATCTTGAAGACTGCTTCCATTCCCAGGTGTTCATAGTCGAGCACCTCGACTGACGTGATGCAGTCCTGAGCCAACCGGGCAGCCGGTCCGCCCACCGAACCCAAATAGAAGCCACCATGGCGTTCACACGATTGGGTCACGGAAGCGGACCGGTTGCCTTTTGCCAGCATCACCAATGAACCACCCCGCGACTGGAAATCTTCGACGTATCCGTCCATCCGGCCACCAGTGGTCGGCCCGAACGACCCCGAGGCCATTCCGCTGGGAGTCTTTGCAGGTCCGGCGTAATAGACGGGGTGCTGAAGCATGTAGTCCGGCAGATCTTCGCCCCGTTCGAGTTTCGCGCGCATTTCCGCGTGGGCAATATCGCGGGCCACGATCAATGTCCCGTTCAGGGATACTCGCGCGCCGACGTCGCACTGGCTCAGTCGCTGCCGAATCTCGCCCATCGAGGTGTCCAGGTCGATGGCCACCACGTCCTCCGAGCCGGTCAGTTCTTCCAGGCCCGTGTTCGGGATGAACCGGGCAGGGTCTCGTTCGAGTTGCTCGAGGAAGACACCGTCCGCGGTGATCTCCCCCAGCACCTGGCGGTCGGCCGAGCAAGATACCGCGAGTGCCACGGGAAGCGAGCCGCCATGTCGTGACAATCGGATGACTCGCACGTCGTGGCAGAAATACTTGCCGCCGAACTGCGCGCCGAGCCCCAACTGAGTGGTCAGCTTGAAGACCTTTTCCTCGAAATCCACGTCACGGTAACCGCTGCCCAGGCCTTCACCGTGATCGGGCAGGGTGTCCAGGTAGTGGGCGGAGGCCAGCTTGGCGGTCTTCAGCGCGAACTCCGCGGACGTACCACCAATGACAACCGCCAAGTGATACGGCGGGCAGGCCGTCGTCCCCAGGCTTTCGATCTTCCCCCGCAGGAAGTCCAGCATCCGCTGCTCATCCAGGAGCGCTTTGGTCTCCTGGTAGAGGAAGGACTTATTGGCACTCCCACCACCCTTGGCCATGAAGAGGAACTCGTACTGCGCTCCTTCACCCAGCGAAACCTCTATCTGGGCAGGCAGATTGGTTCCCGTATTGACCTCGTCCCACATGGAGACCGGCGTCATCTGGGAGTACCGCAGATTGAGCTCCTGGAAAGCGTCAAAGATGCCGTGCGAAAGGTACTCGGCGTCCTTGCCGTCAGTGATCACCCGGTGACCCCGCTTGGCCGCAACGATCGCCGTGCCGGTGTCCTGGCACATGGGCAGAACACCCCCGGAGGACACGTTGGCGTTCTTCAACAGGTCCAGGGCCACGTAGCGGTCATTGGGTGAGGCCTCCGGGTCGTCCAGGATTCGCCGCAGCTGTGCCAGATGATCGGTCCGCAAGAAATGGGATACATCGCTGAACGCCTCGTAGGCCATCGCTTTGATCGCGCTCGGGTCCACCTCCAGCCACGATTCGCCGCCCATCTCGCGGAGCCGCACACCATCTTTTGCAACGAGGCGCATCTCAGGCTTCTGCGGGCGGCGGGGAAGTTGGTCCACGTAGTGAAATTCAGGCTGACCCATATCAATATATTGGCATAGCGAACAATAGCCGGCTAGAGGTATCGAGCATCACTTGCTGCGATAGACACCTTGATGAGTAGTGGTGAGAGGTTGGAGTTCAGAAGACCCATCATTATATTGAATATCTAAGAACATCCGGGCGGAGCAGCGCGGCTTGAGCCAGAGCCAGGGAGCCTTCCTGGGAAACAATCGAAAGCTCCCATGCATCCCGCCCAAGCGCGCATGCTGTATCCCGGGTGACCTCATACACCTCGAACGCGGAGACTGGAGACTCACCCGGCGGGGCCCAGCCGAGCAGCATCAGCTGGTCGGCTACCCAGTCGCCGTAGGTCGAATCGGGTATACCAGCGGCTCGGTGGAGTAGGCACAACCACCCAGCGTGACGGTCGAAATCGTCCCGGCCCAGGGGCAACTTCATGGCGATGTAAAAGAAGAGTTCACGCGGGTCGCCTGACAGCTTCTTTCCGATCTGCGTCCGACTGAGCTCTCCTTTGCGGACCTTCAGCAACCCCAAGTGTGTGAGGGTCCGCCGGTAGTCCTGAACTGGTCTTGTGTGTTGCTCTCTATTGTTTTGACCTATCCACGACGGCACGCCCAGGGTCGTTGCCAGCCGTTTGACCACGGTGGGTGGGAGCCAACCCGCCTTACTCAGCGTGACGCCGTCATCAACCGCGTCCAGGAGCAGTTGAAACGGCCGAACCGCGTCGGCCATTTCTTGTTCCGTGGGCGGATGTTGGCTGAATTCGGTCATCTGCAACGTCACGAGTAGTTCTTTCCGCGTAGCAGATGAGTCGATCAGCTCGATCAGCTCAGGCCTTACATCGTCCAGTGGCTGCGGATTCATCAGCGCGTTGACCACGCGGTTATGCCGGTCCACGTCGAAGCGTTCCGGATCCCATCCCGGTGGGCACCAATCCAACAGCATCCGTTGATGCTCATCAGGGCTAGTCGCCTGGCGAGCCCGCAAGAGTTCGCCATAGCCGGGGATCCCTCCACAATCCTCGGGTGGGCAGGCCCGGGCCCCGTCGAGCACATGGGGCACCGTGGATTCAATGCTCGGCAGGATCTCCTCGAGAGTAATTCGATGTTCCCAACCGTCCCCGAAGTCATAGTCGTACATCAGCTCGTCACCGACTGAGCGCAACACCTGGCTGACGCGCACGGAGCCCTCATGAATGCCCGCGTCTGAACCCTCGATCAAGTCGATGTTCGTGAGGAACGGCGCATTGTCTTCAACTCTGAACGAGTGCAAATGGCAATCCAGCCACCCCATAGCGGCGTTGACGATCGTGTGGAGATCGGGCAATCGAGCATCCTGCCCCACGCGGATGCGCCGCCAAATGACTGGCTCTATTCCAAGAAGTTCAACCCTGAGCACGACATCCCCAGGATTCGAGGCTGGCTCCGCCAACTCAGGGGGCGCATGGACACGACGACCGAAAGACATGCTTCGAGTCTGCCGGACATCCGTCATCGTGAACAGGTCATGTCAGGCATGGGCTGAACATCAGCCTCACGGTGATCAGCGAACTCACCCCTCCCCGGGACTCGCGTCGCCAGTACTCCGCAACACAGCAGCCCGCCACCACCAAGTTTTTACTTCCCCGCCACGACCTGGTCGTTTATCGCGCTTATGCTCAAGGTCACTGTGTGTTGACCTGGAGGTTCGTATGCGTGCTCGATCTCGCGCCCTTGTCGTTTCGTCGGCGGGTGCACTCGCCGTTGCTCTCGCCGTGAGCGCCGCGGCACCGGCCGTGGCTGGTGAAGGTGGGCGAGCGGCGTCGTCGTCGAAGAGCACGAATGCGACCGGCGACAAGCACGGGCTGCGCGTGGCCACGTACAACGCGTCCCTGAACCGCAATGAGGCGGGGCAGTTGCTGCGCGACCTGTCCACGCCGGACAATCAGCAGGCCAAGAACATCGCGGAAGTCATCCAGATCAACAACCCGGACGTGGTGCTCGTCAACGAGTTCGACTACGTGCCCGGTGGCCAGGCTGCGGAGGCGTTCCGCAACAACTATCTTTCGGTCGGGCAGAACGGTCAGGTACCGGTGGACTACCCCTACTACTACGTGGCGCCGGTCAATACGGGTGTGCAGTCCGGGCTGGATCTCAACCAGGACGGGCAGACGGGCGGGCCCGACGATGCTTGGGGCTTCGGTCTGTTCCCCGGCCAGTACGGCATGGTGATCTACTCCAAGTATCCGATCGCCCACGATCAGGTGCGCACCTTCCAGAATTTCCGTTGGCAGGACATGCCCAGTAACCAACTGCCCACCGACTACTACACGCGTGAGCAGGCCGAGCAGCTGCGGCTTTCGTCCAAGTCCCACTGGGACGTGCCCGTGCGCGTCGGCAATAAAACCGTGCACGTTCTGGCTGCACACCCCACCCCACCCAGCTTCGACGGCCCCGAAGACCGCAACGGCCGCAAGAACAACGACGAGATCCGCTTCTGGGCCGACTACGTCACGGGCAACAAGACCACCTCCTACATTTACGACGACGCCGGGCACCACGGTGGCCTGCCGCGCGGCGAGCGCTTCGTGATCGTGGGGGACTACAACTCCGACCCCAACGACGGCGATTCGTTCCCGGGTGCCATCGGCCAGTTGCTGAACAACTCGCGAGTCCGCGATCCGCTGCCGACCTCGAACGGTGCAGCGGAGGCCAGCGAGCGCCAGGGTGGCGCCAACCTCGCGCACGAGTCAGATCCTGCGCGCGACACCGCCGATTTCAATGACAACCCCGTTCCCGGCAATCTGCGCGTGGACTACGCGTTGCCGTCCAAGAATCTGCCGTTGCTGGATGCCGGAGTTTTCTGGCCCGCACCTGGCCAGCCCGGCTCCGAGCTGACCGGCGACTACCCGTTCCCGACCTCCGACCACCGCCTGGTGTGGGTGGACGTCAAGGTTCCGGGCAAGCGATAACCCTTCACCACAATCTGGAGATCACCCATGCCCGTTAAGTCATCCAAGCCCTCGTTGCGGATCCGGATAGCAGCCGCCTCCACCGGAGCCATGTTGCTGTGCAGTGGGATTGCCGCGGCGCCAGCGTTCGCGATCCCCGCCAACGACACCGTGTCCATCGCCGAGATTCAGGGCACCGGTGCCGAAACCCCGCTCAAGGGTCAGACGGTCACGACTGAACCCTCGATCGTGACCGCTGTGTACCCGGGCGATCCGGGCACGCTGGGTGGTTTCGTGATTCAGACCCCCGGCTCCGGTGGGAAGGTGGACATGAGCAAGGCCTCCACCGGGGTGTTCGTCTACACCGGTAGCACGCAGTCCACAGTGTCCGTGGGCGACAGGGTCCAGGTCACGGGCGAAGCCGGGGAGTATCGCGGTCTTACCCAGCTGGAAGGCAATATCGAGATCACGCCGGTGGCCGAGGAGCTCCCCGCGGTGGAGCCCGCCACCAATGACTGGGCTTCCACCGCCGCCACCCGCGAGAACCTTGAATCCATGCTGTACAAGCCCAAGGATAAGTTCCAGGTCGCGGATACCTACGGCCTGGGTCGCTATGGCGAACTCGGGCTGGCCGCGGGGAAGGAACTTCCCGCGCAACCGACCCAGGTCGCGCGGCCGGGCAGCGCGGAGGCGCAAGCTCAGGCGGAGCGTAACAGTGCCATCTCGGTCACGCTCGATGACGGCACCAACCGGGGCTTCGCGGCGTCGCCGACCCAGGAGCCCCGTCAGGTTCCCTATTTGACCCGTGAGGATCCCGTGGCGGTGGGCGATTCCGCTCGCATCACCAAACCGGTCATTGTGGATTACCGCTTCGACAAGTGGCGCTTCCAGTCGACCTCCCCGGTGGTTCCGGGTGAGGAACCGGCGCGCTTCTCGGGCTCGGCCGATCCCAAGTCGGCGGTGGGCGGGCAGATGCGGATCGCCTCATTCAACGTGCTCAACTACTTCACGACCGTGGGCCAGGAAAAGGGCTGCCGCGGCGGCAACTACTCGACCGACGGCACCTACAACGTGGCCCAGAACTGCGACGTTCGCGGCGCGTTCGACCAGGCCGATTTCCAGCGCCAGCAGGCCAAGACGGTCTCCGCGATCAACCAGTTGGATGCCTCCGTGGTGGGCCTCATGGAAGTGGAGAACTCCGAGAAGCTCGGTGAGCCCAAGGACGAGGCCCTGCAGAACCTCGTCGCCGCGCTGAACAAGGCCGCCGGGTTCAAGAAGTGGGACTTAGTGTCCGTGCCCGACTCCGAGCTGCAGCCCGTGGCCGATCAGGACTTCATCACCAACGCCATCATTTATCAGCCCAAGCAGGTCACCCAGGTGGGCCGAGCCCAGGCTCTCGGTTCCGAGGCCGTTGCAGGGGGCGCTTTCGAAAACGCCCGCACTCCCCTGGCCGCCACCTTCACCTCGACCAAGGGCGGCGGCAAGCACGGCGCCGCGCCCACCACCGTGGTGGTCAACCACTTCAAGTCCAAGGGTTCCGCGCCTCGTACGGGCCCCAACCGCGCCTCGGGCGACGGCCAGGGAGCCTGGAACGCCGCGCGCGTGGCGCAAGCGAGCGCCGTCGTCGATTGGATTCCCGAGCTGACCGAGGCCGCGGGCTCCGAGGACGTGGCCGTGTTGAGTGACTTCAATTCCTACGCCCAGGAGGACCCGATGCAGGAGTTCTACGGCGCCGGCTACGCGCAGGCCACGGAGGACGACTACACGTACGTGTTCGGTGGCCAGGTGGGTTCGCTGGACCACATGCTGGTCTCGCCGTCCTTGAAGAAGCGCATGACCGGCGCGGACGCCTGGAACATCAACTCCGGCCAGTCCCCGCTGCTGCAGTACAGCCAGTACCGCACCACCGCGCTCGACTACTACGTGGCGAACGAGATCGCTTCCTCCGACCACGACCCGTACATCGCGGGTTTCCGGGCGGGCAAAAAGTAGCCTTCACAGCACCGCCGACGACGCCGCGGCCACGCTCCTTTCGAGCGCGGCCGCGGCGCTGTTAAACGTGGGAGGCCCGGTGCGGTGACGATGTGCGCCGAACTGGGCGCGGCGGCGTCTGCAGCCTCGGCAGCCTGGAAAACTCGTGCGCGTCATTTTGTGACAATAGTTACTGGCAGGTCACGAGTGTCCTTATGATGTGAGCACCCCCTGATCGGCGAGGGACTCACGGCCTGGCTGGGCCGTCCTGACGCGGAATATTGGTTCCAAGTTCGGAGAGTTATCGCCCGTAACAAAGGATCCGCGCATGATTGCCGCATCATCCTTCCGTCGTTCTGTGACGACCGGACTCATTGCATTGTTCTTGGCTTCCGGCACCGTTGCCGTCGGCACCGCACCTGCCGAAGCCGCGGTGGTCAAGCCGTGCAAGGCCACCATGTCCGTGACTCAGCCCCGCCAGTACACGAACACGTACGTGAACGTGTCCAAGGTGGGGGCACGTTCCAAGGTCACCACCAAGGCCAAGTACAAGACCACCACGAACACCAAGTACGCGACCGCCTCCACCAAGGGCACCGCGTCGATCAAGTACCCCATCGCCGGTGCAACACCCGGACGCAAGGTGGTTGTGGAGGTATCCGCGAAGCAGGGCAACACGATCTGGAAGTGCACCACGTCGTTCACGCCCAAGAAGCGGTAAAGACATTCCCCACATTTGACAGGTTGAACCGATGGCCAGCATTAGAGAATCTTTGCGACGCGCCCTCGCTCGAAGGCGACTACTACAGGCTCTTCACAGTTGAGGGTGTGACGGCCATTGACGGG
Source organism: Kocuria sp. CPCC 205235 (assembly GCF_040980905.1). Classification (NCBI taxonomy): domain Bacteria; kingdom Bacillati; phylum Actinomycetota; class Actinomycetes; order Micrococcales; family Micrococcaceae; genus Kocuria; species Kocuria sp. CPCC 205235. The sequence goes on from NZ_JAVKPR010000001.1 coordinate 149,509, forward strand.
GTGCTGTCGGGGTAGACGTCGAGGTCCCCTGAAGATGGAGGTTCCTACGCCACCCATCCAGAAGACCTCGACTTGCCTGACGCTACCTTCGCGCGCCCCGACCTGACCAAGTTCTGCCGACTCGATGACCTCGGACTCGAAGTCGTCGGCCAGCACCTCGAACCCGACCGTGTAGTTCTGGCCTGTCGTGTTCTCGACGCCGATGACGGCAGCGAGGGCTGGTGCCGACGCTGTGGCTGTCAGGGTGCGCCGCGCGACGCCGTGACCCGCCGGCTGGCCCACGTGCCCTTGGGCTGGCGGCCGACCACGCTGCTGGTGTCGATCCGCCGCTACCGCTGCACTGGTTGCGGACATGTGTGGCGCCAAGACACCAGCCGGGCAGCCGAGCCCCGGGCGAAGCTGACCCGCACCGGCCTGCGGTGGGCACTGGAAGGGATCGTGGTCCAACACCTCACCATCGCTCGGGTCGCCGAGGGTCTCGGGGTCGCGTGGAACACCGCCAACGACGCCGTGCTGGCCGAAGGCAGACGAGTCCTGATCGACGACGAACAACGCTTCGACGGCGTCACCATCCTCGGGGTCGACGAGCACGTGTGGCGCCACACCAGGCGTGGTGACAAGTACGTCACCGTGATCATCGACCTCACCCCGGTACGTGAGGGCACGGGCCCCGCCAGGCTGCTCGACATGGTCGAGGGCCGCTCCAAACAGGCGTTCAAGACCTGGCTCGCCGAGCGCCCCGAAGCGTGGCGCGAGGCGGTCGAGGTCGTCGCGATGGACGGGTTCACCGGCTTCAAGACCGCCGCCGCCGAGGAGGTCCCCGACGCGGTCGCGGTGATGGATCCCTTCCACGTCGTACGCCTGGCCGGTGACGCACTCGACCAGTGCCGCCGCCGGGTCCAGCTCGCCGTCCACGGCCACCGCGGCTACCGAGACGACCCGCTCTACAAGTCCCGTCGCACCTTGCACACCGGTGCCGGCCTGCTCACCGACCGACAGATCGACCGGCTCAACCGGCTGTTCGCCGACGACGCCCATGTCGAGGTCGAAGCGACCTGGGGCATCTACCAGCGCATGGTCGCCGCCTACCGTGAGCCCGACCGCGCCACAGGCAAGAAGCTGATGACCAAGCTCATCGCCGACCTGGGCACCGGCGTTCCGAAGGCGTTGGTCGAGGTCGCGAAGCTCGGCCGGACCCTGAAGAAGCGCGCCGCAGACGTGCTCGCCTACTTCGACCGACCCGGCACCAGCAACGGCCCGACCGAGGCAATCAACGGCCGACTCGAGCACCTGCGCGGCAGCGCACTCGGGTTCAGGAACCTGACCAACTACATCGCCCGCAGTCTGCTCGAGACCGGCGGCTTCAGGCCCCAACTCCTACACCCTCAACTGTGAAGAGCCCTACTACAGTTGAATGTCAATCGGCATATCAAGGTACCTGGATTACCCCGAAGCAGAACTCAACGCGGCAGTGTCTGGGCTGTCTCCATGTGTCGTAATGAGGCGGATATCGTTGGCCATACTATTAGGCATCTACTCGCCCAAGGCATTGACGGCATCATCGTTGTGGACAATCTGAGCGTTGATGGAACGCGGGAGACCCTCACCAAATTAGCCGACGACGACCCCCGGATCTTTGTGGGCACGGACTCGCTGGACGCTTATCACCAAGGCCGAAAAATGTCCTACCTCGCTCATCTTGCGCGTAAGGCAGGCGCCGATTGGGTCATCCCGTTCGACGCAGATGAGTTCTGGTTCGCCAGGGAATCATCCGTCGCGGATTACCTGCGAAGCTTAGAAGGTGTCCCGGTTGCAAAGGCTGAATTGACGGACCTCCACCCGCTCACCGTGACCGGCATTGATCTTGAGAATTCGAATGAGCAGGTCCAAATCGAAGACAATGCGAACTCCAAAAAGGTCGCCCTCAGACCTCACAGATGGGTGTGGATCGACAACGGAAACCACACGGCCCTGGACTTGGGCCGGGAAGTGCCAAGTGATCTCCGTATTGCGCATCTGCCAAGCCGAAGCATCCAACAGATGGAGCGCAAAGCACGTGTGGGCGCTGCGGCAATCGCGAAAGTCGAAGATGCTCCCGCTAATTTCGGACACCATTGGAAAACCACAGCAGCATTAGACCGGGAACTGCTGTATAGGCAGTGGAGTGAAAGAATTGCAACAAGCCGCGGGGATTTGGCTCGGATTCCAACCGTGTGGAAAACCTGGACAGATCGCGGGCAATAGGTAACCCACCGAGACCGTGTCGCCTTGACACATGCCCAGGGGAGCCCCACGTTTCAACACTCCCGCAATGAAAATAGCCCCTGACCAATGTTTCCACTGGTCAAGGACTACTCCATTACGCGGAGGATGGGGTATTGAGTCTCAGAACCTTGGAAATAGATGTCTCAGCACCTCGGCAACATAACCACCGATCATGACGAATGAGCGCCCCGAACCGCACTGGGTTTCGTTCCGTGGTTTATTCGAGTGCTGGTGAGCTCTCGTGGGTTTGCCGATAGGCGTTCTCGATCTCGGCCGGGGTTCGGTAGTCCAAGGACTCGTGGAGACGGTCCCGGTTCCACCAATGCACCTGCGTTCATCGTCGCGAACTCGACCGCGGTCACCGAATGATCGACGGTAGAGCCAGGATTCCAGCGATTCTTGGTTTCAACGTCGGTCAAGATGCAGGCCGCGGGGGATTCTGGTCGAAACGTCGATTAGAGTGCGTTCCCTCACTCGGCGGCCTCTAGCCCCGAAAATCAATAGGGCACCCCGAACATGAAAGTAGCCCCTGACCGGTGTTTCCACTAGCCAGGGGCTACCTCACAACGCGGAGGATGGGGGATTTGAACCCCCGAGGGCGTTAACCCAACACGCGTTCCAGGCGTGCGCCATAGGCCGCTAGGCGAATCCTCCAGGCGTGCACATTCCCCAACGCGTGGGCAACGTGCGGCACTCAGCATAGCGGAACTCGAAGCCCTGATGCGAATCGAGGGTGAAGCTAGGGCAAAATCCGGACCGAGCGGCGTCGTCGTCGACCGACAGCATGCGATCCGATATGGACGCCCGGTCGGTTTAGAACTCTGCCATCAGTTGAGCTAAAGTAATGGGCAGCCCCTCGTGTGGCGTCATCCTGTTGAACTCCCCCAGGACCGGAAGGTAGCAAGGGTAAATGGGCTCTGGCGGGTGCGCGAGGGGTCTTTTCGTCTCTAACTCCCCAACCGTGCGGTCGCGCTGTGCCTGTCGGTGACCGCGGCTAAGGTTTCATACGTGACTACCGCCCTGTACCGCCGCTATCGCCCGGAGACCTTCGAGGATGTCATCGGTCAGGAACATGTGACCGAGCCCCTCATGACTGCCCTGCGCAAGAACAGGGTCAATCACGCCTATTTGTTCTCCGGTCCCCGCGGTTGCGGCAAGACCACGTCGGCCCGTATTCTCGCGCGCTGCCTCAACTGTGCCGAGGGCCCCACGGCCACGCCGTGCGGGCACTGCGATTCTTGCCGGGATCTCTCCCGCGACGGCGCTGGCTCGTTGGACGTCATCGAGATGGACGCGGCCTCACACGGCGGCGTGGATCATGCCCGTGACCTGCGCGAACGCGCCACTTTCGCTCCGGTGCGGGATCGCTACAAGATCTTCATCATCGATGAGGCGCACATGGTCACGCGCGAGGGATTCAATGCACTCCTGAAAATCGTGGAAGAGCCTCCGGAGCACGTGAAGTTCATCTTCGCGACCACCGAGCCGTCCAAGGTGCTCACCACCATTCGCTCGCGTACCCACCACTACCCGTTCCGGCTGGTTCCTCCCGAGCCGCTCATGCAGTACCTGGAGCTGCTGAGCGAGCAGGAACATGTGGCCACGGAGCCCGGTGTCCTGTCCCTCGTGGTTCGCGCCGGCGGCGGTTCCGTTCGCGATTCGCTGTCCGTGTTGGACCAGCTCATGGCCGGTTCCGATGACCGTGGCATGACCTACGACCTCGCGGTGGCCTTGCTCGGCTACACGCACGCGGCCCTCCTCGACGACGTCGTGGATGCCTTCGCCGCCGGCGACGCCGCCACGGTGTTCAGCGCCATCGATCGCGTGGTTCAGACCGGCCAGGACCCGCGTCGATTTGTCGAGGACCTCCTGGAACGCTTCCGCGACCTGGTCGTGGTCAACGCGGTTCCGGATTCCGCCGCCAACATCCTGCACGGCATGCCCACCGATCAGATCAATCGCTTGCGCAATCAGGCCAATCAGCTCGGGGCCGCAGAGCTCTCCCGCGCCGCGGACATCACTAACACCGCGCTCAACGAGATGACCGGGGCTACTTCGCCTCAGCTTCACCTCGAGTTGTTGTGTGCGCGCATTCTCCTGCCCTCCGCGGACCACACCACGCGCGGCATCACAGCCCGCGTGGACCGCCTCGAGCGCCGCCTGAGCATTCCTCGCGGCGCCGGTATTCGCCAGGGCGCCCCTGAGACCGATCAGCACGTCCCCACCGACGACGCCGCTCCCGCGCCACAGCACCAAACCGCACCTGAGCGTGCGCCCCAGCCAGCAGCCCCACCGACTGAAGCTCCGCCGTCGGCGGGCATGAACGCCCCGACTGTCGAAGAGCCCACGGATCCTCAGGACGGCACCGAGGAACCGGAAGGAACTTCACACCCGGCAGCCGCAGAGCCGGTTCCAGAGCGCGAACGTGAGACCGGTAGCGACACGCCTCCTGCAGACGGCCGGACCGGCCCAGGCGAACCAGATGCCGCCCACGACAACGGTCCGGTCGATCACGGACCGGAACACCGAGACACCACGCCGGCACGCCCTGATTCGGAGGAACCCGGCCAGAGCCGTGGTGCCGCCCCATCGGGGGCGCCCAGCGGAACTGGCGGAGCTCAGGGCCACACTGCCCCAGCTCAGAGCGCGGAGACTCATGCCTCCGCGGACCAGGGTGGGGAGATCGAGTTGCTGCGCGCATCCTGGCCGGAAATCGTGTCCGCGCTGGCCGAGATCCGTCGCGTCGCCTGGACGGTCACGATGCGTGGCACCCCCGTGACATTCGACGGTCAGACCCTGCGCATCGCTTTCGATGCCGAGGGCGATCTGCTGAACTTCCCGCGCTTCGAGAACGACGTGCGCGCGGCCATCCACTCCGTGCTCGGTATCGACTGCCGCATCGAAGCAGTGCGTCCCGGCGATACCCACGGCGGAGGCCAAAGCGGTGGCGGTTCCGGTGGCCCCACGCGCGGTGGGAATCCCGGTGGTAGTGGACCGGGTGGCCCTGGCCGTGGGGGCAGACAACCCAGCAATGGGCAGGGAAGGCCGGACCAGGCGGGTGGCGGCCAAGATCGCCGCACTCACGAGGGACCCCACGGCCACCAGGGCCACGAGGAACAGCAGTCCACCACCGAGCCGCCCGCATACTTCCGTGAGCAGGAAGGTTTCGGTGCGCAGCGCCGGCGGCCCGCGGCCGAGCCCCAGCAGACGGCTGGGGAGCAGCCCACCGAACAGTCCAATGACCTGGGACGCGATCAGGGAGAGCAAGAGCAAGCCTCCCGCCGCACCCCGCAAGACCGTGAAAGTACCCCGCAGCCCGAACCTGAGCCCTCTCCGGAAGAGCCCGTGACATCATGGTCCGTGGCGAAAATCCCGCAGGGTAGGCCCGCCGAGTCAACATCAGATGCTGACTCCTCGGATCAAGCTGATGAGGCTCAGACGGGGGAAGCTAAAGCGGCTCCGGTCGTGGAAGATTCCTCAGTCGAGTCGTCGGATCCGACGCCCATCTCCCCTGCGGACCTCACCATTGGCACGGGCGAAGATGTTGGCTCTGATAACGCTGACCTCACCAATCCTGAAACGTCGTCCGTGGACACTTCCGGGGACACCCGTGAGGACATGGCCGCCGAATCCCAACCGGTCGACAGCCTTGGGCAGGAACAGGGGCGTGCTCCCAACACCGAGAACACGAGCGACGCTTCGCCATCCGGTTCCGGGATTCGGCAGACAACCCAGGAATCCGACTCAGACCCCGACGGGCAGGAGTCCGCTCAGACATCGGCATCGGCATCGGCATCGGTTCAGAATCGGCCGTCAGCGTCCGGCGGGCGGCAGTTCGCTCAGGCTCCCGAGCACCCATCCGAGCCCAACAACGAGTACTGGACGCCCAATGAACCCCCGCCTCCTCCGGAAGACGAGCCGCCCGCTGACCTCTATGAGACTTCGGATCGTCGCCCGAGCGGATCTCGCGAACAAGCACCTGCCCAGGTCAGCAGCCCTCGCAATCAACGGCCGAGCTTCAGGGAACGCCACGCGGCGGAAATTGCCGCGGCACGGCAACGCCCCTCAGCGCCCCAGACCGAAGACTCCTCGGACACCAACGACGACGAGAACTTCTCGCCGAGTGCGGATGATGAGTCCATCGAGGACTCGTCGTTGTATGGCCGCGCGGCGATTGAACGAATTCTGGGGGGCCTGCTCATCGAAGAGCGCCCCCATCAAGCGAACTAACCGAATCCCCCAAGGAGAACTGTGTACGAAGGCGCGGTCCAAGACCTCATCGATGAGCTGGGAAGGCTCCCGGGAGTAGGACCCAAATCCGCACAGCGCATCGCATTCCACCTGCTCGACGCTGACAAGGACGAGGTCCAGCAGCTCGTGGATGCCATCACCACGGTCAAAACGTCCGTGTCCTTTTGTCAGGTGTGCGGCAACGTGACCGAACAAGAAGAATGCGCCATCTGCCGCGACGCTCGCCGCGACCGCACCGTCATCTGTGTGGTCGAGGAATCCAAAGACGTCATGGCCATTGAACGCACCCGCAGTTACCGCGGGCTCTACCACGTGCTCGGTGGGGCTATCTCACCCCTCCAGGGTGTGGGCCCCGATCAGTTGCGCATCCGTGAACTCATGACGCGGTTGTCGGACGAAACAATCCAGGAGATCGTGCTGGCTACGGACCCCAACCTGGAAGGTGAAGCCACCGCCACATACTTGTCCCGCATGCTCAAGACCCTGGGTATCCGGGTCACCCGTTTGGCCTCGGGTCTTCCAGTGGGCGGCGACCTGGAATATGCGGACGAAGTCACTCTCGGGCGAGCCTTCGAGGGCCGCACGGTCATCGCGGAGGCGAACTGACTTCTCAGCTTCGCCTCATTGGACTCCGAAACGATCATGGTTGCGCAAACGGTTAGCATGGACGCCAAACCACTTGATCGCGTGATTCTTGCGCAGTCCGAGAGGAATGTATGAGCCTCATTGTCCAAAAGTTCGGTGGTTCCTCGGTTTCTGATGCCGACGGAATCCGCCGAGTTGCCCGCCGGGTCGCCGAGACCCGCAACGCCGGCAACGATGTCGTGGTGGTCGTCTCCGCCATGGGCGACACCACCGATGACCTGCTGGATCTGGCCATCGAGGTCGCCCGCAAGCCACCGGCCCGCGAGCTGGATATGCTCCTGACCGCAGGCGAACGCATTTCCATGGCGCTGCTGGCCATGGCTATCTCCGAGGTCGGCGTACCGGCCCAGTCCTTCACCGGCTCACAGGCCGGCATGATCACCGACGGTGACCACGGTGCGGCCAAGCTCGTGGAGGTCAACCCCTTCCGAGTGCGCGAGGCACTGGACGCCGGAAACATTGCGATCATCGCTGGTTTCCAGGGCGTGCACCGTTCGACCAAAGACATCACCACGCTCGGTCGTGGCGGTTCCGACACCACCGCCGTCGCACTGGCTGCCGCGCTCAACGCGGACGTGTGCGAAATCTATTCGGACGTGGACGGCGTGTACACGGCCGATCCGCGCATCGTTCCTTCGGCGCAAAAGCTCGACCGGGTGTCTTCCGAGGAAATGCTGGAATTGGCCGCCAACGGAGCCAAGATCCTGCACCTGCGCTGCGTGGAGTACGCGCGCCGCTTCAACGTGCCCTTGCACGTCCGCTCGTCGTTCAGCCATAACGAAGGCACCTGGGTCATGCCCACGCCCCACGAAAACTTCACGCCGCAGAAGGAGATTCCCTTGGAACAGCCGCTGATTTCCGGAATCGCACACGACCGCACCCAGGCCAAGATCACCGTGGTGGGTGTCCCGGACCGCCCTGGAATCGCGTCCCGCATCTTCCGCCTGCTCGCGGATTCCAAGGTCAATGTGGACATGATCGTGCAGAACGTCTCCACCGGGGATCGCCCCATGACCGACCTGTCCTTCACCCTGGACGAGTCCCAGGGTGACCTGGCCATGAACCTTCTGCGCGCTGCAGAGGAAAAGATCGGTTACACGAGTCTCGATTATGACGATCAGGTGGGTAAGATCTCCCTGGTAGGCGCGGGAATGAAAACGAACACCGGAGTGTCGTTCAAGTTCTTCGAGGCCCTGGCCAACGCGGATATCAACGTGGACATGATTTCGACCTCTGAGGTGCGGATCTCCGTGATCACCGATGTCAGCAAGTTGGACACCGCAGTGCGCGCCATCCACACCGCTTTCGGTTTGGACGCGGATAACGAGGCCACCGTGTACGGGGGAACCGGTCGCTGAGATTCTCAGACCTTCAGACTTACTGAGGTCACGGGCTGCCATCCAAGTGGCCCGTGACCTACACTTTTAGTGCACAAACTATCGACTAGAGAAGTAAACGCTGGAGAGGCACACATGGACATCCAACCTGGTGAGAACCTTTCCGAGAACACTCCGCACGATCCGATGGCCCTGGGGAACCAGTTGTGTTTCTCCTTGTCCGTAGCATCTCGAATGGTGGTCCAGAGTTACCGCCCCATCCTCGAACCCCTGGGACTGACCCATCCTCAGTACCTGGTGATGTTGTCTTTGTGGGGCTCCAGCCCCCGCACCGTGAAGGATCTGAGTTCCGAACTCATGCAGGATTCGGCCACTCTCTCGCCGCTGCTGAAGCGATTGGAAGCTCGCGGATTGATCTGCCGCGGCCGCGACCCCCACAATGAGCGCGCGCTGGCCGTGACCCTCACGGATGAAGGCCGGGCGCTCAAGGACCAGGCTGCCGAAGTACCCCTAGTCATGATGGAACGCATGGGCATCACGCCCGAACAGGTCCACGAGCTCAACACAGCCATGCGGTACATGATCACGCAGGCAGAAGTAGCATCGCGTGCCTAAAGCGCTGTTCCGTGAGGAATGGCTGGAGGCGTCCCAAGCACACGAACAGCGCATTTCCGGTTTCACCAAGCCGTTTCTGAACCGGCGGCACGAGGGGCGTGCGCACCCCGTGGAAGATTTCTTGTTCACGTACTACACCCTCTCCCCCGCCCAATTCACGCGGTGGCACCCCGGGGTCGGCACCATCCTGTTGGATGCCCAGGACAGAGCGGATTGGAAGTTCTACCGCCCCGCCACGAAGGCCGAACTTCAGGAGGCGAGCGCACCCGAGGGGGCGAGCGGCGTCGTCGTGGATCGCGAAAGCTTTGTGACCAAGCGCGAGACCGCCATTCGCTTCACCCGAGAGCTGCTGTCCAACACCGTGGCCAAGACCGGCACGTTCGACTGTTTCGGTCTGCACGAGTGGGCCATGGCGTACAAGGCGCAGGAGAACGGTGTGCGTCACGAGTACGTGGGACTGAGGCTGGGCGCGGAAGGCACGAACGACGTGGTGGAATCGCACAAGATCCGCTGCTCCCATTTCGACGCCTTCCGGTTCTTCCAGCCCCAGGCCGTGGACCGCAACGAGCTGCAGCCAACCCGCGAAACGCAACGCCGCATGGAACAGCCCGGGTGCCTGCACGCCAACATGGACCTCTACAAGTGGGCGTACAAGTTGCTGCCCGCCGTGGATTCCGATCTGTTGGCCGATTGCTTCGAGCTGGCCTGGGATGTGCGCCGCACGGACATGGAGGCATCCCCGTACGAGCTGAGCGAGTGGGGTTACGAGCCTGTGCGCATCGAGACTCCCGCAGGAAAGGCGGAGTACGTACGCCGCCAGCGGGACTTTGCCGCGCGGTCCGCCAACCTGCGCCGTCGGTTACTCGTAGTCACCGAACTCCTGCTCCCGGAAACCTGCTCCTCTCAATCCGCCGAGAGCCAGTCCCCACCCCGTCCTACTGACTGCCCCGCGGCCGCTCCGGGAGTTTCACAGTGATCGAGTCGACGTCACCCGGGCCGTGGGAACGAATTGTTGAGGTGTCGGCGCTACCGCAATCCTTTGATTTCGTGACAGCTCGCTGCAGCACAGGGCCTGTTCTAGTGACCCGTGACGCCGCAGGTGCCCTTCATGTCCTGTCCAACACGTGTCCTCACCAACGGGCCACCGTGTGTCGAGAGTCCTCGGGCCGTGCAACACGCTTTGAGTGCCCCAACCACTATTGGCTGTTCGCCCCGGACGGCCGTTTTCTGGGGTCTCGACTGAGCCTGGCCTCAGGGCGGTGCATTGCTGACGATCCGGCCAAGGACCTGGCCCGGGCCGAGGTCACCGTGACCGACGGCTGGGTCATGGCCCGTTTCAGCTGAATCGAGGATCGCCTGCCGTCACCGCCCCGACCAATAATTGCGGCTCGACCAGGGGTCGCCGTCTGGCCAGGGGTTGCCGTTCAGCCAAGAACTACGGCCCGGGGAGATGGTCAGGACTCTGCATCTTGGTCACGCAGTGCAAGGGCCGCGTTGAGCACCGCCAGGTGACTCAAAGCCTGCGGAAAATTGCCCAGGAACGAATAGTCTTCGGGATCGATCATCTCCGTGAACAGACCAAGATCGTTGGACAACTCCACCATGCGGTCCATAAGTTCCACGGCCTGCTCGCGCTGACCGACGGCGGTCAGCGCGGCGACAGTCCAGAACGAACACGCGACAAATGCGCCTTCCTCGGCCTCCATCCCGCTGTAGCGGTACATCAACGGCCCTCGACCAAGTTCTTGCCGGAGTGCGGCAATGGTCGATTCCATCTTCGGGCCGCGGTCGAAGCCGGTCATTGCGTGTAACAGTACTGACGCATCGAGCTCGTCGGTCCCCGGGTACCAGACGTATGCTCCCCGTTCCGGATTCCAACATTTGGTGTCGATCCACGTCCTGATGCGCTGTTGTTCGGCCCGCCAGCGATCCACACAGCCGGAGATGTGACCGTCCTCCGCCAGCCGCACGGCACAATCCAACCCGTGCCAGCACCCCATTTTGGAGCTTGTGTAATGGCGGTGTTCGGGCAGTTCCCACATCCCCGAATCGGGGCGCCGCCACACGTCGCAGATCGCGTCCGCGAGATCGGCCAACATACGGGCAGTGGCCGTGTCCAGCACGTTACCGCCTGCCACGTAGCGGTGCGCCACGTCGAACACGTCCCCGTAGACACCCAGTTGTAGTTGGTCGGCCGCTTCATTGCCCGCCACGACCGGGCCGATACCGCGCCAACCTGGAACGTCGTACTCTTCCATGCGCGCTTCGGGGACTTCGCCGTCCAGACGGTTGAGCACGTGTAGGTGGGGCACCTGGGCCCGTACCAGCCGAAGCAGCCAGGACACTTGGGCGTGCACGTCCTCCTGCTCCCCGAGCTGCAACAAAGATTGCAAGGAATAGGTGGCGTCACGAATCCAGGCAAAGCGGTAGTCGTAATTCTTGGTGCCCGCCATGTTCTCGGGCAGGGATGTGGTCGCGGCCGCTGCCACGGACCCTGAAGGACTGTGGCTCAATAATTTGAGCACCAGGGCACTGCGTTGGACTTCCTCACCGTAGGGTCCGTCGTAGTCGAGCAGATCCCCCCACCGCCGCCACGTGTCCCGAGTCATGTCAAGGTTCTTGCGGATCTCACGTGGAGCCGGTAGCCGTAGGGGTTCGCCGTGCGTGGCCACCACCGCGAGCAAGTGCTGCGAACCAGGGGTGGTTCGGAAGGATCCCGACATCTGCTGTTCCTCGATCGTGCTCTCACCCACGTGTTCACCGCACACCCCCACCGAGACCTGATTGGTGCGCAGCACGGGCTTGCCCGCTGTGACATCAACCCAGGGAGAGACCGTGTTGAGCATGGTTCCCGGGGCCACACGCCATCGCATGGGAACAGTTCCCTCCAGGCCTTGCACCGCCCGCGCGAGTTCGTTCCAGGGCAGTCGCCCGGTCGAACCAACGTTCAACGAGTCGGTGACCTGCACCCTCCCCGAGGGAGTGGTGTACGTGGTCTGCAGAATATTGGTGCCCGAGAGATACTCACGTTCGACCTCGAACCGTTCGTCCGGACATAGTTCGATACATCCGCCGTGCTCTGCATCCAGCAATCGCGCGAAAGTGGGGGCCGAATCCAAATCAGGAATCGGGTACCAGTCCACGGATCCGTCATGGGAGATCAGAGCAACCGTGCGACCATCACCGACCACCGCATAGGAGCGCAGATCCACGTACCCATTGCACCGGGGTGACAGCTCGTTAACCGACACCGCGTTGCACCGCATTGCATTCATCCGACTGCTCCTCACATCGCGCTCATCACATACATCAGTGTGCTGACCATCGTAGGAGAGCCCCGACCGCCGGGCCACTTCGGCACCTCCATCAGCCCGGAACGAGACGGAGTCACACGGCCCCGCACCCAACAGTCACCGGTCCGGGGACCCGTCACTTCACACGCTGCCATGGTCGAGCTTGCAGACCGATAGGATGGGCAAGGATTAGCTCGAATCTCAGGAGTTGAAATGGCCCGTATCGTGGTTGATGTTATGCCCAAGCCGGAAATCCTTGACCCGCAGGGCAAGGCGATCGCCAACGAACTGCCCCGCATTGGGCTGGACGGATTCAGCGAGGTCCGCCAGGGCCGCCGCTTCGAACTCACCGTGGACGGTGAGGCAACGGACGAGGTACTCGCCCAGGCCCGCGAGGCCGCCGAGAAGCTGCTGTCCAACCCGGTCATCGAGGACGTCGTGAACGTGTCGGTGCTGGACCAGGAGAACTGATCGTGGCCCAGAATCTGACCGCCGACCAGACCCCCCTGATCGCGGATCTGTCCCAGCCGGCGCCGAACGCCGCGTTGAAGGACATCCGCGTGGGCGTGGTCACCTTCCCGGGCACCCTGGACGACCGCGACGCCATGCGCGCCGTGCAGATCGCCGGCGGCACCGCGGTTCCGCTCTGGTACGCGGACGAAGACCTGCAGAACGTGGACGCCGTGATCCTGCCGGGTGGCTTCTCCTACGGGGACTACTTGCGCGCCGGCGCCATCGCGCGCTTCGCGCCGCTCATGGACAAGATCATCGACGCCGCCAATTCCGACGCCGCTCTGCCCGTCCTCGGCATTTGCAACGGTTTCCAGGTACTCACCGAATCGCACCTGCTGCCCGGTTCCATGATCAAGAACGAGCAGTTGAAGTTCCTCTGCCGTGATCAGGCGCTGCGCATCGAGAACGCGGATACTGCCTGGACCGGCCGTTACGAGCAGGGTCAGACCATCGTGGTACCGCTCAAGAACCAGGACGGCCAGTACGTGGCCGATCAACGCACCCTGGACGAGCTCGAGGCCGAGAACCGCGTTGCTTTCCGCTACGTGGGCGGCAACCCCAACGGCTCACGCAACGACATTGCGGGAATCACCAACGCACGCGGCAACGTGGTGGGTCTCATGCCCCACCCGGAGCACGCCGTGGAACCCGGCTTCGGTGCGGACTTCTCCGGTTCCGGTGATGTGGACATGCGCCACGGCACCGACGGCCTGGACATCTTCGTGTCCGCTCTGGAGCGCCTGACCCGCTAGCGTCCGCCAACCGGGCGGCCCTTCTGTGGACCTCATGGTTCACTGACCCGCTGACCGGCTGGCCCCAACTTCATCAGACATTCTTCGTGTGAGCGCCGGGAACGCACCGTACGCGCCCACCACCACGGCAAGGGATTCTCGTAACCGACATGAGCGAAACTCACTTCAATCTGGACACTGTTGAGCACGCCGCCGCCACCCCGAACACCGAGCTGCCCTGGGCCGAGCTGGGGTTGACCGAATCCGAGTTCGATCGGGTCAAGGAGATCCTGGGCCGCCGCCCAACCGCCGCCGAATTGGCCATGTACTCGGTCATGTGGTCCGAGCACTGCTCGTACAAGTCCACCAAGGTGCACCTGCGCCAGTTCGGCGACAAGGTCACGGAAGAGATGCGCAAGGACCTCATGGTGGGCATCGGCGAGAACGCCGGCGTCACGGACATCGGTGACGGTTGGGCCGTGACCTTCAAGATCGAGTCCCACAACCACCCGTCCTTCGTGGAGCCGTACCAGGGTGCAGCGACCGGCGTGGGTGGCATTGTCCGCGACATCATTTCCATGGGTGCCCGCCCGGTGGCCGTGATGGATCCGCTGCGCTTTGGCGCCATCGACCACCCGGACACCCAGCGCGTGGTGCACGGCGTGGTGGCCGGTGTGGGCGGCTACGGCAACTCGCTGGGTCTGCCCAATATCGGCGGTGAGGTGGAGTTCGATCCCTGCTACCAGGGCAACCCGCTGGTCAATGCCCTGGCCGTGGGCGTCATGCGCCACGAGGACATCCGCCTGGCCAACGCCTCGGGTACGGGCAACAAGGTGGTGCTGTTCGGTGCACGCACGGGCGGCGACGGCATTGGTGGCGCCTCCGTGCTGGCTTCCGAGTCCTTCGACGATTCCAAGCCCTCCAAGCGCCCCGCTGTGCAGGTGGGGGACCCGTTCGCGGAGAAGGTCCTGATCGAGTGCTGCCTGGAGCTGTTCAAGAGCTCCCTGGTGGAGGGCATCCAGGACCTCGGTGCCGCGGGTATTTCCTGCGCGACCTCCGAGCTGGCCTCCAATGGTGACGGCGGCATGCGCGTGGACCTGACCAAGGTGTTGTTGCGCGACCCCACCCTGACGCCGGGCGAGATCCTGATGTCCGAATCGCAGGAACGCATGATGGCCGTGGTGACCCCGGAGAAGGTCGAGGTCTTCGAAGCGGTCATGGCCAAGTGGGACGTGGAGTACTCGTGGATCGGTGAGGTCACCGACACCGGCCGGTTGATCATCGACTACCAGGGCGAAGTGATCGTTGATGTGGATCCGCGCACCGTGGCCCACGACGGCCCGGTCTACGAACGTCCCTACGCTCGCCCTGACTCCCAGGACCAGCTGCAGGCCAACCACTTCACCGGCTCTCCCGAAGACGCCTCCCGCCCCTCCGGTGCGGAGCTGCGCCAGGCCGTGTTGGAACTGATGGCCTCACCCAACCTGTGCTCCAAGGACTGGGTCACCAGCCAGTACGACCGCTATGTACAGGGCAACACCGCCATGGCCATGCCCGATGACGCCGGCGTGATCCGCGTTGATCAGGAAACCGGCCTGGGCGTGGCCCTGTCCACCGACTGCAACGGCCGCTACACCCGCCTGGACCCGTACGCCGGTGCGCAGCTCGCGCTCGCCCAGGCCTACCGCAACGTGACCACCGCGGGAGCTCGCCCCGCGGCCGTCTCGGACTGCCTGAACTTCGGCTCCCCCGAGGACCCGGACATCATGTGGCAGTTCGCCGAAGCCGTGCGTGGCCTGTCCGACGGTTGCCAAGAACTGGGCGTGCCCGTCACGGGCGGTAACGTCTCGCTCTACAACCAGACCGGCGGCGTCGCCATTAATCCCACCCCGGTGGTCGCCTTGCTGGGCGTGCTCGACGACGTCGCTCGCCGCACCCCGTCCGGGTGGCGTGAGGACGGTCAGGCCATTTATCTGCTCGGTGAGACCGCTGACGAACTGGACGGTTCCGAGTGGGCCCGCGTGCGGGGTCACCTGGGCGGACAACCGCCCGCGGTTGATCTGAAGCAGGAGCGTATCCTGGGGGACATGCTCGTCAATATGTCGCGGGACGGCATGATTGACGCAGCACACGATGTTTCCGAGGGTGGCTTGGCCGCGACCCTGTCGGAGATGGCCCTGCGCTTTGGCGTGGGCGCACGGATCGGCCTGGGGGAAGTTGCCGATCGGGACGGCGTGGACACGTTCACGCTGCTGTTCTCCGAGTCCCAGGGGCGGACCGTAGTGGCCGTTCCGCGTTCGGAAGAGGTGCGCTTCAAGGACATGTGCACCGTGCGCAACTACCCGTTCGCGCGCATCGGCGTGGTGGACGCGGAGTCCGGAGCCCTGGACGTCCAGGGTGAGTTCTCCGTTGATCTGGAGGCCTTGCGAGAGGCCCACAGTGCCACCCTGCCCAAGTATTTCGGTTGATCATAAGGACAGACACCATGACTGAGGTTCTTGAAGAGCTCAGCCCGGAACGATCGATTCGTACCGAGCGTCTCTTGCTGCGTCCGTTCACCCAGGACGAGCTTGAGTCGATCGCAGAATCAACAGACTTGCCACAGTTCGCCCAGGGGTTTCCGACTCCCGAGGATCAGGACTGGGCTCAGACCGCGTTGGATGCCGGCAGCTATTTCTTCACCGAGACCATGTACTCGATGTTTGCCATGGTGGACGCGGCATCGGGTCAGATAATCGGCATGGCAGGTTTTGTGGGCCCGCCCATCGACAACGAACTCGAGGTCGTCGGGTCCGTTGTGCCGAACCGACAGAATCAGGGGTACGCGGGCGAGGTGCTCCCCTACTTGGTCGAGCTGGCCTTCCAGAATTCCCAGGTCAACGCGGTGAACGCTTCCGTGCCGTGGGGTAATCAGCCCGCATGTCGGCTGCTTCTCACGCACGGTTTTGAGGAGCGCCCGAGCGGCGGCTCCGAATCCACGTATGTGCATGTCCGCCCGGAGACGCATTGAAGCAACTGAGTTAGCCGGCTGATGTTCCCCTGGACCCCCTACGAACTGTTCTCCCCGGACACTGTCCCAGAGTGGATCCTGGTGATCCTGGGTGTCATCGACCTGCTGGTCCGAATCGTTGCGCTCGGCTGGATCCCGCATAACCGCAGGCCCTCCGTCGCCTTGGCGTGGCTGCTGGCCATCTTCCTCCTGCCCTACGCGGGGCTGTTGTTGTTCCTGGTCGTTGGTTCCTCCCGTCTACCGCGAAAGCGGATGGAGAAGCAGGCCAAGATGAACGACATCATTCGGGAGAACACCCCGGAGGACTTCGCCCTG
Organism: Kocuria sp. CPCC 205235; assembly: GCF_040980905.1. Taxonomy (NCBI): domain Bacteria; kingdom Bacillati; phylum Actinomycetota; class Actinomycetes; order Micrococcales; family Micrococcaceae; genus Kocuria; species Kocuria sp. CPCC 205235. Next base: position 166,484 of record NZ_JAVKPR010000001.1, read on the forward strand.
GGCGAGGAGTTCCATCACCTGCCCGAGTGGGTCACCACGACCGCCAAGCTGAACTACCAGTTGGGCGCACTGCCCATGGTGGGCGGCAACGGCTTCGACATCCTCACGGACAACCATGAATCCATGGCGCAGATGGCCCGTGACGTGGACCGCGCCACGGATTACGTGCACTTCGAGTTCTACATCGTGGCCACGGATCGGGTGTCCCAGGTCTTGCTGGATTCGCTCGTTCGGGCCCACGAACGCGGTGTGAGGGTGCGCATCCTGATCGATCACGTGGGTTCGCTGGGCTACCCCGGCTACGCGGAACTGGTCCGCCGTTTCAACGCCTCCGGCATCCCCTGGCGACGCATGCTGCCGATCCGCCCGTGGCGAGGTGAGTGGCAGCGCCCCGACCTGCGCAATCACCGCAAGATCCTGGTGGTGGACGGTTCGATCGCCTACACGGGTTCGCAGAACATCATTCATCGCTCGTACAACAAGAAGAAGAACGTCCGCCGCGGCCTGGAGTGGAAGGATCTGATGATCCGCTGCTCCGGCCCCGTGGTTGCCGAGCTCAACGCGGTATTCGTTTCCGACTGGTATTCGGAGACCGACGACCTGCTCCTGGACGAGGCCACCGAGGTCCTCACGGACGTCGAAGGCCCCGTGTATGCGCAAGTGGTCCCCTCAGGACCCGGGTTCGAGACCGAGAACAACTTGCGCCTGTTCAACCACCTCATTTACAACGCCAACCGGCGCGTGGTGATCTCCAGCCCGTACTTCGTACCGGACGAATCCCTGCTGCACGCGCTCACCACCGAGGCGCAGTCCGGGGTGGACGTGGAGATCTTCGTGGGTGAATCCTCGGATCATTTCTTGGCCCACCACGCCCAGAACTCCTATTACTCCGAGCTCGCCGAAGCCGGGGTCAAGATTTACCGCTACAGCTCCCCCACGGTGCTGCACGCCAAGTTCGTGCTCGTGGACGACCTGATCAGCGTGATCGGTTCCTCCAACATGGACGAGCGGTCCTTCGCCCTGGACCTCGAGGTGTCCGTGATGATCGTGGACCAGGGTTTCCACGACCGCATGGAGGAAGTGGTAGAGGAGTTCAAGGCCTCCTCCACGCTGCTCGACCTCGATCTCTGGAACAAACGCCCCATGCGGCAGAAGTACGTCGAGAACGTCTGCCGCCTCACGTCGGCTTTGCTCTAACACCGACGACACCGCTGCCGCGACCTTTTCGAGCGAAAGGTCGCGACAGCGGCGTCGTCGTTCTTGAGGCTGTTAGCCCACCAGCTCGCGAGCGGCGGTGTCCGCCACGGACGGCTTGTCGGCGTACGCACCGCGGTACTGCGCGGCGGGGTGGGTGTCCATGACCTGGGGCTGGCCGGCGCCGTAGAGGGACTCGCGCAGGGTGGAGCCTTCGTACTCGGTGCGGTAGCGGCCGCGCTTCTGCAGCTCGGGAACCACGTACTCCACGAAGTCCTCGAAGGACCCGGGGCTCACGTGGTAGGCCAGGTTGATGCCGTCCAGGCCGCCCTCGTCGACCCAGGTCTCGAGCTGATCGGCCACGGATTCCGGCGATCCCACGATCACGTCACCCATGCCGCCCAGGGCACAGTGCTTGGCGATCTCCTCGCGGGTCCACTTCTTGTCCTTGGACTGCAGGGTGAACGGGGTCAGGAAGGACTGGATGGAGTCGGTCTTGATGTAGTTCAGGGCCTCGTCCTCGTCGAACTGGCTCAGGTCCACGCCGGACCAACCGCCGATGATCGCCTGGGATGCCTCCAGGTTCACGTAGGAGAGGTACTCCCGGTACTTCTCTTGGGCCTTCTCCTCGGTCTCGTCCACGACCACGGAGAGCATCGCGTAGATCTTGACGTCGTCGCGGTGGCGGCCCTGCTCCTCGGCCTGCTCGCGGATCTTGTCCGTGACGTAGCGGGTGAGATCCGGACGCAAGCCGCCGATGAACACGGCCTCCGCGTGACGTCCGGCGAACGCCTGGCCCCGCGAGGACGCACCGGCCTGGAAGATCAGCGGGGTGCGCTGCGGGGACGGCTCGGTGAGCGCGGCACCCGGAACGGTGAAGTACTTGCCCGAGTGCTGAATCGGGTGGACCTTCTGGGTGTCAGCGTAGACGCCGGCCTCGCGGTCCTTGACCACGGCGCCGTCTTCCCAGGAACCCTCCCAGAGCTTGTAGCAGACGTCGAGGAATTCCTCGGCGATCTCGTAGCGGGTATCGTGCTCGATCTGGCGCGGCAAACCCTGGTTCTCCGCGGCAGAGGGCAGGTACGAGGTCACCACGTTGAAGCCCACGCGGCCCTTGGTCAGGTGATCGAGCGTCGCGTACTTGCGGGCCAGGGTGTAGGGCTGCTCGTAGGTCACCGCGCTGGTCACACCGAAGCCCAGGTGCTCGGTCACGGCGGCCATGGCGGAGATCTGCATGAACGGATCGTTCACGGGAACCTGCGCGCCGTCCGACACGGAGGGCGCGGCGGAGTTCTTGTAGATGTCGTAGATACCCACCACGTCCGCCAGGAACAGGGCGTCGAATTTGCCCTTCTCCAGCGTCTTGGCCAGGTTGGTCCAGTACTCGATGGTGTTGTACTCGGTGGCCTTGGACCGCGGATGACGCCACAGACCGAAACTCTGGTGGTCCACGCACGTCATGTCGAAGGCGTTCACGGAAATCCGCTTTTTGCTCATGTGTGCCCCTTTGGGTCGAACTCGACCCGCGCCCCGTGCACCACCTGCGGCGGCCTACTCTGCGGGTCCAGCGCGCTTGTGTGGCGCCGTACTTGCCACATGCGGTGTGCCATGCGGCCCGATCCTCACCTGGGGCACCCCGCTACGGGAGAGGGTTGCCGTCCGACAAGCCAGGGCTGTGCGTCGGAACTCATGATCGTTCTGCGCCCCACTGTACCGTTTCCGTGGCCCCTCCGGCGGCTCGTGAAACATAATGACCGAGCTGATTCACAGTGAGACGATGGTCATATGAGTGATCGCCACGTCAACGATCCGGACCTGATTCGCGAGCTACTCGCGACCCCGGGGCGGTGGGCCATTGTTGGGCTGTCCACCAACCGCACGCGACCCGCGTTTGCGGTGTCCCGCCGGATCCGTGACGAGTTCGGGCAGCAGATCATCCCGGTCAATCTGGCGGGCGAGGACGTACATGGCGAGACGGGCTATCGATCGCTCGAGGACATCCCGGGGCACGTGGACGTGGTCGACTGTTTCGTGAACTCCAGCCGCGTGGGTGAAGTGGTGGATCAGGCGATCGACATTGGTGCCGGAGCGGTGTGGATGCAGCTGGGTGTGACCGATCAGGCCGCTGCCGAACGGGCGAAGGCCGCCGGGGTGAAAGTGGTCATGAACACCTGCCCGCTGATCGAGGCCCCGCGGGTTCTGTAGGGCCCTCGGGTTCTGTAGGTGCGGTGGTTCTGTAAGCGCGGTGTTTCCGTAGGTGCGGTGGTTCCGTAGGCGCAGTGTTTCCGTAAGCGCGATGGTTCCGTAGTCGCACTGGTTCCGTAGTCGCACTGGTCCTGTAATCGAGAGCGCGGCCGGCATTCCCCACGGGCCGTCGACATTAGGGGCAGAGGTTCACGCCCGGACCCCGGTGTTTAGTGCGACCCCCTGCCAAAAATGTCCATGGTCTCCTTTGACGTGCGAACCTCTGCCAGGAATGTTCATTGCCGCCTTTGACGTGCGAACCTCTGCCAAAAATGTTCAGGCACCGCTCGCGGACTCAATTTGCGAGCGCACCCCCCAGAGACGTTGAATGGAACGGTTCCCATCCGGAGCGGCCGAGAGACCTGGCTCGTTGACGTCGCAGCAACCGGTACCCGTGCGGTGCAAGGTGCTAATGCCAGGAGACGATGGAGTTGATCGAGATTACTTCCTTCTCAGACCCTTACTCGCCCACGCCCAATCCCGCGCTGATCTCGGATGAGGCGCGCGAGGAGTTCTGGGCCAAGCAGGCGACCCGTCTGGACTGGGCGGAGCCGTGGCACACGACTCACCGCTTCGACAAGCCACAGAAAATCGGCACGGACGATGACGGCAACGACATCCTCTCCGTCCCGGAGATCGCATGGTTCGAGGGCGGCAAACTCAACGTTTCCTATAACTGCGTGGACCGCCATGTGGAGGCCGGCCGCGGCAATCACGTGGCCCTGTACTTCGAGGGGGAACCCGGGGATCGCCTGGTCTACACCTACGCGGACCTGCAGCGTGAGGTCTCCAAGGCCGCCAACGCGCTGCTGAAACTCGGTGTAGTGAAGGGCGACCGCGTGGTCATCTACCTCCCGGTGATTCCCGAGACGGTCATCATCACGCTCGCGTGCGCGCGCATCGGCGCGATCCACTCCCTCGTGTTCGGAGGCTTCTCCGCCGAGGCCCTCAAGTTCCGCGTGGAGGACACCGGCGCCAAGGTGCTGGTGACCACGGACGGGCAGAACCGGCGCGGCGCCGTCGTCCCCGTGAAGACCAACGCGGACCAGGCGTGCAGCGGCAAGAACGACATCGAGCACGTGATCGTGGTGCGCCGCACCTCGCGACCCGGCCGCATGGATCTGCCGCGCGGAACCCGCGGGCTGCGTTCCAAGCAGGAGGACACCGTGCCGTGGACTCGCGGCCGCGATGTGTGGTGGCACGAGCTGACCGCGGACGTTTCGGACGTGCACGAGCCCGAGGCCTTCGACGCGGAGACTCCCCTGTTCATCATCTACACCTCCGGCACCACGGGTAAGCCCAAGGGCCTGGTGCACACGATGGGCGGGTACTTGGTGCAGACCGCGTACACGCACGCCCTGATGTTCGATCTGCTCCCGGACGTGCCCGATGCCAACGGCGCGCTACGCCCGGACGAGCTCTCCGCCGTGAATGATCCGGCCAAGGTGGATTCGACCGTTCACTGGTGCACCGCCGACCTCGCGTGGGTCACCGCGCACACCTACGAGATCTACGGCCCGCTGGCCAACGGCGTGTCCGAAGTGATTTACGAGGGCACCCCCAACACCCCGGATTACGGGCGCCATTTCGAGGTCATCGAACGCTACGGCGTGACCAATTACTACACCGCCCCCACGCTGATCCGCTCGCTCATGGGCGCTTTCCCCAAGGGCCTGCCGCAGGTCTACAACCTCTCCTCCATCCGCCTGCTCGGGTCGGTGGGCGAATCCATCAATCCCGAGGCGTGGCGTTGGCTGCGCGCACAGGTCGGCCGCGACGAGGTCCCGTTCGTGGACACGTGGTGGCAGTCCGAGACGGGCTCGTGCGTGGCCTCACCGCGTCCGCACGACCCGCAATTCGCGCCTCCCGGCACGTTCGACGACGCCGCTCCGCACACCTCCCTGAAGCCCGGAAGTGCTACGCGCGCCGTCCCGGGTATCTCGGTGCGCGTGCTCGACGAGTCCGGCGAGCAGGTGGGTCCCAACCTGCAGGGCTTCGCCGTGGTCGACAAGATCGGCCCGTCCATGGCCCGCACGGTGTGGGGCGATCCGCAGCGCTATCTGTCCTCGTACTGGTCGGCCTACGGCGAGCGCGGCTGGTTCCTCGCCGGTGACGGCGCGCGCACCGATGACGAGGGCGACCTGTACATCCTGGGTCGCGTGGATGATGTGATCAACGTGTCCGGGCACCGGTTGTCGACCATCGAGATCGAGTCCGCGCTGGTGACTCACCCGCACGTGGTCGAGGCCGGCGCGACCCCCATCAAGGATCCCGTCACCGGACACGCCGTTCTGGCCTACGTGGTGCTCACGGCGGACGCGCAGTCTCTGTCCGCGGATGAGGTTCGAGAAGAACTCCGCGCCCATGTGGCGCAGGAAATCGGCCCGATCGCCAAACCCCGCGAGGTCATCGCCGTGCCGGATCTGCCCAAGACTCGTTCGGGTAAGATTACTCGTCGCCTCTTGACCCAGCTCTACGAGGGGCAGACCTTGGGCGACCGCTCCTCCTTGCAGAATGAGGAAGCGCTTGACGCGATCGCCGAGGTCCTGGCGACGCGCGAATAAACGTGGGCTGAGCAAGGAAAAGCGCTGAGCGGCGTCGTCGGGCCGGAGGGGTTGAACCGGCCCGACGATTTCAGCGGAGCAAGATCATCCTCCGGATGAACACGATCAGGACGATCCCCATGGCCGCGAGCGGTAACCACATCAGGTCCACGCTGAGGATCCCGAGCCAGCCGCCCACCATGATGGCCAAAATGGCCGCCATGCCGGCCACGATCCACACCAGCATCTGGACGGCGTTCTTGTACTGGCGCTGCACGTTCTCCCGGGTGAGGGTCACAGGGAAGTTGAAGATCCGCGGGTATCGCGTCAGCACTCCGCAACCGATCGTCAGCAGACTCAGCAGTACGAGGATGACGGCGGCTTCCTGGAGAGATCCTTCGCGGGTCACGTCGCCGGTGAAGTCGTAATGGAGGGCGAAGTCGCCCTGGGCTCCGAAGGACCGCAGGAAGAAGTACACCGGCAGCGCCACGGCCGCGATCATGCTGACCGCAAGGAGCACCTTGTGGAACGGATCCAGCGCAAAGTTCGGTTGAGGCCGCTCGCTGAAGGTCGTGAGGGGTTGATCGCCGCCGGGGTCCTGGGCATGGCCGCGAGTGCTTTGCCGCGGGTCGTCACCTGAATCAGTCATCCAGCGCTCCTAGTCATCACCTGGTTGCTCCTGATCTTCCAGGCTACGGCTAGGCAACGTTCGACAACTCCCTCGAGCGTTGGAAATCCGCCCCCGCACCAGGGGGATTGAGTTGTTCGTTACTTCCCGGGGCGCTCGTACTGATACTTGCGCGCAGAACTCTTAGGATGATTCAGTGATGAATCCCGCCGCTCAGCCCCCGACGGTTACCCCCGACTCCACTCCCAAGCCCAGCGCGTGGGAAGTGATGTTCAAGGACGCCACCAACGCCGAGCTCAAACTCGCGATGGCCGCCTCCGGAACCATCTTGAGCCTGTTCACCGCGGGGCACATGGCCGGGAACATGCAGGTCTACCTGGGCCGGAAGCACTACAACGAGTACGCGGAATTCCTCCGCATGATCGGTGCACCGGTGCTGCCGCGCAATTCGGTGTTGTGGGTGGTTCGAGTGGGACTGCTCGCAAGCGCCACGAGCCACATCATGGCCGGCACCGAGCTCACACTGCGAGCCATGCGCGCCGAGCGCCACACGGTCCAGAGCACGGTTCAAGACCTCAAGCTCCAACTCACGGGCAAGCAGCGCAGGCGCCCTCGCGGCCGACGTCGCTCGGTCCCCCAGATCATTGCCCGCTCCATGCGCTCCACGGGCGTGGTGCTCGGCCTGTTCACGGCCTACCACGTGGCGGACCTGACGGTGGGGGCGCGTCCGGCGGCGTCAGTGAAGCATCGCCACGGGGACGCCTACGGCAATCTGGTGGCAAGCCTGTCCCGCCCGAGCGTCGCGTTCTTCTACACCGCATCCATGGCTGCCTTGGCGGGCCACATGATTCACGGCGTGCGCACGGCCGCCATGGACGCAGGCTTCACGACCACCGAACAGCGCGCCCAATTGATCGAGGCCATGGCCAAGCTGGTGGGTGCCACTGTGGCTCTCGGAAACGTCACCATCCCCGTGGCCGTACAGGCCAAGGTGGTGCGCTGATGCTGCTGACAGTGCACGTGTGGCGGCAGGCTTCCGCCGAGGATCAGGGCACGTTCGTGGCCGTGAGCCCGGTCGAGGCTCGCGAAGACATGAGCATTCTGGACCTACTCGACGCGGTCAACGAAACCCTCACTCGCCAGGGCGATGACCCCGTCAGCTTTGACGATGGCTGCCGGGAAGGCATCTGCGGCAAGTGCGGCGTGACCGTGGACGGCGTGCCCCACGGCCCGGACAAGAACCAGGCATCATGCACGCAGTCACTGCGGGCCTACCGCGATGGGGACGAGATCTTCATCGAACCCATGCGCGCGGGCTCGTTCCCGGTCAAGAAAGATCTGTCCGTGGACAAGAAGGCTCTGCGGCGGGTGGCCAAGGAGGCCAAGTTCCCGGTGGCACTCAAGGCCCTGGGCAACGCCGGCTGCATCAGCTGTGGCGCATGCGTGGCGGCTTGCCCCAACGGTTCCGGCCAGTTGTACGTGGGCACGCTGCTCAAGGAACTCCCGCCGCTCGCCAAGACTCCGGAGGAACGGAACGAACGCTCGAGCAAGGTGCTCGACGCCGCCGAGCACGAGTTCGGCCCCTGCTCCCTTTTGGGCGATTGCATGGAGGTCTGCCCCGCCGGCCTCCCCCTCGAGAACCTCACGGAAGTCGCTCGAGAAAATCTCCGCCGGATGAACCCGGGGAAGTACGCCTAATTCACCGCGGATGCGCGGGAGGTCCCGCGCGGCGGCGTCGACGGCCGTCTCGCACCGTGGTCACCGGCGGGCCCCGGTTTGTGAACGTCGACACCCACGCGACACAATGGACTCACCATCCCGAGCGGCCGAGAGACCTGGATCGACGACGCCGCAGCAACCCGCAGCGATCGGCCTACTGCACGGTGCTACCGCCAGGACCGATGGAGTGCTGCGCGGCCCCGGGCAGTGTTCGGACGGGAGCTGTACGCGGCCGACAAGGAGGAGCCCTATGGCCGAGCACCAGTTCGGTTTCCGCACCCGTGCACTGCACGCAGGCGGCACCCCGGACGCCGAGCACGGCGCCCGTTCCGTCCCGATCTACCAGACCAGTTCGTTCGTCTTCAAAGACGCCGACGACGCCGCTAACCTCTTCGCGCTGCAGAAGTACGGCAACATCTACTCGCGCATCGGCAACCCCACCGTGGCTGCGCTGGAGGAACGGATTGCGTCCCTCGAGGGCGGTATCGGCGCGGTAGCAACGGCCTCCGGTATGGCTGCCGAGTTCATCACCTTTGCCGCGCTGTGCGGACAGGGCGATCACGTGGTGGCTTCCTCCCAGCTCTACGGCGGAACGGTCACGCAGTTGGACGTGACCCTGCGGCGCTTCGGTGTGGAGACCACCTTTGTTCCCGGCACCGATCCAGCCGACTACAAGGCGGCCATCACCGAGAACACCAAGGCCGTTTACACCGAGCTCGTGGCCAACCCGTCCGGTGAGATCGCCGATTTGGAAGGCTTGGCGGAGGTCGCCCACGAGGCAGGCCTGCCGCTGATCGTGGATGCCACACTCAACACCCCGTACCTGTGCCGTCCGTTCGAGCACGGCGCGGACATCGTGATCCACTCGATCACCAAATTCCTGGGCGGCCACGGCAACACCCTGGGCGGTGTGGTGGTCGAGTCCGGTCGTTTCAACTGGGGCAACGGCAAGTTCCCGGCCATGACCGAACCGGTCCCCTCGTACAACAACGTGACGTGGTGGGGGAACTTCGGTGAGTACGGCTTCCTGACCAAGCTGCGTTCCGAGCAGCTGCGCGACATCGGTCCATCGCTGACCCCGCAGGCCGCGTGGAACCTGCTGCAGGGAGTGGAAACCCTCCCCCAGCGCATGGACGCCCACGTGGCGAACGCGCAAGAGGTCGTGCAGTGGCTGGCCACCGATCCGCGCATCGGCTACGTGAACTACGCGGGTCTCGAAGATCACCCGCACCACGAACGCGCCCAGAAGTACTTGCCCCAGGGCATCGGTTCCGTGTTCGCCTTCGGTGTAGCCGGCACCGATCAGCTCAGCGGCCGCGAAGTGGGCGGCCGGTTCATCGAGAACCTGCAGCTGGCCTCGCACCTGGCCAACATCGGTGACGCCCGCACCCTGGTGCTGCACCCGGCGTCCACCACCCACCAGCAGCTCACCTCCGAGCAGCTGGAATCCGGCGGCGTGAGGGAAGACCTGATTCGCATTTCCGTGGGTCTCGAGGACCCCGCGGACATCCTGTGGGATCTGGACCAGGCACTGACCGCCGCGACCGGGATCAACCGCGAGGGCGACGTCGTCGAAACCGTGACGCCCGCAGCGGCCACCGCCGAACCCACGTCCGAAAAAGCTGCCGAAGGAGTCCACGCATGAGCACCGAACGCACCTGGGTGGGCCCCAGCGCCCCCGAGCGACTGAACATCCTGCGCAACACCGAGTCGATCGCGATCGTGGGCATGTCCAATAAGCCCGCGCGGGCCAGCTACTTCGTGGCCACATATCTGCTGTCCTCGTCCCCGTACCGCGTGTACTTCGTGAACCCCGTGTTGGACGAGGTGCTGGGCCAGAAGGTCTACCCCTCGCTCGCGGACCTGCCCGAGGTCCCGGACATGGTGGACGCGTTCCGCAAGGACTCCGATCTGCCCGGCGTGGCCCAGGAGGCCGTGGACCTCGGCGCCAAGACCGTGTGGATGCAGCTCGGTTCGTGGAGCGAGGAAGCCGCAGCAATCGCCGAGAACGCCGGACTCAACGCCGTGATGGATCGCTGCGTGAAGATCGAACACGCCCGCTTCCACGGCGGCCTGCACCTGGCCGGCTTCAACACCGGGGTGATTTCCGCCAAGCGTCAGGTGGTTGCCTGACGGTCATTGGGTGACCAACCAATTGATCCCGCCTCACTGCGTAGTAACCACGGTTACTTTGCAGTGAGGCGGGATCACATGGTTCTGGGGCCTGCTGTTCTCCGGCCCAGCTGCAAACTGCCGACGTCGCTCTCAGCCCAACCGCAACACCACGGCCGCGCGTTCCCAGCCCTGGGACTCGCGGGCGGGAACTTCGTCCTCGGGGACCACGGTGTACAAACGCTCGGCATCAGCAAGAAAGGCCTCGTTGGCCATGGACGAGACCAACGGGTCCAGCACCTCGGCAGGATCGCGTTCGGTGGAGGCGTCAGTGAGCAGCGGGCCCATGTAGGCAACCTCGTCCTGCACGGACAGCGTGGAGTGCGCTACCGGCTTGCCCCATTCGTCCACTTCGAACCGCGTGACGTCCCCCATGGGTGCATCGAACATCCCGGACTCACCCGGGAAACTCAGTCCACGGTCCAGCTCCTGAACCGCACCCGTCAGCAAGATGCCCTGCGAGAGCACCTCCTTCTCCTGAGCATTCACGGCGCCGCGGGCCATCACGACCTGATCCTCGGGACAGACCAACACGAGCCCGTCCTTTGAAGGGACTGAACCGTCCCAGGCCACCACGTTCTGCGGCGGTGCTTCGGTTCCGCGCACCGCATCCCAACCGGCCACCCAGTCCTTGAGGTCGTCTTCCCATTGCTGCGCCATGCGATTCTCCTTTCTCGGCAAGCTATTGCCCCGAGTATCTCACTCGCCCTATCACACCAGGTGGCGTTTGTCATGTAGTCCTCTATCCTGGGAAGGTTCGCTGATTTTCGCCATTTGTTCCCTAAATTCGAGGAGTTGTCACCCGTGAATGCCAGAAAAACATTACAAGTCACTCTGGCCTTTGTCGGGCTCCTGGTGGGGGCTGGCTTCGCGACCGGTCAAGAAGTTGTCCAGTACTTCATCTCATTCGGCACGTGGGGTATTGCCGGTGCCGTGGTCTCCGGCATTCTCATGATTGCCGCGGGTGCTGTGATCATCCAGATCGGCAGTTACTTCTTGGCAGAGGAGCACCGCGGCGTCTTCCGCTCCGTGGCACACCCCGTGGTCTCCAGATTCTTGGACATCAGCGTGACCCTGACCTTGTTCGCCATGGGATTCGTGATGCTCGCCGGCGCCGGCTCCACCTTGGAGCAGCAGTTCGGCCTTCCCGCTTGGATCGGTTCGGCCATCATGGTGGGCATCGTGATGCTCACCGGCCTGCTCAACGTCAACAAGGTCACCAACATCATTTCCGCAGTCACACCCCTGATCTTCGTGGCCGTGATCGTGGCGTTCATCTACACCATGCTGCAGCTGCCTGTGGACCTCGGTGCCATGAGTGATCTGGCCGTGCAGGCCGATTCCCCCGTGTCTCCGTGGTGGCTGTCCGCGATCAACTACACCTGTATGGCCCTGATGCTGGGTGTCTCCATGAGCCTGATGATCGGCGGCAACACCCCCAACCCCCGCGTGGCCGGTTGGGGCGGTGTCCTGGGTGGCGTGGTGTACACGATCTTGCTGGTCATGAACGCCGTGGCATTGCTGGTCAATTACGAGTCCGTGGAAGGCTCTGACATCCCCATGCTCATGCTCTTCGAGACCATGCACCCCACGGCTGCACTGGGCATGGTGATCGTGACGTTCGTGATGATCTACAACACCTGCATCAGCATGTTTTACGCGCTGGGCCGCCGCATCACCGTCAACCACCGCAAGCGCTACGTCCCGGTGTTCCTGGGAACCTGCGTGGCCGGCTACCTGGTGAGCCTCATCGGCTTCGGCACGCTCATGAGTTACGTGTACCCGGCCATTGGCTACGTAGGCATGATCATGGTGCTCGTCATGCTGGTCTGGTGGTTCCGTAGCCGCCCGAAGATCGCGAGCGAAGAAAGCCGCCGCGACCGCATGCGCGCGCTACTGACCCTGAAGGAGTCCGAGGACAAGGACTTCCCCGAAGGCCACGAGAAGCGCCTCAAAGACGCCGCGGACCAATCGACCGCGGACGGTGACGCCATTACCGGCGCCATCGACGCAGAGGTCGTTCGCAGTCTCGGCAAGAAGAACGGCAAGGACCGCGGCGCAGACAAGCGCGAGACTTCCGATTCGAAGGACCCTCACTGACCCCGGTTCATCAGTCGTAGCGAAAGGCCCCTCACCACGCCAGGTGAGGGGCCTTTCGTCTGGTGCGCGGGCGGCGTCGTCGTCCTGGTCGCGAACGATTCATGACGACGACGCCGCGACGGGACTAGCCGCGCTTGGCCTCTTTCTTTTCGGCCTTCTCCTCCGCCTGAACGATCCAGTGCTCGCGGGTGGTCACGAAGTCCGTGCCGTCCCACGCGCCCAGGCCGGACAGACCGGGGATGTCACCGGAGTGGAAGACGGGTTCCACACCGGCCTTGCGCTGGTCCATGTAATTGCGCAAGACCTTGGCTGCGACCCCGGCCAACCCGACCAGGGCGATCAGGTTGATGGTGGCCATGAACGCCATGAACAGGTCCGCGAGCGACCATACGAGATCCAGAGCGGCAATGGCACCCAGGAAGACGCACGCCAACACCAGGAAGCGGTAACCCGTCATGACCGCGCGAGAACCGGTCATGAAGCGAATGTTGGACTCGCCGTAGTAGTAGTTGCCGATCACCGACGACCACGCGAAGAGGAAGATCGCGACGGTCAGGAAGTGAATGGCCCAGTCGCCCAGCTGTGCGCCCAGCGCGGTCTGAGTGAGCGAGGCACCCTGGCGCTCATCGCCGAACGTCGGGTTGGAGAGCAGGATGATGAACGCGGTGACGGAGCAGACGATCATGGTGTCGAAGTAGACGCCCAGGGACTGCACGAAACCCTGCTTGGCCGGGTGGGACACGGAAGCGGTGGCGCCGGCGTTGGGCGCTGAACCCATACCCGCCTCGTTGGAGAACAGGCCGCGCTTCATGCCCTGGATGATCACACCGATCAAGCTGCCGGTCACGAATTCGCGGATTCCGAAGGCACCCTCGACGATCATGAGGAACATGGCGGGAACCTCGGTGATGTTGAGCGCCACGACCAGCAGACCCAGGATCAGGTACAGGATGGCCATCACGGGAACCACGATCTGTGTCACGTTGGAGATCGAGCGAATACCGCCGAAGATCACGGCCGCGGTAATGGCAACCAGGGCAAGACCGATGACGATGCGGATCCACAGGTTCTGGCTGTCGGCCATGTCCAGGTTGAAGGAACCACTGACGGCGTCCACGATCGAGTTGGACTGCACCGAGTTGAACACGAAACCGTAGGTGATGGTGATGGTGACCGCGAAGATCAACCCCATCCAGCGCTTCTTGAGGCCCCGCTCCATGTAGTACGCCGGGCCACCCACGTAACCGTCCCGCGACTTGATCTTGTAAAGCTGACCGAGCAGGGACTCGGTAAAGGCGCTCGCCGCGCCAATGGCCGCGATGGTCCACATCCAGAAAACGGCACCCGGGCCGCCCAGGCTGATGGCGATGGCAACACCGGCGATGTTGCCGGTGCCGACGCGGGCCGCCGCGGACACGGTGAACGCGCGGAAGGACGAGATGCCCTTCTTGCCGTCCTCGGCGTCACCGGGAGGGTCGGTAAGCACGCGGAACATCTCGGGGAGTCCGCGCAGCTGGATCACGCCCGTACGAACGGTCAGATAGAGCCCCACGCCGATCAGGATCGCGAAGACGACGTACCAGACGTACTCGCCCACCGTTCCCACAAGTTCTGTTAATGCATCCATGAAAATCCCCGGACTTCTCCCTCGGAACGATCCCGTTCACTCGCAGTTGTGGAGTGAACGGGACCGGGTACCTAGTGTGTGCTGTTGCACTGATCTAGGTCACAGTAGCGGAAACTGCAGCCGGGGTGTGAGCGAGGCTCAGCCCACGGGCTTGAGCGAGTTCACCAGCGAGAAGAGATCCTTGGGGTCCTCCGGCTCCGCCACCAGGTCGATGTAGCTCTGCAGTTCCGTACCGTTCGTCGAATCGCGCAGGCAACGCAGGGCGGAGAAGTCCGCGATGGCGAAGCCCACGGAGTCGAAGATGGTGTTTTCTTCTTCCGAGGTGCGCCCGGGAGCCTGATCGGTGAGGACCTTCCAGAACTCCACGACCGGGAAGTCCTCTTCGACCTGCTGGATCTCGCCCTCGATGCGGGTCTGCTCGGGGAACTCCACGAATACGGTGGAGCGATAGAGGATCGCCGCCTCCAGCTCGGTCTTACCCGGGCAGTCACCGCCCACGGCGTTGATGTGCACGCCGGGCTTGACGTGGCTGTCCACCAGGATGGTGTTCTGCGCCTTGTCCGCGGTGCAGGTGGTGATGATATCTGCGTTGGCCACGGCCTCATCGGTGGAGGTCATGGCGTTGATGCGGAAGCCCAGGGGTTCCAGGTTGCGCTTGAGCTTGTCCATCGCGGCGGGGTCCACGTCGTAGACGTCCAGGTCCTCGATACCCATCGCGGCACGGAAGGCCAGTGCCTGGAACTCGGCCTGGGAGCCGGCACCGATCATGGCCATGCGCTTGGAGTCCTGGCGCGCCAGGCGCTTGCCCACCATTCCCGACGTCGCTGCGGTGCGTAGCGCGGTCAGCAGGGTCATCTCGGCCAGGAACGTGGGGTAGCCGTTGTCCACGTTGGCGAGCACGCCGAACGCGGTCACGGTCTGGTAGCCGCGGGCGGGGTTGAACGGATGGCCGTTCACGTACTTGAAGGAATACTCCTCGCCATCCGAGGTGGGCATCAACTCGATCACCCCGAACGGCGTGTGGCTGGCCACGCGCGGGATCTTGTCGAACTTCTCCCAGCGGGCGAAATCTCTCTCTCCAGGTACTTGACCATGTTGCGCATGATCCCCTCGACGCCTTCGCGCTGGATCCATCGGGCCATATTGGGTACGTCGACGAACTGTGTCATGGTCTCGTTCTCCTTAGAGGGATGATCCCCGTCAGTGGTGTGCTTGTCGGTGCTGATCTAGTCGGAGTTGGTGGTGTCGGTGGTGGCTGCGTCCGTGTGCGGCTTGGGAACTTGATGCAGTGAAGCCGTGGAAGTGGTGGAGCCGGATCCGGTGGACCGCTCGCGGCCGACTCGGAAGGCGCTCACCACCGGACGCTCCGCCAGAACGGGGAACGCCCCCGTGTAGCCCTCTCGTTCGGCAGCGATCGCACGGACTCGACCGCGCACCACGAACCAACCGATCATCAGGATGGGGATCAACACGAGTGAGGATCCCAGGGTCAAGGTGCCCACCGGGTAGTCCACGGCCATGAGCACAATCACACCCGCAAGGAACGCAATGGTCAACCAGTTGGTGAAAGGAGCCAGTGGTGCGCGATAAGAGGGTCTGTTGTAGAACCCCTGCCTGGCCATGGACACGTACTTCATGTGCGACATGGTGATAGCCGCCCAACCGGCCATGGTTCCCAGTGCGGCCAGGTTCAACACGATCTCGAACGCCTGCTCGGGAACCACGAAGTTCAGGCCCACACCCAGCACAGCGACACCGGCCGTCATCAAAATGCCGCCGAACGGCACACCGGAGTTGGTGAGTTTTCCGGCGAACTTGGGGGCCGATCCCGCTTGCGCCATGGAGTGCATGATGCGTCCAGTGGAATACAGGCCCGCGTTCAACGAAGACAGCGCCGCGGTAATCACCACGAGCTGCATGATCGGACCGGCCGCATCCACGCCGATGGACGAGAAGAATGTCACGAACGGGCTCTCGGTGGCGCTGTAGGCGGTGTAGGGAAGGAGCAGGCACAACAGCAGCACGGAACCGACGTAGAAGACGGCAATACGCAAGATCACGGTGTTGATCGCCCGCGGGATGACCTTCTCCGCGTTGCGGGTCTCACCGGAAGTGGTTCCCACCAACTCGATACCGGCGTAGGCGAACACCACGCCCTGCACCACGATCAACGCCGGAAGAATACCGGCCGGCAACAGGCCACCGTTGTCCTGGATCAGGGAGAAACCGACCTCGGAACCGGTGGGTGTTCCGAACATGACGAAGAAGATTCCAACTATCAGGAAGATCACGAGCGCCAGGACTTTGATAAGCGAGAACCAGAACTCCAGTTCACCGAACACCTTGACGGAGACCATGTTCATGGCAACCACCAGGACCACTACGACCAGCGCCAAGATCCACTGCGGGATACCCGCCACGGTCTCGCTGTACTGCCCGAACCACTTGATGTAGATGGCAATGGCCGTGGCATCCGCGACCGCGGTCATGGCCCAGTTCAACCAGTAGAGCCAACCGGAGACGTACGCCGCTTTCTCACCGTAGAACTCGCGTGAATACGACACGAAGGACCCGGAGGACGGCCGGTGCACCACGAGCTCACCGAGCGACCGAAGAATCAGGTAGCCGAAAAAACCACAGATCGCGTACAGAATGAACAGCGACGGACCCGCCTGCTCCAACCGGCCACCGGCACCCAGGAACAAACCCGTTCCGATCGCACTACCGATCGCGATCATCTGAAGCTGTCGCGCACCCAGTCCCTTGTGGAAACCAACGGTTTCATCGTTGAACCGCTCTTTAAGGATCTGACGCTCTTCGGTCGTCCCGATGTGTGGGCCCTGCTGTGCCATCCAAAAGTCCTTTCGCATGAGGCCCGTACATCTTCGCGTGCCTGAGAGCTGAGCTTAGGACCAGGGTTGTTACCTGTGACACGCGCGCCACCCGAAAGGGCAAATATGACAAGAAGATGACCCCGTTAATAAACGGGGTCATCTTCTTCATTTCACTAGCGGCTTCGCTACAAATGAATAACTTTCATTTAGTCCTCGACAACGCGCACTGCGCCCTTATCGGCAGAGGTCACCATGGAGGCGTAAGCCCGCAACGCCTTTGACACCTTGCGCTCTCGCGGTTTGGTGGGCTTCCAGGGTGCGGAACCCTTGGCTTCGCGACGACGCGCAAGCTCGGCGTCGTCGACGTTGACCCGAAGCACGCGGTTCTCCACGTCGATCTCGATCTCATCGCCGTGCTCGATCAGCCCCACGGCACCGCCAGCTGCGGCCTCCGGGGAGATGTGGCCGATCGACAGGCCTGAGGTACCGCCGGAGAAGCGACCGTCCGTGATCAGGGCGCACTTCTTACCCAGGCCCAAGCCCTTGAGGTAGCTGGTCGGGTACAGCATTTCCTGCATGCCCGGTCCGCCCTTGGGGCCCTCGTAGGCAATCACCACGATGTCCCCTTCCTTGACGTTCTTGGAGAGGATCTCGTGCACGGCCTCGTCCTGGGACTCGACCACGTAGGCATTGCCCTTGAAGTGGAACAGCTCGGGGTCGATGCCGGCCGTCTTGATCACGGCGCCGTCCTCAGCGATGTTGCCGAACAGCACGCACAGGCCACCCTCGATCGTGTACGCGTTCTCGATGTCGCGGATGCAACCCTCGGCGGCGTCCAGATCGTGGTCCTCGTACTCGTTGGCCTGCGAGAACGCCTGGGTGGTGCGAACACCGCCGGGTGCGGCCAGGAAGAACTCCTTAGCTTCATTCGAAGCCTTGCCGGAACGAATGTCCCACTCGTCCAGCCACTCGCCCATGGTCTGGGCGTGCACGGTGTGGACGTCCTCATCCAGCAGGCCGCCGCGGCGCAGCTCACCCAGGATGGCGGGGATACCACCGGCGCGGTGTACATGCTCGATGTGGAATTTAGTGGAGTTCGGCGCCACCTTGGCCAGACACGGAACCTTGCGGGACAGTGCGTCGATGTCCGAGAGGTTGAAGTCCACCTCGGCCTCCTGGGCCGCAGCCAGGATGTGCAGCACGGTGTTGGTCGAACCGCCCATGGCCACGTCCAAGGCCATGGCGTTGCTGAACGCGGCCTTGGTGGCGATGTTGCGGGGCAGCACGGACTCGTCGTCCTGCTCGTAGTAGCGCTTGGCGGACTCGACCACGCGGCGGCCGGCCTCGAGGAACAGGCGCTTACGGTTCACGTGGGTCGCCAGCGTGGTGCCGTTACCGGGCAGGGACAGCCCCAGCGCCTCGGTCAGGCAGTTCATGGAGTTGGCGGTGAACATGCCGGAGCACGAACCACAGGTGGGGCAGGCATTCTCCTCGATCTGGGCCAACTGAGCGTCCGTGATGGATTCATCCACGGCCAGGGCCATGGCGTCCACCAGGTCCACGCGGTGCTCCACCACGCCCTCGACACCTTCACCGGATTCCATGGGTCCACCGGAGACGAACACCACGGGGATGTTCAGACGCAGGGCAGCCATGAGCATGCCCGGAGTGATCTTGTCGCAGTTGGAGATGCACACCAGTGCGTCCGCGCAGTGGGCGTTGACCATGTACTCCACGGAGTCCGCGATGATGTCACGGGAGGGCAGGGAATAGAGCATGCCGTCGTGGCCCATGGCGATGCCATCATCCACGGCGATCGTGTTGAATTCCTTGGCCACACCGCCAGCCTCGTGTACGGCGGAGGCCACGAGCTCGCCCATGTTCTTCAGGTGCACGTGTCCGGGGACGAACTGGGTGAAGGAGTTGGCGATCGCGATGATCGGCTTACCGAAGTCCTCGCTTCCCATGCCGGTGGCACGCCACAGGGCGCGCGCTCCCGCCATGTTCCGGCCGGTGGTTGACGTGGCTGATCGCAGCTGCGGCACAGTGACTCCTTCCCAAGGTGTGGTTCGGGCTCTCACGCGGCTCGAAGTTGCCGCGACCCGAAAGATTTGTTCGTTCAAGGATACGCGCGGCCCCTGACGCTATCCACATGTCGGTCATGCATCTCAAAATTTGGGACGCCGACGCCGCTCTCTCCCGTTTCCTGCCTCCCTCACGCGAGTTGCTCCCGCCCCACGCTCGGCCCCGCTCCATAGACTGAAGGTGTCGATCCACCGCAATGGAGCAGGAGGAATCATGGCCAAACACAAGGACACACCGCGACCGGATGACGGGGTGGAGTTCGCTGTCGAACTCAAGAAAGCAGTGGACCCGTTGGTCATGGCCCTTGACGTTGGCTCCACGGCAAGCCGCGGCTCTCTCCACGATGCCACCGGGACCCCGGTCCGTGGCTACCGGCACAAGGTTCCGCATTCCTTCACCACTAACTCCGACGGCACATCGGTGATCGATCCCGATCAGGTGGTCGAAGAGCTGACCGAGATTCTGGACCTCGTGTGTGACCGGCCCGAGCTGGCCGGGCGAGTGCGCGGCGTCGGCCTCGATACTTTCGCGTCATCTCTCGTGGGCGTGAACGAAGACGGGGACGCTATTACCCTGTGTTTCACGTATGCGGATTCCCGCTGCGCACCGCAGCTCGCGCAGCTCCGGAAAGAACTGGACGAGCGCGAAGTCCAGGACATCGTGGGCGCCCGACTGCACACGAGCTATCTGGCGCCGAGGTTCCGCTGGCTCGCAGAGACGCAGCCAGAGATCATGGAGGAAGCCGCTCGATGGATGTCCATCGGGGAATATGTCTGGCTGAAACTGTTGGGCACTACGGCAGCGGGCACCGCAACCGCCGCGTGGACCGGGCTGCTCAACCGGCGCTCCGGCAACTGGGATCAGTGCATGCTCAAGGCCGCGGGAATCACCGAGGACGTGTTGTCCCCGATCCTCGACCCCGATCAGCCGCTACCGGACGTGGACCCCGAACGCACCGAACGCTGGGAGGCTCTCTCCGACGCCCAGTGGTACGCACCTGTTGCCGATGGGTTGTGTGCCAACGTCGGCGTGGGCGGCGA
This sequence comes from Kocuria sp. CPCC 205235, assembly GCF_040980905.1. Lineage (NCBI taxonomy): Bacteria > Bacillati > Actinomycetota > Actinomycetes > Micrococcales > Micrococcaceae > Kocuria > Kocuria sp. CPCC 205235. Next base: position 186,670 of record NZ_JAVKPR010000001.1, read on the forward strand.
CAATCAGCAGACCATGGTTGTCTCGGCTGCCACTTCCGGAGCCATGCGAGTGCTCCTGCATCACCGGCCGAACGATATTCCGCCCGGGCTGTGGTGTTACCGGATCGACTCTTCTCGATGCCTGTTGGGTGGTGCCCTCAATGATGTCGGTAGGGCCATCAGCTGGCTTGAGACCACGCTCAATCTGGACGGCGTTGACCTGGACGAGATTGCGGCGGAAGCAGTGTCCCCTTCGACCCCGGGGGTGCTGCCCTTCCTGACCGGCGAACGTTCCACTGGTTGGGCCGGCAGTGCGCGCACCGCGTTCGTCGATGTCTCCGCGTCCACCCATGCCACGGGAATGGCGCGCGGCATGTTGGAGGGCATCGCGGCGTCGTATCGACGAGTTGCCGATGAAATGGAAGAGGCTGCCAAGGACGTCGAGAAGATCGTGGCCGCGGGAAGCGTGACGCAGGGTCTACCGTCGTGGCTGCAGATTCTTGGCGATTACCTGGGCAAACCTGTCATCCATCAGGTGATGAAGCGCTCCACCGCCCGCGGCACGGCGCTGTTAATGCTCGAGTCACTGGCACCGGATGTGGAACCGGCGAATCACGAACCCGCTGGCACGTACTCCCCGCAATATGAGACTCGTGAGTACTACGACGGTGTCCACGAGCGGTTCGAGCGCGTGTACGACGCGTTGGTGGCGGGGTCCTGATCCGGCGGAGCGCTAACCGCGGAGCATGCTCCGCGCAGCTGCACTATCCAGCAACCTGCGCGAGTCTGAGGTGAGGCAACGGCACCGACGAAGTCTCAAGTGAGGGAAGTGTCGATTTCCTGCTCCGAAATGGCATTTCCCTCCCACCACACTTCAGACCTGCAGTTACTTCACCTCATACTCAGCCCACGGAGCCCCAGCCCTTCGGGATGGCACCAAGGAGAGGGATGCTCCTGCCGTCCTCCGCATGGATGTTAACGATGTAGTCGCGATTGGTCTCGTGCAGTATCTGCGGATTCGAGGGCCAACTACCCAGCACCGTTCCGAGCACGCGCACTCCCCTGCGATACAAAGCTTCGAGGCTGAGCAATGTGTGATTCAGGGTGCCCAAATCGGGGCGGCCCACGAGCACTACTCCCACGTACGGATCGACGTCGCGGCTTATGCGCTCGGTCAGATCCGCGATGTTGCGCCCCTGACCGTCGAGTTCCACGAGCACACCTCCGCTGCCCTCAACGAGCACCAGGTCGTGATCGCTCAGCAGCGCGGCAACGCGTTCCGCGTGATCGTCGAGGTTCAACAGTGGCACCTGGTCGATGGCCGCTGCCGGTGGCGGGGCCATGGGCGCCGAGAGTCGTTGACCTTCGGCAGTGGTGAGGAGATCGCTAGGTACGCCGGCAGCGGCAAGTAAGCGGGCGACGTCGTCGATGTCGCCGGAATCACCGGGAAGCACGCCCGTTTGGACCGGTTTATAGACGGCAATCCGACGCCGCCCCGCCGAGCACCCGGCCAAGGCAAGGGCCGCGGTGGCGTAGGTCTTGCCGACGTCCGTATCGGTGCCCGTGACGACCACAACCCCGGTCAGGAGTTCCGCCGCCCGCGCCAAAGGATTACCCATCACGCGACCACCCCGAGCGGTCGGGCACCCAACTCAGTTATGACGTCTTGGACCTCGCTCAATGCGTCCGTCAATGCTTGTAATTCCACGTTTGCTCGGGCCGTGAGCCTTAACCGACTGATGCCGTCCGGCACTGACGGTGGGCGGAAGCAGCCGACCAGAATCCCTCGATCGCGCAAGGTCTCGGCCGTAGTGAGCGCCAACTCCGGCGATTCGATCGGTACGGACTGAACTGCCGCGAGGGCGTGCTCGATCCCTAGTACCTCAGCGATGACTCGGCCGTTAGCGTGCAGCCGTTCCGCCAGATCCGGTTCGCGGACAATGATTCGGCACGCCTCAGTTGCCGCGGCCGCGCTGGCCGGGGCGAGCGCCGTATCGAAAATGAAAGGACGCGCGACATTGACCAGGTGATCGCGCAACAGCTCGGACCCCAGAACCGCTCCGCCCTGTGCGCCCAAGGCCTTGGACAGCGTGACGGTCAGGACCACATTGGGGTGGCCCGCCAGGCCTTCCTGGTGTGCGAGCCCGCGTCCCCGCCCAGCGACACCGATTCCGTGTGCCTCATCCACCACGAGCAGTGCCCCGTGGAGTTCGCATACCGCGGCGAGTTCTTTGAGTGGAGCATGATCGCCGAGCACCGAGTAGATGGACTCGACGACCACGATGGCGCGCTTCTGACTGCGCTCCTTGAGCAACTGCGCCACGTGTTCAACGTTGTTGTGCCCGGAAATCACCACTGGCGCTCGAGACAGACGCGCCCCATCCACCAGGGACGCGTGCACGTGCTGATCGGAAACGATCAGGGTGTCCGCCTCCCCCAGGGCCGTGAGCAAGCCAGTGTTCGCTGCATACCCGCTGGAGAATACAAGCGCGGCGGGCTGTCCCGTTAGATCGCAGAGGGCCCGTTCGAGGTCCGCGTGAACGCTCAATGTTCCGGTGACCAGTCGGGACGCGCGCGATCCCGCGCCGTACCGGTGCAGGGCTTCCGCCGCGGCAGCCACAACTCGCGGATCCCGTGACAGCCCCAGGTAGTCGTTGGACGCCAAATCGACCGAGTTCTCGCGGATCGCCACGGTACGACGCCGCAGCCCCAAGTCCGCGCGTGTACTCGCCTTGTCGTGCAGCCAGGAATCGAGCGGTCCGGTCTTCCCAATCATGAGGTGGCCTCCTGCGCACGCGTGGACAAAGGCGATGGCGCTTCGCAGTGCGGCACCGCGACCGGTTCAGCTGCCGGGCAAGTGGCCATCACCGTGCGCTCACCGCCTGCTGCGCGACAGTTCCTGCCGCGGCGACCATGGCGCGGGCGATCCGCTCGATCTCGCGCTCGGTGCAGACGTACGGCGGCATGGCATAGAGCAGATTCCCGAAGGGTCGCAGCCAGACGCCGCGTTCCAAGGCAGTCCGAGTCAGCACGCCCCGATCCGGCGCGTCGTGGAATTCAATAACCCCCACGGCCCCGATCACTCTGACATCCGCCACCGTGGACAGCTCCGTGGCAGTCGGCAGGATTTCTTGTAATTTCAGATTCTGCCGGGTCACGCTCGGCCGCCAGCTCTCCTGAAGCATGGCCAGCGATTCATGAGCCACCGCGCACGCCAACGGGTTGGCCATGAAGGTGGGGCCGTGCATCAGTGCACGCTGTGGCGAATCCGTGACGACGACCGCAACCCGCCGCGAGACGAGGACCGCCGCCAGCGTCAGGTAACCGCCGGTCAGCGCCTTACCCACGCACATCACATCCGGGACAATGCCCGCCCACTCGCACGCGAACCACGCGCCGGTGCGCCCGAAACCGGTGGCGATTTCGTCCGCGATGAAGACCAGGTCCAGTTCATCGGCGAGCTCGCGCAGCGCCTTGAGACAGCGAGGATCGTAGGTGCGCATGCCACCCGCGCCCTGCAGGATGGGCTCGACGATCACGCCCGCCAGCTCGTGTCGGTGGTGCCGCGCGGTTTCTTGTAGTTCCGAGATCCAACGATCAACTTCGTCGGTATTGCTCGACCACGAACCCGCCGGCAGATTGCCGAACCATCCGGAAGCGGCGTCGTCGGACACCGCGTAGTCGGGCGCGGGGGCGTCGAAAAAGCGATCAGCGGCGTCGGCAAGATCCCCGGCCGGAACGAAGCGCGCTGCGGGCGGGGGTGCCACGAACAACTGGTCCGCAACGAGCCCGCTGAACTGCGCGTGCATGCCGCCTTCGGGATCGCACACGCTCATGGCACCGGTAGTGTCCCCGTGGTAGCCGCCGCGGACCGTGAGGATACGGCGCCGCTCGGGACGACTCCGCGCCGCTTGATACTGGACCGCGAGCTTGAGGGCCACTTCAACACTGACGGAACCGGAGTCGGCGAGGAACACGTGGTCCAGACCCTCCGGCGTGACGGCCACGAGTCGTTCGGCCAATTCCACTGCGGGTTGGTGGGTTAAACCGCCGAACATCACGTGGGAGAACCGGCTGATCTGCTCCACCGCAGCACGGTCCAGCCGTGTATTGCGGTAGCCGTGCACCGCACACCACCACGACGACATGCCGTCAATGGCATGTATCAACTCGCCATCCGGGGACCGCAGATTCAGGCTGACGCCGTCGGCTTCCTCGACCGCGTACGGTGGCTCGCCGTCGAGTGCTTCGTACGGGTGCCACAACAAGCCCCGGTCCCGGTCGGCGAGGGATCGCTCGCCCGATTTAAGCATTGGGGGCCACCGCCGTGCCCGCCCCACGACGCCGCAGCGCCGGCTCCAAACCCAGGTCCACCTTTTCGTAGGGTTCGGGTACGGCCGCGGTGTCGGCATTCGAAGCGTCGTCGGAAGCGGACCCGAGAACGGTGAAGCCGGCGTCGGCAATCATGTCCAGGTCCGCTTTGGCGGCCTGGCCCTCGGACGTCAGGTAGTCACCCAAGAACAGCGAGTTGACTACGTGCAACGCCAGCGGCTGGAGCGAACGCAAGTGCATTTCGCGACCGCCCGCCATGCGAATCTCCTTGTCCGGGCAGACGAAGCGCACCACGGCGAGGATCTTGAGGCACTTTTGCGGGCTCAGCTGCCAAGTACCCGCTAAGGGAGTGCCCTCGAAGGGCATCAGGAAGTTGACCGGCACCGAATCCGAATCGAGCTCGCGCAAGGCGAAAAGCGCCTCGACGAGCTGTTCGTCCGTCTCACGCATGCCCACGATCAGCCCCGAACACGGCGAGAGCCCCGCGCCTTTGGCTCGCTCCACGGTGTCCACGCGGTCCTGGTAGGTGTGCGTCGAGCAGATGCTCTCGTAATTGGACTCGGCGGTGTTGAGGTTGTGGTTGTAAGCATCCACGCCGGCGTCACTGAGGGTCTCGGCCTGGCCGTCTTTGAGCAGACCCAGGCAAGCACAGACCTCCACCCCGGGGTGCTGTTCCTTGAGCGCCTCGACCGTTTGCGTCACGGTGTTGACTTCGCGATTGGACGGTCCGCGACCGCTCGCCACCAGGCACACGCGGCTCGCGCCACCCTTGATGCCGTGCTGCGCCTGCTCCACAGCCTGCTCGGGAGTGAGCCACGAGTACTTCAGGATGCCCGCGCCGGAATTCAACCGCTGCGAACAATAGCCGCAGTCCTCCGCGCACAACCCGGACTTGAGGTTGACCAGGTAGTTCACCTTGACGGTCATCCCGAAGTGCTCGCGCCGCAATCGGGCCGCGGCAGCCACCAGGTCGAGCATGTCCTGATCACTGGTTTCGAGCAGTTGGAGCGCCTCTTCGGGGGTCACCGGCTCACCGTTGAGCGTGCGATCTGCGAGATCGTTGAAGTTCTTGAACACCGTTCAATTATTGAACAGTGTTCAAGTTTGTCAATCCGAGGGTGCCCCGCGGGTAAAGTTCCAATCGTCCCCGCCCAGATTTCGAGGAGCACCATGGCCCTGTCTCGCGACCAGATCGTGGCTGCCGCGTGGGGCATTCTGCAGAGTTACGGCCTGGGCGACCTCTCGATGCGCCGCCTTGCCAAGGACCTCGGAGTCCAACCCGGCGCCCTCTACTGGCACGTGGCCAATAAACAAGAGCTGCTCGGAGTGCTCGCCCAGCGCATGGTTGCGCCGCTCTCAACAGAGGCACTTGACGACGCCGCTCCCCCGCGTGATCGCGCCGCCCACCTGACGCGTGAGTTTCGTTCGCTGATCCTGGCCGTGCGCGATGGCGCGGAAGTCGTGAGCGTGGCGCACTCGATCAACCCGGAAAGTCTGAGTCCGGTGCCGGAACTGGTGGCGCTCTCCACTGAATCCGGATCACCCCAGGGCGAAGCGAAATATACAGCCCTCACCCTGGTTCGCTTCACCTTGGGGTCGGTCAGCACGGAGCAGACGCGGGAGGCCATGGGGCTGGACACCTCATCCTCTGAAGCGGAGTTCACTGCGGGTCTCGAGCTGCTTTTGAGCTGAGGGTGATCCGCGCCAATCCGGCTCCCGCTAGGCCCGCTCATCCTCCGGCGGGGCAGCCGCAAGCTCATCATTCATGTCGTGCACCGCGGCCCGGAGAGCACTCATGACTGCTTGCACCGCGGGCCGTCGGAGCAGATCGGGGCGTGAGACTACCCAGTAGGACACGGGGAAAGTCAGTTCTCTGGGGAACAGTCGCACCAGGTCACTGGCCCGTTCGGCCATGAAGCACGGCAGGAGTCCGATCCCCGCACCGGCGCGCGTGAGCTCCACATGGACCATGGAGGACGTAGCCCCCACCGATTGCCGCATACGCGGAAAGTAACTCACCGGATCCGTCAGCTCCGGAACGTCTTGCATCGACTCCACGAAATAGAGGAGCGGGTGGTCCTGCACCTGGTCGGGTTCGGTGATCGCTTCATGGGTCTCGAGATAGGACCGAGACGCGTACATTCCCAACGTGTAGTCAGCCAAGTGGAAAGCCTCGTTCCGTGAGACCTCCGGCCGTCCCACCACCACTTCGAAGTCGATGCCCACCAGATTGGTTCTGGCCCTCCGCGCGGCATTGATCATTTCCAGGCGAACGCCGGGGTGGGTTTCGGACAATCTGCGTATGGCCGCCCCAACGACCACACCACCGAACCCCTCGGGCACGAGTACGCGAACCACACCCCGCACAGAACCGCCAACGCCGCCCGAATCCAACGCCAACGAGCCGAGTGCCAGTTCAATGTCTTCACCGGCCGAGACGAATTCGCGCCCCAGTTCCGTGGGTTCCCATACCTCCCCGGAACGAACGAGCAGGCGGGCTCCGGCAGATTTCTCCAGGGCCGCGATCCTGCGGGAGACCGTGGTGTGACTGATCCCCAGCGCAGCACCCGCACCCAAGTACGAGCCGTGGCGCACCACGGAGAGCAGTAGCAACAGATTGTCGACGTCTTGCGCCACTCGCACCCCTCCCATGTGTATCGCAAAGCTCATCGAGAGCAGTGTGTGCATTTTTGCACAGCGGGGGCCAGGTTCTGGTCATTGAGGAAGTCCGGAGCTAGCAGTAGGTTTGACCCACTGCGGCGTGATCGCGGTCACGGTTTTGATTCATAAGGAGAACCCCATGAGCACCGCGGACCGGGCCACCCCCGCAGCCGAACTCGATCCCAATGACACTCCGGAGAACCGCGCGGGACTCAAGAAGGTCGTGGCCGCCTCAATGGCCGGCACCGTGGTCGAGTGGTACGAGTTCTTCTTGTTCGCAACCGCGTCCACCTTGGTGTTCGGCCCGTTGTTCTTCGTGGACACGGGCAACCCCTTGGACGGCATCATCAAGGCCTTCCTCATCTACGCGGTTGGTTTCATTGCACGCCCACTGGGTGGCATCGTCTTCGGGCACTTCGGTGACAAGTTCGGCCGTAAGCATCTGCTCCAAGTGGCCATCATTCTGGTGGGTGCCGCGACCTTCCTCATGGGCTGCCTACCCACGTTCCACCAAGTCGGCTACTGGGCTCCCACGCTGCTCGTGATCCTGCGCTTCGCACAGGGCTTCGCCGTGGGTGGCGAGTGGGGCGGCGCCGTGCTGCTCGTGGCCGAGCACTCTCCCAACAAGGAGCGCGGCTTCTGGGCGAGCTGGCCCCAGGCCGCGGTCCCGTTGGGCAACCTGCTCGCAACCGTGGTTCTGTTGATCCTCTCCCGCACGCTCTCCGACGAGCAGTTCCTCTCGTGGGGCTGGCGCGTGGGCTTCTGGCTGTCCGTGGTCATCGTGATCGTCGGCTACTACATCCGCACCCATGTTTCGGACGCTGCAATCTTCAAGGAGACTCAGGAAGAGGTCATCGAGGCCAAGGGTGCCGCATACGGTGTGGCCGAAGTGTTCCGCCGCTACCCCCGCGGCGTATTCGGCGCCATGGGACTGCGCTTCGCAGAGAACATCCTCTACTACATCGTGGTCACCTTCTCGATCACGTACTTGTCCACACAGCTGAAGATGGACACCTCTAACATCCTGCTGCTCCTGCTGGTGGCGCACATCATCCACGCCATCCTGGTGCCCCTGATGGGCCGGTTCACGGACAAGATCGGCCGACGCCCCGTGTACGCAGCCGGTGCGCTGATGGGCATCGTGTGGTCGTTCATCGCGTTCCCCATGTTCAACACTCAGAACGACTGGGTCATTCTTGCCGCCATCGTTCTGGGCCTGGCAATCCACGCCTTCATGTACGCCGGACAACCCGCCATCATGGCCGAGATGTTCCCCACACGCATGCGGTACTCGGGCGTCTCGCTGGGCTACCAGGTCACCTCGATCGTCGCGGGTTCGCTGGCTCCCATTATTGCGACCACCCTGTTGCGCCAGTTCGGCTCCTGGGTGCCCATTTCCATCTACATTTCGATCGCGTGCCTCATCACGCTGTTCGCCGTGGCCACATTGCGCGAGACCCGCGGTATTTCTTTGCAGTCGATCGACGCCGAAGACCGACGCCGCCTGGACCAGGAACGCACGACACACACCACCAGCTCCTGATCTTCCTCGGGGGCCCGCCGAAAGGGACACCACCATGACCACCATCAGCTGGATCGGCCTGGGAAACATGGGCGGACCCATGTCCGCCAACCTCGTGAAGGCGGGCCACGACGTCCGCGGTTTCGACCTCAATGAACAAGCGATGCACGAGGCTAAGGCCCAGGGCGTGACGACCTGCAGTTCTATCGAGGAAGTCCTGGACGGCGCGCAGGTGGTCTTCACCATGCTGCCAAAGGGTGAGCATTCGCGAGCCGTGTACCTCGGGGACAGTGGAGTCTTGGCCCTCGCGCCACAAGACGCCCTGCTCATCGACAGTTCGACCATCGACGTGGAAACCGCGGTCGACCTGCACAAGACCGCCGCGGAGGCGGGATTCGAATTCGTCGATGCCCCGGTGTCCGGAGGCATTAGTGGCGCGGCGGCCGGGACCTTGACGTTCATGGTGGGCGGCGAGAGCGGCGCAGTCGAGAAAGCCAAGCAGTACATCGAGCCCATGGCCGGGCGGATCGTCCACACCGGCGAGGCGGGAACCGGTCAGGCCGCGAAGATCGTGAACAACATGATGCTGTTCATCAGCCTGGAGGCCTGCGGCGAAGGCGCTGTCCTTGCCGACCGGCTGGGCCTGGACCCGCAGGTGTTCTGGGACATCGCCTCGGTCTCGTCCGGCAACTCCTGGGCCCTGCAGACGTGGTATCCCGTGCCGGACATCGTCGACTCCTCGGCGGCGAACAACAACTTCAAGGCCACGTTCTCCGCGGCACTTGCGGCCAAGGATGTGGGGCTCGCGCTGGCTGCGGGTGAACAGACCGGGGTGAACCTCCCCGCGGCCGAGCTCGCGGCCCAGCGGTTCCAGCAACTCGTGGACGAGGGCTACGAGAACCTGGACTGCAGCCTGATCGCCAAGTACGCGGCCCCGGACGGAAAAATCCGGGGCTGGAACCCGGACGAGGCCTGACAGCGCTCATCCCGGGCGGGGGCAGGTTCAGTCCTCGAACAGAATCACCTGGCGGACGGCCTGACCGTCCGCGAGTAGGTCGAGTGAGCTGTTGATCTCCGACAGTGCGATTCGCCCGGAAATCAGCTCTTCGACCGGCAGTTTCCCCTCGCGCCACAGCTGCGCGTAGATCGGGATGTCCCGGGCGGGCACGGCTGAGCCCAGGTAGGAACCCTTGATGGTGCGGGCCTCAGCGGTGAGTACGAGCGGCGAAATGCTGGATCGCGCATCCGGGGACGGCAAACCCACAGTCACCGTGGTGCCGCCCACCTCTGTCGCGGCCACTGCGGTCTCGAACGCCTTGGGATGCCCGGCCGCCTCAATCACCACGGGGGCCTTGATGCCCTGCTCGGTCACCTGTGCGGGCGTGTAGACCTCGTCAGCTCCCAATTCACGGGCGCGTGCGAGCTTCTCCTGGTTGGCGTCCACTCCAATGACCTTGCCCTTGTCGATGGAAACGGCCGTGATGAGCGCAGCCATCCCCACCCCCCCAGGCCCACGACCATCACGGCGTGCCCATCCGCCGGTTGGCCGGCATTCAGCACGGCGCCGCCGCCGGTGAGCACCGCGCAGCCCAGGACGGCGGCGACGTCCGCGGGCACGTCGTCGCCAATCGGAACCACCGACTGCCGGTTCAACACGGCGTGCGTCGCGAACCCAGAGACCCCCAGATGGTGACGAACCTCCTCACCTTCCCGATGTAGCCGCACGTGATCACCGATGAGCACGCCGTCATTGTTGGCGGCGGTGCCCGGGGTGCACGGCAGTTTTCCGTCCGTGAGGCAGTTCTTGCATTCACCGCAGCGCGGCAGGAACACCGTGGTGACCTGCTCTCCCACGGACAGGTCTGTGACGTTCTCACCGACTTTTTCCACGACCCCGGAAGCCTCATGGCCAAGCAGCATGGGCGTGGGCCGTACTCGATTTCCATCGACCACGGAAAGATCCGAATGGCACAGGCCTGCGGCCCGAATACGAATCAGTACCTCGTCCGGGCCGGGATCGTCCAGGTCCAGCTCCGTGATGTTCAGTGGCTTCGACTCCGTGTAGGGACGCTCCAGGCCGATCTCTTCGAGGACTGCTCCGGTGATCTTCATGGTGACTCCTGGCTGAGTGCTGCACTTCGCGGGTGAGATGTGAACCACAGTAAACGTAACCTCGGACATCCACACGCGCCCACTGCGGCAATACCATAGGGCCATGAACCCGCCGGCTATCACCCTGCGCGAGCCCACTTTCGACGACGCCGCTGCCCTCGGGGACCTCCACGTGGAGACGTGGCGGGAAACCTACGGGCAGTTGATGCCGGCCTCGGCCTTCGACGACGCCGCTCGCGCCGCCCGGGTCGAGATGTGGCAAGGCACGCTGCAACGTCCAGAGAGGGACGGCACACTGCTGGTCGCTGAGACGAAGGACCAGCTGATCGGATTCGCGGGTGCCGCACCGTCGACTGATGAACATGCCGCTCGTCCCCTGGAACTTCGCATGCTCTATGTACTCGCCGAGCACCACGGCAGCGGTGCCGGACAGGCTCTCCTAGAGGCCGTCATCGGTGACAATCCTGCGTTCCTCTGGGTCGCCAAGGACAATCCCCGGGCACGGCGCTTCTACGAACGCAACCGTTTCACCACAGACGGCGCCGAAGCGGTCTACATTCAAGCCACCGGATTCATGATCGTGCGAATGGTGCGCTAAACCCCTGCCCCCACGATCAACATGGTGGCACCGAAAACGACTCCCGACACCAAGAGCACCACCGTGGTGTAACCCAGGATGTCGCGGATCTTGAGGCCCGCGATGGCCAACAGCGGCAGCGCCCAGAACGGCTGGATCATGTTCGTCCACTGGTCGCCGTATGCCACGGCCATGATCATGACGGAGGGGTCCACGTCGAGTCTCGCGGCGGCGTCGAGAAGAATGGGCGCCTGGATGGCCACCTGGCCACCGCCGGAAGGGACAAAGAAGTTGACCAGACCCGCGGACAGAAACGCCAGCAACCCCAAAGTCTGCGGCGAGGCCACCGCCACGATCGAATCGGACAGCACCTGGATGAGACCGGTGGCGGTCATGATGCCCATGATTCCGGCGTACAACGGGAACTGCAGCAGAATGTCGCCCACGTTGGAGGCAGCATTCTTGATCAGGCCCATGACCTCAAACGAATTGCGGGACAGCAAGAAAATCAATGCGAGGAACATCCAGTTCACGATGTTGAGCGTGACCGACCCGCCATGCGCGAAATGGATCACCAGGTAGGCCACGAGAGCGATCCCGATGAGGAGAGTGGGCAGTCGTGACGCGTCCAAGTGATCTGCCGGGGCCTCGACCTTGGGCTGCTGCACCTCTTGATCGGATTCCTTGAGCGCCTCCGCGGTGATCCTGTGAGATGCGGGCACTACTCGAGGAGCTACGAGCCACAGGGCCGCTGCCACCAGAATCACTGTCGCCACCGCGGCGCTCATGTTCCACCATGAGAAGGTCGTTTCGCTGATGGGAATCACGTACCCCACCTGCTTCTCGATGAAAGAACCCGGCGTGGCCGCGGTCAGCGGTCCGGAACCCGAGTACCCCATGTGCCACACCACCATGCCGGAGAACCCTGCGGCCACCAGCATGGGGAAACTGATGGGAATGTTCCTGCGGCCGAACTCGTGGGCGACCTCCCTCGCCAGTAAGGCGCCAACAACCAACCCGAAACCCCAGGTGATGAGACAGGAAATGGCTGCCACGACAAACACGAACACGTACGCCTGCAAAGGTGAACGCGGGACGGAAGCCAACCTGCCGAGTAGCGCACGCACCGGCCGTGTACTGGCGAGTGCGTGGCCGAGCAACAGCACCAAGGCCATTTGGGTCATGAACTCCAACAGCCCGGACAGGCCCATTCCCCACCCTTCGATCACGGTCACGGGACCGGAATCGGTGAGGATCAGAGCCATGACGGCGACGACCACGGTCAGCACGATGGCGAAGATCAAGGCGGAGGGGATGAACCGCTCCACCACGGAGTTCACGGGTCGCATCAGCCGGGCCAGCGGCGGCTCAGCCGTGGTGCGGGTGTCGGAATGGTGCTCGGGGGTGCTCATGGCGATACCTCGTCAGTCAGATCGGTACGGCTTGGTGCGGTGGGATCGGGTCACCAACCACCCCTGAGGCTATCGAGAGTGGCGTGGATCACACGGTATTTCGGGCCGGGCGCTACCGGCCGCTTGAACCGCCCCCGGGGCCGTTTCTTAGCGTTAAACCATGAGTGCTCCACCGATCACTTTGCGACGCCCCGAACCGACCGACGTTGAACCGCTGGCCGACGTGCACCTCCGGTGCTGGCAGGAGACGTACACGGGCCAATTACCCGACGCTTTCCTCGGAGACACCGCTTGGGAATCCCGCCGCCGCACCTGGCAAGCCATCGTGGACAATCACGGCCAGGACATGTACCCGTGGGTGGCAGAAGCGGATGATCACATCATCGGGTTCTCGATGACCGCCCACCCTCAAGAAAAGGATGACGTGCGGGACTTCCAGCTGTTCATGCTCTACGTCCTCAAGGAATTCCACGGGACGGGCGCAGGACAAGAACTCTTGGACGCCTCCCTCGACGATCAGCCGTCACAGCTGTGGATGGCCAAGGACAACCCCCGAGCGCGCAGATTCTACGAGAAGAACGGCTTTGAGGCGGACGGCGCCGAGCGGATCGACAGCGCATCCAACGGTTTGAAGACCATTCGCATGGTGCGTTAGTCGGGGCCGTCTACGACGACGTCGCTCGCGCCCTATCCGAGCTCGCTGACCGCGGTCTCGTGGCCCGGTACCACCCGGTGAACAGCAGAACGATCAGTAGCACGTCCACCGCATCTCCGCCGTAGTACATGAGCTGGGCACCGAACTGCGCATCCGCGGTTCCCACCCCCATGGGCGGGTGGGCGTACAACCACTTGGCCAGAATCGAATGCGCTGCGATGAACGCAATCAGCACCCCGGCTCGAAGCTTGAACGACGCCCTGTGCGGATCCGGGTCCACGCCCACCATGGACGCCGTGAACACATACCCCGCCAAGAAAATATGGGTGTGCACCAGCGCATGCACCCACACGGAACCGTGCATCCAATGAAACAGCGGGGTGGTGTACAGCACCCACAAGCCGCCAACGTTCAAGAGAGCGGCCACGACCGGGTGCGTGATCACCCGGACGTAGGGCGAACGGAGCATGCGAGACACCGCACGCGCTCGCCCCACGGGCAAGGCCCGCAACAGCACGCTCACCGGAGCCGAAAGCACCAGTAGGAGCGGGGCGATCATCCCGAGCAACAAGTGCCCCATCATGTGCGCGGTGAAACTCTCGTGAGCGGCCTGGCCCAAGGGGCCCACCAGGCTCGCGGCCACGCAGGCCAGTCCCGCGTAGAAGAACACGGTCCGATGAACCGGCCACGCACTGCGGTGCCGCCCGGCCCAGAGGGACCAGGCATACCCGACCGCCGTGGCAATCAGCAATGCCGCAACAAATACTTCGAACACGAGCCAGCCATCAAGGCCAGTCGCGTGGGCTGAGTCATGAGCGTGCACGGGCAGCCTCAGCGAGCGTCATGGGCCGAACGGGTCATGCGCAGCACCACCCACCCGATCACCATGAGTACGATCGCAGATCCGATCCACACCGTGTCATACAACAGCAGGTCAACGCCGTACCGGATCTGATGGATGCCCAGGATCTTGTGGTTGAGCACGCCGTCGAGGAGTTGGAACGACCCGATGCCCAGGGCCACTGCCCCAGCCCAGCGCTTCCAATTCACGCCCCCGCGGCGTCGGATATCGGCCAGCAGGAACAGGCCCCACACGGTGATGAACCACCCGAACGCGTGGAAAATCCCGTCCGTCAGCAACGCCACCTCATGGGTGGACAGATCATAAAAATGGTGCCATTGCAGGCCCAAGTGGAAGATGAACAGATCGATCATGGACGCTGCAATACCGCAACCAAACAGGAATCCCGACAGCACGGTTCGCTTGCCGGGGTGCCGTTCGTCTCTGGTTTCGACCCCGCCACGGTGTCCCGTTCGCGCTTCGTTTCGTGCGTTCGGTTCAACGGTGGACATTTCCAGCACTCCTCAACGCGACAACGGGGCTCCTGCCTTCATTGTTCATTCCCAGAGCAAGCGGTTCAATACGTGACCACCATGAGCCTCGCGCCGCTGAGATCTCACCAGGTAATAAAAGGTCTAACAACCTGCCCACCCGAGAGAAACTCCCCGAACGGCTTGGCTGCACACTAAATTTGGACCATGCCCACACCTGACGACGCCCCGAACGCGGTGAACCCGGATTACTGGCAGTTCGCAAATGCCGCCGCGTCACGCATCTCGCAAGAGTTCCCGGAATGCGACGTCACGGCCAACCGCCTGTTCGTCACGCTGTTCCGGGCGTCCTCATCGGTGATCTACGACTTCGAGTCCTCCATTCACCGCCCCGCCGGTGGCACGTGGGCCAGTTATCGCATGCTGTTCGCGCTGTGGGTTGCGGGCCCCCTGACCCCTCACCGCGCGGCCGAGCTCATGGGAATGAGCCGTGCTGCGGTCTCGAACCTCGCGGGCAATCTGGAATCCAAAGGTCTGCTGGTCAAACAGGCATCCGAGGCGGACGGGCGCTCCTTGATCCTGCACCTCACCGACACGGGCCAAACCAAGATCCAAGAGGTCTTCGCCCGGCAGAACTCCCGCGAGAACGACTGGAGCCAGGCCCTCACCGAACAAGAGCGCGAATTGCTCATCAGCCTGCTCGACAAGATCATGGACCACCGCACGGCCATCGGAGCGAAAACACGCAAGTAGCCTCCGAACCCCTGGTCAGCCCCCTCAAGCGGTCAGCAAAATGGGAGCATGACAGTTTCGGATGCCTCGACATTCCCCCGTCACCAGTCCCTCCCCTCACGGGAGCACTATCCCCTGGTGATCATCGGCAGCGGCGCGGGTGGCGTCAGCGCGGCACGTAGCTACCTCGACGCCGCCGGGCCGGGTCCCGTGCTCATGGTCACCGAAGACATCGATCCACCCTACGAACGCCCGCCGCTGTCCAAGGAAGTCCTGTCCGGCGAGAAAGAACCCACCGGCGACCCTGTCAATGGAGAGGGCCTTCCGGACGGTGTGGAGCTGCTGCTCGCCTCGTCGATCTCGGCCGTGGACATAGAGAAGCAGACCGTGGCGGCTAAGAGCTGGTCCGTGGAATTCGACCGGTTGATTGTTGCCACGGGTGCGCGCTCCAAGTCGCTTCACGCCGCGCAGGAGGGTGCCGAAATCCATTTGCTGCGATCACTCGATGACGCAAGGACCCTGGTAGCCTCCGCGCGAACGGCGTATACCGCCCTGGTGATCGGCTCCGGTTTCATCGGCTGCGAAGCAGCCGCGTCACTGGCCCAACGCGGCCTCAACGTCGCCCTGGTGACGCCCGAAAACGGGCCGCAGGAGCAACGACTGGGCGCAGCGGCGTCGTCGAGAATCAAGGACTGGCTTGAGGCCGTCGGTGTCGAGGTGCGTACCGGCCGCAGCGTGAAGTCCGTGGCGGCCCCGCGGGTCGTGCAACTCGATGACGGGACATCGTTGAACCCCGATCTGATCCTTGCCGCGGTGGGTGTGACTCCGGGCGGCACGCTCCTGGACAACTCGCCTGCGGAGGTCCGGGGCGGCCGGATCATGACCGACCAGCATCTGAAGGCGCACGCCACCGTGTGGGTCGCCGGAGATTCCGCGCTGGCCCAGCATGGCGTGGCGGGGTGGCCCATCATGGTCGAGCACTGGGGTGACGCGCTGGCCATGGGAGAAATCGCCGGGCACAATGCTGCGGTCGAGCAGAACGCGCAAAAATCGTGGGATTCGATCCCCGGTTTTTGGAGCATCATCGGTGACCACACGCTCAAATACTCCGCGTGGGGAGACGGCTTCAGCACGGCAGAGTTCCGGGAGCGGCCGGACGGGTTCGTGGTCTGGTACGGCGACGAACGCGGCGAGCTGGTGGGCGTGCTCACCTACAACTCGGACGACGATTACGAGCGGGGCCAACACCTACTTGAGCAGCGCGCTCCCCTGTCGCACGCGTTGAAATAGCCTCGAAAAGCTAGGGCGTCACGGATGCGCTCGCATCGGCGCGAGCCACCATGCGCTCCGCGAGAGTGATCACGGGCGCGTCAATGACCTGCGCCCCATGCCGGAACGATCCCCGCTGCTCCGCGGCCACTTCCACCACGCCGCGGGCCCAGTCGAGCTTGTCCGGCTTGGAGCGGAACCCTTCCTTGATCACGGCCATCTGCGAGACGTGCATCCCACCCTTGGCGGCAAAACCGGAGCTGGAGGCGTCCAGGGTCTCGCCCAGCAGTCCCTCAAGGTTCTCGACGTCCAGGAAGATCCCGTCGACCGCGAAAATCCCTGCCACCGCCGCGTGCAGCACCGTCTGCGAGCGCACGTGCAGGGAAATATCCCGGAGCGCGCCGTTGCACTTGCGGCTCGTGAGGCCACCCAGATTCACGATCAGGTCCTCTGATCCCCACATGAGGCCGACGACGCCGCTCGCGCCGGCAATCTCGCCCAGCGCCAGGGCACCATGGGGAGACTCGATCATGGACACGACTTCGTAGTCGACTAGCCCCGCGAGCTGCTCGGCGGATTCAACCTTGGGAACCGCCACACGCCGGTAGGTCGTAGAAGCCAACGCCTGCAGATCTGCAGCATGCTCATCGGTCCCCACCGGGTTCACTCGGATGACCGTGCGGGCCGGATCCAACGGGCATTCCAGGATGCACTGGCGCGCGAACTCCTTGTCCCGCGGCAGCACGCCGTTGTGCAGGTCCAACACCACCACGTCCGCCGCTTGTGCAGCCTCAGCGAACTGCTCTGGCTGATCGGCGGGAACGACAATCCAAGCCGGTCCGTTGAAGGCATGGGTGTGAGTCATCGGGCGCATCTCCTGAGTGTGGCGTGGGTCTCGTCCACTGAGTATGCAGCACAAATCCGGATAATGGAATAACTATTCCATTATCCGGATTGCGGAAACGTCACTGCATTAGCGGCTCAACAGCAACGCCTCACCCTGACCGCCGCCGCCACACAGCGACACGGCCGCCTTGCCGGAACCCCGGCGTGCCAGCTCGAGAGCCGCGTGCAGCGCCAGACGAGCACCGGACGCGCCGATCGGGTGGCCCAAGGCAATGGCACCGCCATGGATATTGGCCTTCTCCAACGGAATCCCCAGGTCATCGACCGACTGCACGGAGACTGCCGCGAATGCCTCGTTGATTTCCACGAAATCCAGCTCATCCACGGACCACCCAGCGCGTTCCAGCGCATGGTCAATGGCTCGCGACGGCTGGGAGTGCAGGGACGTATCCGGACCCGCAACCTGACCCGGCTTGCCCACCACGGCCAGCCAGGACAGACCGTGCTCCTCCGCGTAGGCGCGCGTCGTCAGCACAACGGCCGCGGCGCCGTCCGAAATCGGGGACGAGTTACCGGCAGTGATCGTGCCGTCCTTGGTGAACGCAGCGCGCAACTTGCCGAGGCCCTCGGCCGTGGACTCGGGACGAACACCCTGATCCTCGGACACCGTGACCGGATCGCCCTTGCGCTGCGGGATCTCCAGCGGCGCGATCTCGTCCGCGAACACACCCGAGGACTGCGCCTCACCCGCCAGCTGGTGGCTACGTGCCGCGACCTGGTCCTGCTGCTCGCGGCCGATCGAGCGCTCGGAATTGCCCGTCTCTGTGAGCTCGCCCAT
The DNA here is from genome assembly GCF_040980905.1 of Kocuria sp. CPCC 205235. Lineage (NCBI taxonomy): Bacteria > Bacillati > Actinomycetota > Actinomycetes > Micrococcales > Micrococcaceae > Kocuria > Kocuria sp. CPCC 205235. The sequence goes on from NZ_JAVKPR010000001.1 coordinate 204,937, forward strand.
CGCAACCCCCAAAGCGGCGTCGACCAGACCGTCATTGGCCAGCGAATCGGCCAGGGTCATGTCGCCGTAGGCCTTGCCCTTGCGAGCGCCCAGGGACAGGTGCGGCGCGCTGGTCATGGATTCCATGCCGCCGGCCACCACCACGGAGGCCTCGCCGGCGCGAATCATGCGGGCCGCCTCGGTCACCGCGACCAGCCCGGACAGGCACACCTTGTTCAACGTCATGGCGGGCACGGTCATGGGCAGACCCGCTTCCACGGCGGCCTGTTTTGCGGGGTTCTGGCCGTTTCCGGCCTGCACCACGTTGCCCATGTACACGTAATCCACGGTGTCAGGGGCAATACCCGAGCGCTCCACGGCGTGCTTGATGGCGTGCGCCCCAAGCTCCACCGCGCTCAGGGACGCGAGCGTGCCCATCAGCTTGCCCTGCGGGGTACGCGCCCCATTGACGATCACAACATCATTGGCGTTCTCGGTCATTTGTCCTCCTGTACGGGAACGGAATCCGGGGTGACGTCCACAAGGTCAACCCGGTACTTCGCTTCGGTTTTTTCTGCCACTTCTTCTTCGGTCACGTCCGGGGCCAGGGTCCGCAGCACCAACCCGCCATCCTCCACGTCGAAGACGCACAAGTCCGTGACAATCCGGTCCACCACGCCCACGCCGGTCAGCGGCAAGTCGCATTCGCGCTTGATCTTGGCCGAACCGTCCTTGGCCACGTGTTCCGTCAAGACCAGCACACGCGGGGTTCCGGCCACAAGGTCCATGGCGCCACCCATGCCCTTGACCATCTTGCCGGGGATCATCCAATTAGCCAGATCCCCCTGTTCGGAGACCTGCATGGCACCCAGGATCGCCATCTTCACGTGGCCGCCTCGGATCATTCCGAAGGACGTGGCCGAGTCGAAGATCGCCGCACCGTCCTGCAGAGTAATGGTCTGCTTGCCGGCGTTGATCAGGTCCGGGTCCTCATCGCCCTCATACGGGAACGGCCCCATGCCCAGCACACCGTTCTCGGACTGCAGCACCACGCTCACGCCCTCGGGCAGGTTGTTGGCCACCATCGTGGGGATGCCGATACCCAGGTTCACGTAGTCGCCGTCGTTGAGTTCCGACGCCGCAATGGCCGCCATCTCGTCGCGCGTCCAGCTCATGCCGCGCCTCCTTCCGATTCGGCCGACGACGTCGCCGCGCCCGGCCTCGGTCGCGTGGTCCGCTGCTCGATGTCTTTGGGGGCACCCGAGTACTGCACCACGTGCTGCACGTACACACCGGGCGTCACGATGTGGTCCGGATCCAGCTCGCCCGGTTCCACGATGTTCTCGACCTCGGCAAAGGTGACCTTGCCGGAGGCAGCGCACACCGGGTTGAAGTTCCGCGAGGTGCGGCGGTAGATCAGGTTGCCGTCCGTATCTCCCTGCCACGCGTGCACCAGAGCCACGTCAGCGACGATCCCGCGTTCCTGAACATAGGTTCGGCCGTCGAACTCCGCGGTCGGCTTGCCCTCGGCAACCAAGGTGCCAACACCGGTGGCCGTGTAGAACGCGGGGATTCCCGCACCGCCGGCCCGCAGCCGCTCGGCAAGCGTTCCCTGGGGTGTGAACTCGACGTCGAGCTCACCCTCCAAGTACTGACGGGCGAACTCCTTGTTCTCCCCCACGTAGGAAGACAAAACCTTGGTGACTTGCTTGTTCTCGAGCAGCAGTCCCAGGCCTTTGCCGTCCACGCCCATGTTGTTGGACACCACGGTCAGGTCTTTCACGCCGCTGTCCCTCACCGCTTCGATGAGGTCCCGCGGGATACCGGACAGGCCAAAGCCACCCACGGCCAGGGTCATGCCGTCCCGCAGTGTGTCGGCCAGGAGTTCGGCAACGTTGTCTCTGAGTTTGGACACGGTCACCCTTTCGTAATGTGTGATCTCCATCTCAGCGTAGGAAGCGCCCACATCCTGGTCAATGAACTTCCGCATTCTTCCGGGCAAGTCCTCACATTCTGAAAAACAGCGTCTAGTCTGTCCATAATGTGAACAACTTCGCGACAGCTCCAAGCCAGGGGACGACGATGACGACACCGGATTCCAATACCTCGTCGCACTCCCGCTCACCGCATACCCAGAGGGGCACTCAGGTCGTGGCCCGGGTGGCGGCCATCCTGCAGGCGGTTGCCGCGAGTGAAACGGCTGGCTCTACCGCGGCAATTGCGCTCCACACCGGACTGACCAGGCCCACCACCCATAGGCTCCTGACGGCGCTGGCCGATGAAGGCCTGGTCGACCGCACCGAGAACGGCAACTGGGCGCTCGGACCCGAACTCCACATCCTGGGCACCGTGGCGGCCCAGCGCTATCCGGCTCAGGAACTCGCCACCCCGTGCCTGCAGCGCCTCGCGGAGGCCACGGGTGAATCCGCGTTCTTCTCTGCCCGCCGCGGCAACGAAGTCATCTGTCTGGCCCGCGTCGAGGGGTCGTTTCCGGTCCGCTCCCATGTGCTTTACGAAGGGCTCCGCCTCCCGCTGGGCGTGGCGTCCGCGGGGATCGCGATCCTCGGTCAACTCCCGCCGGATCAGCTCGAAACCGCCCTAGCGGACACCCGGGACGAACGGCAACGCCTCGGCTCTCAGCACGGCGACGCACACGTCCGCAAACTCGTCGCCCGCGTTCGCGACCACGGTTGGTCCCTGAATCCGGGACGCATTGTCGAAGGGTCATGGGGCATGGCCGCCGCGGTGTTCGATGCCTCCGGACAACCCCGGTACGCCCTGTCATTGACCGGCATCGAATCAAGATTCCGCGCCGAACGCCGCCCCCAACTGGGCGCGGCGCTGCTCGATCAGGCGCACAAATTGTCCACGGCCCTGCGCACCGGGGCGCCCTCGGCGTAAGGTGCCGGGCCTGGAAGGGTGTGCGGGCGGCGTCGTCGGCGTGGCGTACGGGCCGGACCATGTGATGAGGGCTTACTGCGCAGTAGACCCGGTTACTTTGTCGTAACCCCTGACGAAATGGTTCGCCGACGCCGCTCGGCCCACCCGCCGTGCGTGCCGGGGTGTGTGAGCGGCGTCGTGGCCTATTCCCACGAGTCGCCGGACGGGCAAGAATGAAGGGCATGGAACTCGACTATCCGTTCCACGGGCGGTGCCTGGTGCAGAACAGCCCCGCGAATCGAGTGCCGAGCCACGGAACCGATCGGTTCGGCACCAGTTTCGCGATGGATTTTGTGCCGGTGGATGGACAGAACCGTTCGGCCAGGTTCACTGGCACGTCGCTGTTGCGCACGGAGGCTCCCGAGAAGTTCGTCGGTTTCGGACAACCGGTCATTTCACCCGTGACCGGCACGGTGGTTCTGGCGGACGACCACGCCGAAGATCACGACGCCTTCCGCGGGTTGTCCTCCGTTGGTTACGCGCTGACCCAAGCCTGCCGCGTCGCCGCCGGATGGGGCGCGTTGGCTGGAAATTACGTGGTGGTGCAGGATTCCTTCAGCGGCCAGTACGTAGCACTGTGCCACCTGCGGCAAGGCAGCATCAGGGTTCGAGTTGGCCAGAGCATTCAGGCTGGGACCGCAGTTGCCCAATTCGGAAATTCTGGGAACAGCACCGAACCGCACGTGCATGTGCAGGCGGTCGATTCTCTGGATTTCGCTCAGGCTGTTGGCTTACCCCTGTCATTTCCGGACGGCCTACCCCGCAACGGTCAGATCGTGGGCGACGGCCCGGAGCGCCCGGTGCCATCTGGCTAGGACGCCGTCCAGCCGCCGTCCATCGTGTAGGCGGCACCGGTGACCATGCCGGCGGAGGGACCGGCCAGGAAGGCAATGAGCTCGCCAACCTCCTCCGGCTCGACCAGGCGTTTGATCGCTGATTCGGTGAGCATGATCTTCTCGACCACTTCGTCCTCGGGGATTCCGTGGGTGGCCGCCTGGTCCTTGATCTGCTTGTCGACCAGAGGCGTGCGCACGTAGCTGGGGTTCACGCAGTTGCTGGTCACACCGTGCGGAGCGCCCTCCAGGGCCACGGCCTTGGACAGCCCCTCCAAACCGTGCTTCGCGGCGACGTACGCGGATTTGAACGCTGAGGCGCGCAGACCGTGAATCGAGGACACGTTGATGATCCGACCCCACTCGCGCTCGTACATGTGGGGCAGGGCGGCGCGGATCAGCAGGAACGGGGACTCGAGCATGAGCGTGAGGATCCTGTGGAAGTCAGCGGGATCGAAGTCCTGGACTGCCGCGACCTTTTGAATCCCGGCGTTGTTGACCAGCACATCCACGTCGAGACTCAGGTCCGCGAGCGCTGCGGTGTCGGTGAGGTCAACGGCCCACGCCTCTCCGCCGACTTCTTGTGCCATGGTCTCGGCGGCGGCGGGGTCGATGTCGGCCACGATCACGTGGGCGCCGCGTTGCGCGAGGGCCCGAACCGCTGCCGCGCCGATGCCACTCGCACCGCCCGTGACCAGTGCTTTCTTGCCCTTGAGAGTGCTGTCCGACATGCCCCAACTCCTCGGTAATGGGTGATCTACGTCCCACACATTACGCGCGCCACAATTGGCCCGACCACCCATGCATGTTGTTTGATGAGTGAGTACCCATCCAGAGCGGCCGAGAGATCTGGCTCGTCGACGCCGCAGCAACCCGGGATTGAGCCCACGGTGCTACCGCCAGGACCGATGGAAAGGACTGCTAGTTCATGCCTCAGAACACCGATCGTATTCAGACCACCCACGTGGGATCGCTGCCCCGCACCCCCGATTTGCTGGAGGCCAACAAGCGCTTCCAGGAGGGTGAAGCCACCGCTCAGGAGTTGGATGCCGCGCTCGATAACGGCGTGATCGACATCGTCCGCAAGCAGCGCGAGATCGGTCTGGACATCGTCAACGACGGCGAATACGGCCACACCATGTCCTCCTCCGTGGATTACGGCGCGTGGTGGAACTACTCGTTCTCCCGACTGGGCGGATTGACCCCCACCAACGAGGACCGCTGGCAGGACGCCGAGGTCAAGCGCTCCTCCCCCGGCAACATCGTTCTGACCAGCTTCCCGGACCGCCGCGACCGCGCTCGTTTCCGCGACGCCTACGAGGACCCCACGGCCGGAGTTCTCGCGCACCGCGCCTCGGTCGCCCAGCCCAAGATCACCGGGCCGCTGACCTACGCCGGTCAGGAAGCCGTGGCCGGCGACATCCGCCGTCTCAAGGACGCAATGGTCGAGACCGGAGCCCAGCAGGGTTTCGTGGCCGCGTTGTCCCCGGGTTCCTGCGCACGTGTCCGCAACGAGTACTACTCGACCGACGAAGAGCTCGTGTACGCCTGCGCGGACGCCATGCGCGAGGAGTACAAGGCCATCATCGATGCCGGCCTGACCGTTCAGATCGACGACCCCTCCATCGCCGAGTCCTGGGACCAGATCAACCCCGAGCCCACCGTGGAGGACTACCTGGCCTTCACCAAGATCCGCGTGGACGCCCTCAACTACGCCCTGCGCGACCTCCCCGAGGACCAGATCCGCTTCCACCTGTGCTGGGGTTCGTGGCACGGCCCGCACACCACAGACCTCGAGTTCAAGTACCTGGTGGACCTCATGCTCACCATCAACGCGGGCGGCTACAGCTTCGAGGCGTCCAGCCCCCGCCACGGCCACGAGTGGAAGGTCTGGAAGGACCACACGCTCCCCGAGGGCAAGGTGGTCTACCCCGGTTTCGTCTCCCACTCGACCAACGTGGTGGAGCACCCGGAGCTCGTGGCCGACCGCATCGAGCAGTACGCGTCCGTGGTGGGTCGCGAGAACGTCATCGCCTCCACTGACTGTGGCCTGGGCGGTCGCCTCCACCCCTCGATCGCGTTGGCCAAGCTCGGCTCCCTGGTCGAAGGCGCGCGCCTCGCGACCGAGCGCTTGTTCTAGCAAGGTTCGCGAGCGGCGTCGGCAATCAATCGACGACGACGCCGCTCGCGCCACCCGCCTCTGCCCCCTCATTTCCCGCCCCCATCACCCTGGCTCATCCTCCCCACCCCACCGCTAGTGCCCCCGCTGCCGCCTAGGGCCACGCCGCCTCCCCGCCCGCCGGGTCCGCCGGGTCCGGCCGGCGTCGCAGCTCAGCCGGCCATCGCGGCCGACCATCTGATGCCGCCTTACGGCAAAGTAACCCGCCCTACCGGGCAGTAAGGCAGGATGAAATGGTGGGGCTCAACCGGAGAGCTAGCACAGTCGGCAGAAGTGCCTGTGGATAACTCGAACTGACCGACCCCGAGACCGCCTACAGTCGCGGTCATGAAAGCCGCTCGAGTACTGAGTTTCGACCCGTTGCCAGATGTGTTGCCGACGGTCGACTGGGGTCTGCGCGCTCCTCAGCTCAACGCGGACCCCGCCATGGTGCGCCTGACCCGCGGATACTGGTTCCACAAGCCAGAGCATTACGAACCCGCGATGCTCTCCGTGCTGCTGCACCGACACTTCCGGCGGAACATGAGCGGCTTGCCGATCACCGGCCTCCACGCATTGCGGTTGTACAAGGTGCCCGTCGACTCCACTCAACACTGGATCAATCCGACGCTCGGACACGAACCCGCTCCGCGAGCACGCGCCTTTGTGAGCGCCATGGGCTCACCCCACCTGGCCTGGAACCGTTACCGCCCCACGTCAGAGCTGGGTGGTGCCACATTGACCAAGTCCTATGGGCTGAACCCGTACTTGGGTCCATCGGAGTGCGCCCTCACCCATCCGATCGAAGCACTGACCGTGGCCGCCCCTTACCTGTCCGCGTGGCGAATCATTGCCTGTTTGGACTACCTGCTGGCGCACCGGATCCAGGTCACCAACAAGATCTGGCTGAAACCGTTCGACCGTGAAGAAATCTCGCGGACTCTCGCCCTGCTTCCCCCACGCTCACGCTCCGCCTGTCGAATCGCCAGACTTCTGAGCCACGCGGTGGAACGCACGTGGTCTTCACCCGAAACGTTGACTCGATTGCTGGTCCTCAAGAACGGCTTCCCGCCGCCCAGCATGAACCCACTGGTGATGCTGGATGGCCGGGAACGATTCCCCGACCTCGCATGGGTCGCCAAGCGGACGGCCCTCGAATACAACAGCAATGACCACGCAATCGACACTCAGATCTACCGGGACGAGAACTACAGGCTCGAACGCTTTCGTGATGCTGGATGGAAGGTGCGAGTGCTGACCTGGGACGACCTCAGGCACCCAGACCGTCGAGCCCAGTGGATGTGCTGGTTGGATCAGCAGTTGCGCTAGGTGACCGGTTGATCCGCGCTGCTGAGCCTGGTTGCGAAATTCGGAACGCGGGACCAGACCCCGCGCAACCATTTGATGCGACCGTACTGCAGAGTAACCGGGTCTACCACACAGTAAGACCGAATGAAATGGCTCATTGGACGCCCGAGGGAAGGTCGTCGCCCAGGGGAAGAGACTGGTCAGCACGGCACCCGAGACAGAGCTTCACACGTGTTTCCTCAAACCTTTGATAATTTTGCGCGGAGGTAGTGACGCGAGTCACGATCATCAGTACTATCTATTCCAACGACCATTCGGTCAGTAATCACAGATCTTGCCGGGCCCGGACCGCGCAACTCATGATCCTGGAGCTTCCATGGCTACAAACGCAGCTTCCCCGCCCGCACAGCAGCAGGCGCACACCATGTCCCGCGAAGAGCGCAAGGTTCTCGCCGGCACCCTGGTGGGCACAACCATCGAGTGGTACGACTTCTTCATTTACGCTCAGGCAGCGGCCTTCATCCTGGCCACGCACTACTTCAACCCGGCAGGCGCTGAGAATCCGGCTGTGGGACAGATCGTCGCCTGGGCTTCCCTGGGCATCAGCTTCCTGTTCCGTCCGCTGGGCGCCATCGTGGCTGGCCATATCGGCGATAAGTACGGTCGTAAGATCACACTCGTGCTGACGCTGTTCGGCATGGGCGCGGCCACCACTTTGATCGGCCTGCTTCCCACCTACGAACAGATCGGTATTGCGGCGCCCATTATTCTGCTCTGCTTGCGCGTCCTGCAGGGCTTCTCAGCCGGTGGCGAGTGGGGAGGCGCGGCCCTGATGGCTGTGGAGCACGCCCCCAACCACAAGCGCGGCCTGTTCGGGGCTTACCCGCAGATCGGCGTGCCCTTGGGCATGCTGATGGCCACCCTGTTCATGTTCGGCGTGACATCCCTGCTGACCCCCGAGCAGTTCGAGTCCTGGGGCTGGCGCGTTCCGTTCTTGTTCTCGATCGTGCTGATCGGTGTTGGCTACGCGATTCGCCGCGCGGTGGATGAGTCTCCCGTGTTCGTTGCCATGCAGCAGCGCGCCAAGGAGTCTTCAGCTCCGCTGGGCCAGTTGTTCCGCACCAACAAGCGCGAAGTAACCCTGGCCGCCCTGATCTTTGCCGCCAACAACGCCGCCGGTTACCTAGTGATCGCGTTCTTCGCGTCCTACGGTGCCACGGTCCTGGGTATGCCCCGATCCGAAACCCTGGTCGCATCCCTGATCGGGGGCATCGGCTGGTTGATCTTCACGATGCTCGGCGGCTGGATGTCAGACAAGATCGGACGAAAACTGACGTTCCAGCTGGGTTACGCGTTCATCATCCTGTGGGCCATCCCCATGTGGTTCATGCTGAATACGGCATCGCTGCCACTGTTCGCGGCGGCGATCTTCATCCTGACCATCGGCCTGGGCCCGTCCTATGGCCCTCAGTCCGCGATGTACGCGGAGATGTTCCCGGCTCGTGTCCGCTACTCCGGCATCTCGATCGGTTACGCACTCGGATCCATCATTGGCGGCGCATTTGCCCCCTTGATCGCCCAACTGCTGCTGAACGAAACTGGCCAGTCCTGGACCATTGGCCTCTACATCGCTCTGCTCTCCGTCGTGTCCTTCACGGCCGTGTGCTTCGTCCGCAAGTCGGACCAGGGCCGCGACCTGCACATCGAGGAAGTGCACGAGGAATTCATTGCCAAGCACCCGGGCGAAGAAGTTCCCCCGGTACTGCCCGAGGACATGGACAGCAATGCCCCGCAGCACCGCCGGTAAAGCTCCGCGCAGTGCATGCAACTGAATCACAGATGTGGCCGGATCCTTCGCGGGTCCGGCCACATCGCATTCGCAGGTCATTCAGCTCCGACCCTCAGCATGAAACCGAACGCATTGGAGCCGAAAAAGTCCGAATCCCGCAATCCCGACCGAGTGTATTGACGTAGGTCACAAAGTCGTGGAATCTTTAGATGAACGATCGGTCAGTTATTGCCCCTGCGAAGGAGACAGCATGTCCACGATGCCGCAAGCTTTTCTAGTCGGAGGGGCCCGCACCCCTGTAGGTCGGTACGGCGGGGCACTGTCCTCCGTTCGCCCTGACGACATGGCCGCCCTCTGCATCAAGTCCGTGGTCGAAGCCGCCGGCATCGATCCCGCAGCCGTTGACGAGGTCATCCTCGGTAACGCCAACGGCGCCGGTGAAGAAAACCGCAATGTGGCCCGCATGGCGTGGCTGTTGGCCGGCTACCCGGACACCGTGCCCGGCATCACCGTGAACCGTTTGTGCGCGTCCGGCATGTCCGCGATCACCATCGCCTCCCAAATGATCAAGTCCGGCGCGGCTGACATCGTGATTGCCGGTGGCGTGGAGTCCATGTCCCGTGCCCCGTGGGTTGTCGAGAAGCCCAAGACCGCGTTCGCCAAGCCCGGCGAAGCCTTCGACACCTCCATCGGCTGGCGCTTCGTGAACGAGAAGTTCGAGGACGGCCCGCTCTCCCGCGACGGCAAGGCCACCTACTCCATGCCGGAAACTGCAGAGGAAGTGGCCCGCGTGGACAACATCTCCCGTGAGGACTGCGACGAATTCGCCGCCGAGTCCCACGCAAAGGCCATCAAAGCCATTGAGGCCGGCCGCTTCAAGGACGAAATCGTGCCGGTCGAGGTCAAGGGCCGCAAGGGTGCCGTCACCACCGTTGACACCGACGAGGGTCCTCGAGCCGGCTCCACCCTGGACGTCCTGGCTAAGTTGCGCCCCGTAGTCAAGGGCGGTTCCGTAGTCACGGCCGGTAACGCCTCATCCCTCAACGACGGCGCCTCCGCCATCATCGTGGCCTCCGAGAGCGCCATCGAGAAATACGGTTTGAAGGCCCGTGCCCGCGTGATCGACGGTGCTTCCGCCGGGCTGGCTCCCGAGATTATGGGCCTGGGCCCGGTCCCCGCCACAGAGAAGGTCCTCAAGCGTGCGGGCTGGACCGTGGATGACCTCGGGGCCGCCGAGATCAACGAAGCCTTTGCCAGCCAGTCCCTGGCCTCGATCCGCCGTCTTGGTTTGAACCCGGACATCGTCAACCGCGACGGCGGTGCCATCGCCCTGGGCCACCCGCTGGGCTCCTCCGGCTCGCGCATCGTGATCACCCTGCTGGGCCGCATGGAACGCGAGAACGCGGACAAGGGTCTGGCCACCATGTGTATCGGCGTGGGCCAGGGTGCTGCCATGCTCGTGGAGAAGGTGTGATGCCCGCATGAGCGAGCACGCGACGTCGTCGAACGGTAAGAATCAAGCCGAAGCGAATCAGCAGATCCTGCAGGGTGACTTCAGCGCCATCCGTCTGGAAGAAACCCCGGACCGCCTGCACGTGATCCTGGACCGCCCGGACGTGCGCAACGCGATCGACCAGACCATGGTCGACGAGCTGCACACCGTGTGCGGCTACCTGGAACGCAACCCGAAGATCATGATCCTGTCCGGCACGGAAGTGAACGGCAAGGGGATTTTCGCCTCGGGTGCGGATATCGCGCAGCTGCGCGAGCGGCGTCGTGAGGATGCGCTGCGCGGGGTGAATTCGCAGATTTTCGACCGGATCGCCAAACTGCCCATGCCCGTGATCGCTGCGCTGGACGGCTACGCGCTGGGTGGCGGTGCGGAACTCGCGTGGGCCGCGGATTTCCGCTTGGGAACCCCGTACGTGAAGATCGGCCAGCCGGAAACCGGCCTGGGAATCATCGCCGCTGCGGGTGCCCTGTGGCGCATCAAGGAACTCGCGGGTGAACCGGTGGCCAAGGAGATCGTGCTGGCCGGACGCATCCTCAACGCGGAAGAAGCCTTGGCCGCGCACCTGATCACCGAAATTCACGAACCGGCTGAACTGGTGAATGCCGCGCACGCGCTGGCCGACCGCATCGGCAAGCAGGACCCGCTGGCCGTGCGCGTGTCCAAGCGCGTGTTCCACATGCCGCGCGAGTCCCACCCGCACGTGGACGAACTCGCGCAGGCGGTCCTGTTCGAATCCCAAGCCAAGTTTGACCGGATGCAGGCGTTCCTGGACCGGAAGAAGGAGAGCAAGAAATGAGCGAAGAGACCAAGGGCACTGTTCCCGCCAAGGTGGGCGTGCTGGGCGGTGGCCGCATGGGTGCGGGTATCGCGCACGCGTTCCTGATCTCCGGCTCCAACGTCACCGTGGTCGAGGCGAATCCCCAGGCGGCCGCGGCTGCCAAGGAGCGCATCGAATCCGACCTTGCCAAGTCGCTTGAGCGCGGCAAGATCGACGGCAACCTGGACAAGTGGGCAGAGAACCTCGCTGTGAGCCTCGAGCACTCCGATTTCTCCGAGTGCGAGCTGGTCATCGAGGCCGTTCCCGAGATCTGGGACCTCAAGGTCTCCTCGCTGCAGCAGGTCGAGGCGAACCTCTCCGAGACCGCATGGCTGGCCACCAATACGTCCTCCCTGTCCGTGGACGGGCTGGCTGCCGAGCTCAAGCGCCCCGAGCGCTTCTGCGGCCTGCACTTCTTCAACCCGGTTCCGGCCTCCAAGCTCGTGGAGATCGTGATCGGCAAGCAGACCAGCGATGAGCTGCAGAAGCTGACCCTCGAGTGGGTGGCCGGCATCGGCAAGACCCCGGTCACCGTGAACGACGCTCCCGGCTTCGCGTCTTCCCGCTTGGGCGTTGCGCTGGGTCTCGAGGCCATTCGCATGGTCGAGGAAGGCGTGGCCTCCGCCGAGGACATCGACAACGCCATGGTGCTCGGCTACAAGCACCCCATCGGACCGCTCGCGCTCACGGACATCGTGGGTCTGGACGTGCGCCTGGGCATCGCGGAGTACCTCGAATCCAAGCTCGGCCCGCGCTTCGCACCCCCGCAGCTCATGCGCGACATGGTTGAGCGCGGCGAATTGGGCAAGAAGTCCGGCAAGGGTTTCTACGACTACTCGTAGCCTCGTCTCGGGTTCTCCGGCATAGCTGGATTCCCGCCCGACGACGCCGCTCGGCCCGCCCCACGGGCACATCGCACCATCCCCGGTGGATAGTTCATACATGAACTATCCACCGGGGCTTTTCGTTTGCATTGGTTAATAGTTAGCTGCTGCTGTCAGCCGCGCGGGGAAGCGGATTCCCCCGCTCGACACGGCAGCCCGAGGGGCTGAGCAGCGGATCACGATTCCGTCACGAGGTATTGCATTCGCAAATCACCCCGGGAAGTGTGGGTTGTGACCTGAACGGCAACCACCTCCAAGGAGGTCAGGATCATGAACAAGAAAGCTACTGCCATCACCGCAACTGCTCTCTCCATCCCGCTGCTGGTGGGCTGCGGCCAGGCCGATACCGAGGCCACCGCGAGCCCCGCAGCGGACAGCGCGGAAGGAACCACCAGCCCCGCGGCTCAGACCGCTCACGGTTCTGGCACCGAGGAGCCCGCACAGGGCACCGAATCTGCGACACCCGGCGCAGACCCGGCTTCAACCGCAACCGGTGAGCAATCCGACGGCGCAGAACAGCTGCCTGCAGTAGCCGATCCGTGCGCTGGCCAGTGCACTGAAACCGGACGCATCCCCGTGGAGCACCCCAAGTTCGGTGCCATGGAGGTCGTGACCTATCACGAGGTCACGAGCCCCGAGGGCGCTGCGCCCAGCACCGGTCTGGCTTCATACGCTCTGTACCAGAACGGTCAGCCCGTGGGTTACGTGGGATCGGAAGACAGCAGCCCCGTGGTGTCCTTCGGCACTTCCCCCTCCCTGGGTGGCCAGAAGTGGGAGCTCAACAACGGCTCCAACGTGGACAAGTACGGCAATGTGTACCTCTCCTATGACAAGGGTGTGACCGTGTTGACGCCCACCGATCAGGGCTACGACTCCAACGGCACCATGCCCCCGGGTGAGGGTGCAGTAAAGACCCCGTTCTCCAATGCTGATCTGAAAATCAGTGAGGACGGAGAACCCACTGTGATTCAGAAGACCCTGGAGGGCGAAGGCCGGGAGACCGGGGAAACCGTGAACTACGTCTGGGACGGCCAGGCTCTGGTTCCCGAACAGTAAATGTGCTGAGCGGCAGCTCGCGCCCCCGAATAAGACTGCGGCCCCACTTCACACGAAGCGGGGCCGCAGTCCTGATTTTGGCTGGGGAGCAGCCGTCAAAAATCAACTGCATGGACATTGGATAATGTGACAGCACCTTCACACTACAGAATGTGACGATACGTGCACCCCTCCAGAAGTGACGGTATGTACACAAATAATCATGTGATGGTACGTTCACATCATGGGGAACCGAGCTATCACAACAGGACGCCAACTAGGCGCAGCAATCCACGACGCTCGCACCCGTGCCGGACTGACTCAGGCCTCGCTGGCAACAAGCGCCGGAGTCTCCCGCAAGTGGCTGATCGGCCTCGAACAAGGGGCACGGACGGGAGCCGAGCTAAGCAAAGTGCTCGCGGTCTTGCGAGCCCTAGATCTCTCCATCCAGCTAATCGAGCAGCCAGAGCAAGACGAGGCAGGATCACCACAAGCTAAGGCCTCCACCCCGGGCACCGTATCTGCGCAAAAGATCAGAGACTCAACCACATCTGAAGCTCGAAAAGCATTGAACATCATGCGTCAATATTCGGCGCCGTCACGCACCACACTCGACGTCGTGCGGCAAGCTGCCCAGGTTCGGCCTGAGCTCCTCGAAACCATGCGCCAAGCCGCCCAGCTCCCACCCGAGCTCCTCGAAACCATCCGCCAAGCGACCAAGCTCACCGGCAACACACTCCCTGACGATCATCCGAAGCAGGATGATGCAGGATGAAAGAATTGCTTGTGCTGCTCCATGGAGAAGTAGTCGGTGTTCTGATTCAAAGCCCGCAAGGGAACCGAACGTTCCAATACCTCAAAGACTCGGACCCCGCCTTAGAGGTCTCCGTGGCATTGCCGTACCGCCTGGCCCCATACCCGAGACGGGCGACTGACGCGTTCATTGAGGGTCTTCTGCCAGAAGGAGAAGGCGTAAGGGAGGCTCTAGCCCACAATTTCGGTATCTCTTCTGGAAATCCGTTCGCGCTCCTGGAACACATTGGATTGGAGTGCGCAGGTGCTATCCAGTTTGCACGCCCAGATGAACTGGATTCAGCTCGGCAAAGTAAAGGTAACTTGATTCCGTGCACAGAACGCGAGGTTGGTGAGCGCCTACGCGCACTAATCTCTCAGCCCAAGGGGTCCTGGCTTGTTGACAGAGAACGCTGGTCGTTAGCAGGAGCACAATCGAAGTTTGCCTTGCGCTGGGACGACGGGTGGTTCGAAGCAACGGGGGCGGAGCCAACCACTCACATTTTTAAACCTGGCATTCATGATTTTCGAGACCAAGCGCTCAATGAGCATCTTTCGCTCCGAACACTCTCGAAAGTTGGGCTCACGGTTGCCAACTCAAGGTATATGCAATTCGACGGCACAAATGCCATTGTTGTGGAACGCTACGACCGGATGACAATCGATGGCAGAGTGCTTCGCATCCATCAAGAAGACTTCTGTCAGGCAACATCGACCCTACCGACCAAGAAATACGAAGCTCAACAGGGTCCAAGCGCACTGTCAATTGTCCGAACCCTACGCCGGGCGGGTGCAGAGGAAAGCGAGGTCCTGCGGTTCATCGAAGGGTTGATAGGGAACTATCTAATCGGTGCGCCAGATGCGCACGCAAAGAACTATTCGATAATTCTTGCACCGGATGTAGTGGCCCTTGCCCCGCTATACGACGTAGCCTCTGGCTTACCTTACGAGTACAAGAATGAAAACGGATTCCCCGATAAAAAGGACGGGCTACGAAACGCTGCCATGGCCATAGGCGGTGAGCGGCGGTTCGGACGAGTTGCACACAGACACTGGGCCAAATTCGCCGCAGAAGCCAAAGTTGATGGGCAATGGCTCCTGGCAACTGTGCGGGTGCTCGCAATGATGATTCCTGATGCTCTAGAAGAAGTCATCTCCGAAGAACGTCATGCGGTTACCGGCAGTCAACTGCCTGATCGACTACTTCCAACGGTCAGGTCACTGTGTGAAACTACGATCACCCTTCTCGATCGCTAGCTCCACGACTGAGGCCTGAGTCTCAGATCACCGCTCCACGAGGATCCCGTCCTCATCAGCCCACACGGTCTTGCCGGGGCGGAAGGTCACCCCACCGAAGTTCACAATCACGTCCGTCTCGCCCGAGTCATTGGGCTCCGACTTGCGGGGATTGGTGCCCAACGCCTTGACGCCGATCTGCAGCGTGCCCAGTTCCACGCGGTCGCGCACGGGGGCGTTGACGATCACACCGGCCCAGCCGTTCTCCATGGCGGTGCGGGCCACGTTGTCGCCCAGGAGTGCGCGGTTCATGGATCCTTGGCCGTCGACCACGAGCACTGCGCCGTCGCCCGGGGTGGCCACGAGCTTCTTGACCTCCACGTTGGACTCGAAGCAGCGCACGGTACGGATGGGGCCGGTGAACCGATGCACACCGCCCACCGAGATCATCTGGGTGGTCACGGACTGCAGGTCCTCGCCGTGCTCGTCGTACAGGTCAGCGGTCGCAAAGCTCATGGGTCGCCTTTCGTCGGCAGAAATTACGTGAAACACGGGTCGCCGACGGCTCTCTACTCGCGGGTGCCGAGGTCACGAAAACGTGAGCTCCGGCTTCGAGGCGCGTGAGCGGCGTCGTCGGCGGGAATGTTCTGGAGGCTACGTGAGGTCACCGTCCGGATCAATGGTGGGCGCGGGCTGGTGCCGCCGCAGGAAGCGGTAGACCTCGGTCTCGTCCACCCCCGGGAAGGCACCGGCCGGCATCGCCGCAAGCATGTGGGTCGCGGGCCTTGCCGAGGGCCAGGACTGCCCGTCCCACGTATCCGCGAGCGCGCCGGGCGGCTCTTGGCAGCACGCGGGGTCGGGACAGGTGGACTGCTTGCGCACGGCGGTGTCCCTGTTGCGGAACCATTTGACGTGCTCGTAAGGCACCCCGAACGCAATGGAGAACTCGCCGCCCGTGGACCGCTCCACCCGCGCCGAACACCAGAACGTGCCGCCGGGGGTATCCGTGTACTGGAAGTGCGAGAGCAACCGGTTGGTCGCCGAAAACGCCTGCCGTGCAGAGAAGTAGCGGCACGCGCGCTGGCCTTCGACCGCGCCGGTGTGGTCGGTGGGGAATGCGATGCCGTCATTGGACCAGGCCTTGTGGATGATCCCGGAGGAATGGACCTTCTCGAAGTGCGTGGGGATCCCGAAGTGCTGGGTCATCAAGTTGGTCATGCGGTGCGCGGCGGTCTCGTGGGAGACGGCGAACGCGTCGCGCAGGTCGTCCACGGACAGCTCCCGGCGGGCCTTGGACTCGGCGAGCAACTTCACCGCCGAGGACTCCGGAATCATGAGCGCGGCCGCAAAGTAGTTGGTCTCAACCCGCTGCTCCAGGAACTCCCCATAGTTCTCGGGACGCTTGTGGTCCAGCAGCAAATGCCCCACGGCCTGCAGCAACACGGACCAGGTGGAGCCGATACTCGAGCGCGCCGGCAGGTAGAACCGCTTGTTACGCAGGTCGGTGACCGACCGAGTCGAGTGCGGCAGATCCGGGACCTGGTGGATCTCGAACCCCACGTGGGAGACCAGCGACGAAATGTGGTGCTCAGAGAGTGGCCCACCGCCGTGCCCGATGGCCGCCAGCAGCTCCCCGGCCATCGTCTCGATGCGTTCGAAGTAGTTGTTGAGTTTCTGCATGCGCGCCCGCAGGTCGGTGTTGGCGCGTCGGGCTTCCTCGGGTGTCGCTGCCTGTTCATCCAGACGGTGGGCGAGCTGCCGTTGCAGCGCGACGATGGCCTCGAGCGCCTCGGTACTCAGCCCCGGCCCCACACGCACGGACGGCAGCCCCAGCGACGAGTACATGGGCCCGCGCTGTACCCGCTCCACCTCGATCTCCAGCTCCATGCGCTTGGACTGCGTCTTGGCACCGATGAGCTGCTCGACGGACGTGTCCAGCGCCTTGGCGATGGCCGCCAGCGTGGAGAGTTTGGGTTCGCGCTTTCCGTTCTCGATCAGCGACAACGCCGACGCCGCCATGCCCACCTGATCGGCCAGCTGCCCCAGGGTCACGCGGAGCCTCTTACGGCGGTAGCGGATGCGGCGACCCACGGCGATAGGGTCCGCGGGATCGCCGTCGAAGACCGAATCGGCGGGCGGGGCAGAAGGTGCGCTCGCGCGGGTGCGTTGGCCCTGCGGCGTCGTCGAACGAGGTGCCATGGCACGAGCTTACGGAAAACATGCCGAAACGTGAAGAACTTGATTTCTTCACAGAATTTTCTGGGTGCAACCGGCTGAAAACCCGCCAAAGTAGTAGTCACAAGGCACAGAGCGGCGGAACTTCATCGCACAACCGTCGCATCACAAGGACGAAGGAGACCGTCATGAACCCCACGAACAGCAATCAGCGCAGCGCCCAGGAGATTCAGCAGGACTGGGACGAGAATCCCCGCTGGCTCGGTATCACCCGTGATTACACGCCCGAGGAGGTCCTGCGTCTGCAGGGTTCCTTTCGAGAGGAGCACACCCTCGCACGCCGCGGTGCAGACCAGCTCTGGCAGCTGCTCAACACGGAGGATTACATCAATGCTCTGGGCGCTCTGACCGGTAACCAGGCGGTTCAGCAGGTCAAGGCCGGCCTCAAGGCCATCTACCTCTCCGGTTGGCAGGTCGCCGGTGACGCCAACCAGGCCGGGCAGACATACCCGGATCAGTCCCTGTACCCCGCCAACTCGGTGCCGCAGGTGGTCCAGCGCATCAACAACGCACTGCGTCGCGCGGATCAGATCGAGCACTCCGAGGGCATCAAAACGGTCGACAACTGGATGGCCCCGATCGTCGCGGATGCGGAGGCCGGTTTCGGCGGCCCGCTCAACGCTTTTGAGTTGATGAAGTCCATGATCAACGCCGGCGCCGCAGGTGTGCACTGGGAGGACCAGCTGGCCTCCGAGAAGAAGTGTGGTCACCTGGGCGGCAAGGTACTCGTTCCCACGCAGCAGCACGTGCGCACCCTGAACGCCGCCCGCCTGGCCGCGGACATCGAGGATGTTCCCACCCTGATCATTGCCCGCACCGACGCCGAGGCCGCCACCCTCATCACTTCCGACGTGGACGAGCAGGACGCCGAGTTCATCACCGGCGAGCGCACCTCCGAAGGCTTCTACAAGGTCCGCAACGGCCTGGAGCCCTGTGTGGCCCGCGCCAAGGCCTACGCTCCCTATTCGGATCTGATCTGGATGGAGACCGGCACCCCGGACCTTGAGCTCGCTCGCAAGTTCGCAGACGCCGTGCACGAGGACTTCCCGGACCAGATGCTCGCGTACAACTGCTCGCCGTCCTTCAACTGGAAGAAGCACCTGGACGACGAGACCATCGCCAAGTTCCAGCGCGAACTCTCCGCCATGGGCTACCGCTTCCAGTTCATCACCCTGGCCGGTTTCCACGCCCTCAACTACTCGATGTTCGACCTGGCCCACGGTTACGCCCGCAACCAGATGACCTCGTACGTCGAGCTGCAGGAGCGCGAGTTCGCCGCCGAGGAACGCGGCTACACCGCCACCAAGCACCAGCGCGAGGTGGGCACCGGGTACTTCGATCTGGTCTCCCAGGCTGTGAACCCCAACTCCTCGACCACCGCTCTGGCCGGCTCCACGGAGACCGCGCAGTTCTGAGCGATGCGCGAGTAGTCGCCTCCAAGTAGAAGTAGTCGTGTCGCCCGGAGGGCATGATCCTCCGGGCGACCGTTATGTCAGGATTCACCCTGGCGAATCGCGCCACCTTCCCCCTCGCGCCTGAGCACTCTCGATCAGGCGAAGGGCGTTGGCAAAAGAGAGCTGCGCTTCCCGCCTGCCGTTCCCTCACGCGAAATTGTCGGCGCATGGTGCTCTGGCAAGCGTGATGTGAGGAAACCGCAGGGTGCAGCCTGATGTGAGGAAGATGCAGATTCCGGGCCCCGAAACTGCATTGTCCTCACATAAGGCCATCCGAATGCTGTTACCTCACCTGAGATTGCACATGGACTGCCCGACGGCCAACCGCTCTCTCGACCAATTATCGACGACGCCGCTCGCTCGCGTCCGTCGCACCAGGCCCCTCAGCGCTGCGGCCCGCACACTCGTCAGTGAGTGTGCGGGCCGCAGTGCTGTTCCGTGCGCGGGGTAATCCGTCAGGACTTCTTCTTGGTGTCCTTGAGGAAGTTGGTGATGCGAATCGTGCAGAGGCGCTTGCCGGTGTCGATGTGGCTGATGACCACTTCGTGAGTTGTGGCCGAGCGGCCCAGGTGAATGGCTGTGGCCACGCCGCGGATCATGCCGGAGCGTGCGGAGGAGTGGTGGGTCGCGTTGATGTCCACGCCCACGGCCACCTTGCCGAACGTGGAGGCATGAATTACCGCGGCCCACGAACCGAGCGCCTCGCCCAGGGCCACGGATGCACCGCCGTGCAAAAGGCCCAGCGACTGACGGTTACCTTCCACCGGCATGGTCGCGACCACGCGCTCGGCGGACTGCTCCTCGATCACCACGCCCATCTTGTTGTCCAACTCGCCCAGCTGGATGGTCCACGGCTCGTAGGGTTGGCCGTCCGCGTCCTCGAAGGGGAGCTTCTCGCGGTTCTTCCGGTCCTGGTCCGCGCGGATGTCCGCCGGGGTGGGGTCCTCGTGCATGGTTCCTCCTTAACTTGGCGTCCGACGCCGCCGCGGTGCGTTGCGTGCGCGAGGTACCCGAGCGGCGTCGTTGCCCGAAAAACGGTGGTGCGCTGTTGTGACCTAGGTTATCCTGGACTAAATACTGACCGATCGTTCGGCTTGAAGTGTTGAGAAGGGACCGGCGCGTGAGCACCCAAACCAAAACCCAGGACATCGAGATCCTCCCCAGCTACGTGAGCGGCCAGTGGTGGCAGCCGGAGAACCCGGAGCGAGTCGCGGACGTGAACAACGCCGCGACCGGCGAGCTCGTGGCCCGCGTCAGCACCGACGGCCTGGGCACCGCCGCCGCCATTGAATACGGCCGCACGGTGGGCCAGGAAAACCTGGGCAAGCTGCGCATTCACGACCGTGCGCTGATCCTCAAGCAGCTCGCGCAATACCTGACCGAGCACAAGGACGAGCTCTACGAGATCTCCTACGCCACGGGCTCCACCGCCAAGGACCACCTGATCGACATCGACGGCGGCATCGGCACCGTATTTACGTTCTCCTCCAAAGGTCGCCGCGAACTGCCCAACTCAAACGTGATCGTCGACGGCGCCGTGGAACAGCTCTCGCGCGACGGCTCGTTCCTGGGTGAGCACATCTACACCCGCATCCCCGGTGTGGCCGTGCAGATCAACGCGTTCAACTTCCCGGTATGGGGCATGCTCGAGAAGTTCGCTCCGGCGTTCATTGCCGGCGTTCCGTCCATCGTGAAGCCCGCGACGCCCACCGGTTACGTGACCGAGACGTGCGTGCGCCTGATGCTGGATTCCGGCCTGCTGCCTGAAGGTTCGCTGCAGCTGATCTCCGGCTCGGCCCGTGACTTGCTCGACCACTTGGACGCCCGCGATCACGTGGCGTTCACCGGCTCAGCCGCGACCGCCAAGTCCCTGCGCTCACACACGAACGTGCAGGACAAGGGCGTGCGCTTCACCGCGGAGACCGACTCCCTCAACGCAGCGATCATGGCCCCGGACGTCACCTCCGATTCGCCCGAGTTCGAAGCGTTCGTGAAGTCCGTGGTCCTGGAGATCACCGCCAAGGCAGGTCAGAAGTGCACCGCCGTGCGCCGCGTGATCGTCCCGCAGAACATCCGCTCGGAGGTCATCTCGGCCATCGAGTCCCGCGTGTCCGAACGCGCGAAGGTGGGCGATCCTCGTTCCTCTGACACCACCGTTGGTGCCCTGGCCTCCGACGAGCAGCAGTCAGAGGTTTCTCGCTCCGTACGCGCCCTGATCGACGCCGGCGCGGTCGTGGAATTCGGCGGCCCGGAGGCGCTGTCCTCAGTTCCGTCCGAGGGCTCATTCTTCCCCGTGACCCTGCTGTCCTTCGACGACGCTCGCACCCCCGCCGTGCACGAGGTCGAGGCCTTCGGCCCCGTCACTTCCGTGATCAGCTACGACGGTTCTGTGTCCGACGCCGTGGAGATCGCGGCACTCGGCGGCGGCTCCCTGGTGGCCACGGTGTGCACGCACTCGCCAGAACTGGCCGGTGAATTCGCGGCAGGTATCGGCTCCCACCACGGCCGTGTATTGTTCCTGGACCGCGACGACGCCAAGACCTCCACCGGTCACGGCTCCCCCGTTCCGCACCTGGTGCATGGTGGACCCGGTCGCGCCGGCGGCGGTGAAGAGCTCGGTGGTATCCGCGCGGTGAAGCATTACATGCAGCGCACCGCCGTCCAAGGTTCCCCGGATCTGCTCACCGGCATCACCGGCCAGTGGCACTGGGGCGCGACGGCCAACACCGTGACCCGGGAGGACGTTGAGAACGGCACGGGCGAGCACCCGTTCCGCAAGTCGCTGGAGACGCTGCGCATCGGTGACCAGTTCGTCTCCGACCTGCGCACCGTCAAGCTCGACGACATCCTGGAATTCGCGGACAAGACCGGCGACACCTTTTACGCGCACACGGACGAGGAGGCCGCTATGGCCAACCCGTTCTTCCCGCGCCGCGTGGCCCACGGCTACCTGTTGGTCTCCTGGGCCGCCGGCCTGTTCGTGGAGCCCGCCCCGGGACCCGTGCTGGCCAACTACGGCCTGGAGAACCTGCGCTTCATCACTCCGGTCACCTATGACGACGCCATCCGCGTGACCCTGACCGCCAAGAAGATCACCCCGCGCGTGACCGATGAATACGGCGAGGTCGCCTGGGACGCCCGTCTGACCAACCAGAACGACGAGATCGTCGCCACCTACGACGTGCTGACTCTGGTCTCCAAGACCTGGCCGATGCCGGAGGACACTGAGTAACCCGGGCTGGCCAAGCAACTGAAAACGGCGGTGGTGGGGACTCGATTCGAGTCCCCACCACCGCCGTTGCGTTCCTGCCACCTGACTAGGAACCAGAACTCAGTCACTCTCAGGCCACTCGGCACGGCCGGGACAGATTCCTGGCACTCTAAAGCCACTCAGAGCGGCTCTGGGCGGCGTGAAAGTGTCTGAAATCTTGGCGGCGGCCTAAGGACGTCTCAGATCTCGGCGGTGACTCGAAATCTGCCGCTACATCGCCCGCAGCCCGGCGAAGATCATCTTGACCGCGGTGTCCGAGAGCTGGTCCACGGTTCCGGAGCGTTCGGGCTGGTACCAGTCCACGATCGAGTTGACCATGCCCAGCATCAAACGGGGCGCGGACTTGTTGGAGATGTCGGTGCGCAGGTCGCCTTCGTCCTGGGCCGTGCGCACCAGGTTCTCGACCATCCGCGTCAATTGCCGACGCCGCTCGAGCGCCTTCAGCTCGACCGGCGAGTTCCCGCGCAGTCGCAGCAGCAGCGTCACGTAGGGCATTTGATCCACCAGCACCCGCACGGAGCCCTGAATGATCATCTCGAGCTTGTTCACGGCGCGGGAATCGGTGGCCTGGACGTGCTCAAAAACGGCCTCCAGGGAATCCAGCGCGCGGTTGAGCGCCTGTTCCAGGATCTCTTCCTTGGAGGCCACGTGGTGGTAGATCGCGGACTTGGAAATACCCAGGTGAGTGGACAGCGTGCCCATGGACGTGGCGTCGTAACCGTGGCGGTTGAACACCTCCACGCACACGGCCAGCAAAGTCTCCCGGTCATAGCCTGGACGGCCACGACGTGGTGCCGAGGCGGCGTCGTCGTGTGTAAGTGAGCGTGGCTGTGCTGGCATGAACCCGGACTCTACTTTCAGTTACTGAACAATCACAACAGGCTACCGCGAGCCGAACGCGCCGAGCACCGGAGGAAATCCCCCGGTGCTCGGCGTCATGGCTGATCAGCCCCTACTTCTCGCGGTGATCGTAAATGCGGCGCAACTTGCCGGAGGAACGCTCCAGCGAGCCGGGCTCCACCACATTGATCGAAGCCGAAGAACCGATCTTGGTCTTGATCTCGTGGACGAGCTTCTTGCCGCCCTCCTGAGCCTCCTCGAGCGTGGCCCCCTCACGGCGCTCGATGTGGATGGTCATCTGGTCCATGCGCTTGGGCCGGGTGATCTCCAACGTGAAGTGCGGGGAGAGGGTCGGGACCTGCAGCGCGAGTTCCTCGATCTGGGAAGGGAACAGGTTCACCCCGCGCAGGATGATCATGTCGTCCGAACGGCCCGTGATGCGGCCCATGCGGCGGTGACCCGGGCGCACCGAACCCGGCAGCAAACGTGTCAGGTCGTGGGTGCGGTAACGAATGATCGGCAACGCCTGCTTGGTCAGTGACGTGAAGATCAGCTCACCGGGCTCACCCGTGTCCAGCACGCGATCGTCGAACGGGTCGATGATTTCCGGGCGGAAGTGGTCCTCCCAGATGTGGGAACCGTCCTTGGTCTCCACGGACTCGCCGGCCACGCCGGGGCCCATAACCTCGGACAGGCCGTAAATGTCGCACGCGGTGATGTTGAAGGTCTTCTCGATCTCGTGGCGCATTTCCTCGGTCCACGGCTCGGCACCGAGCACGGCGTGCTTGAGGGAGGTCTCGCGCGGATCGATCCCGTGCTTACGGAAGCCATCGGCAATGGTCAGCAGGTAGGTGGGGGTGGACAGGATGATTTCCGGCTGGAAATCCTGAATCAGCTGCACCTGCTTGTCGGTCTGACCGCCGGACATCGGGATCACGGCGCACCCGAGGCGCTCGGCGCCGTAGTGGGCACCCAGGCCACCGGTGAACAGGCCGTAGCCGTACACGTTGTGCACCTTGTCGCCGGGCTTCACGCCGGACATGCGGAAACAACGGGCCACCAGGGTTCCCCAGGTCTCCAGATCATCCTCGGTGTAGGCCACCACGGTGGGCTGACCGGTGGTTCCGGAGGACGCGTGGATGCGGCGGATCTCGGACATGGGCGTGGCGAAGGACTTGAACGGGTAGGACTTTCGCAGGAACTCCTTGTCCGTGTACGGGAACTTGGCCAGGTCTTCCAGTTCCTTGAACTCATCGGGGTGCACGCCGTGCTCGTCGAAGAGTTCCTTGTACGCGGGAACGTTCTCGTAGGCGTAGTGCAGGGTCCAGTTGAGACGCTCGGTCTGCAGCGCCTCGATCTGGTCCCGGCTCATGGTCTCTTCGGGATCCGGCTGCGAGGGATCCGCGGACTTGGTGGGCTTGTACGGATTGGGAACGGAGCAGGTGGTCATGACCTTCAAGCTTTCTGACGGTTGGGCACGGTGCGGCTGCGGCCGCGGAACTGGGCGACCACGGAGCCGTCTTCGGCTGTGACGCACAGGTCGTAGAGGCCGCTGCGACCGGTGGTGGCGATCTCACGACCCTCGGCGGTCAGGGTCTGACCGACTCGAGCTGAACTGATGAAGTTGATGTCCACACCCTGCGCCACCGTAATGGTGCTGCCATCCCCGGTGGGATCGTTGCAGGCCATGGCGAAGCACGAATCAGCCAGGCTGAAGATCATGCCTCCGTGGACGATGCCAAAACCATTGAGCATCTCCTCCCGCACGGTCATGCTGATCACGGCGTGGCCCGGGTCCGCACGGTGAACCGTGATCCCCAGCCACTGCGAGGTCTTGTCTCCTCGCAGAATCGGATGGTCCGGCATGTTGTCTCCCTCACATTATATGACCGAATGGTCAGTAGGGAATCGCAGAATGCAATGTTCTGTCAAGTGCATCACAAATTTTCGCATTGTGTGTTGACGCCCACACCGTACGGTTATATCCTGAACGAGCGGTCAGTTATTATCGAAGCGGAGTCCGCGGCAGCATGCTCCGCCCCAACTCATCCGTGAACTGAGGGACACCATGACTGAACAAACCACTTCCACCGAGAACTCCGTGGACCAGCAGCACTTTGCCACGCTCATTGCGGACGATTCCCGCATCGAGCCCCGCGACTGGATGCCCGAGGCCTACCGCAAGACCCTGACCCGTCAGGTTTCTCAGCACGCGCACTCGGAAATCATCGGCATGCAGCCGGAGGCCAACTGGATCACCCGCGCACCGAGCCTCAAGCGCAAGGCCATCCTGATGGCCAAGGTCCAGGACGAGGCCGGCCACGGTCTGTACCTGTACTCCGCCGCCGAGACCCTGGGCACTCCCCGCGAGGTCCTCAACCAGCAGTTGCTGTCCGGCAAGGCCAAGTACTCCTCGATCTTCAACTACCCGGCACGCACCTGGGCAGACATGGGCGCGATCGGCTGGCTGGTGGACGGCGCAGCCATCTGCAACCAGGTTCCCCTGTGCCGCGCGTCCTACGGACCCTACGGCCGCGCCATGGTCCGTATCTGCAAGGAAGAGTCCTTCCACCAGCGCCAGGGCTGGGAGATCCTGTACGAACTCTCCCACGGCTCCGAGGAACAAAAGCAGATGGCCCAGGACGCGGTGAACCGCACCTACGGTCCCGCCCTGCAGATGTTCGGCCCGCCGGATGCCGACTCCCCCAACTCCCAGCAGTCCATGGAGTGGAACATCAAGCGTTTCTCCAACGACGAGCTGCGCCAGCGTTTCGTGGACATGATCGTTCCGCAGGCCGAGGCCCTGGGCCTGACCCTGCCGGACGCCGATCTGAAGTGGAACGAGGAGCGCGGTCACTACGACTACGGCCAGCTGGACTGGGACGAGTTCATGTCCGTGATCAAGGGTTCCGGCCCGTGCAACGTGCAGCGCATGCAGCGCCGTCGTAAGGCCCACAGTGACGGCGCCTGGGTGCGCGAGGCCGCCGAGGCCTACGCCAAGCGTCAGATGCAGGCCGCTGCCCAGGCAGCAGAGTCCGCCACCGACAGCCCAGAAGTCAGCATTGTTGCGGGCCGCGCGTCCGCCGAACTCATCGGAGCCTGAACATGAGCGAAAACACCACCGGTAACTGGCCCCTGTGGGAGGTCTTCGTGCGGTCCTCGCGCGGCCTGTCCCACGTGCACGCCGGTTCCTTGCATGCCCCGGATGCCACCATGGCCGTGCGCAACGCACGCGACCTGTACACCCGCCGCAATGAGGGCACCAGCGTGTGGGTCGTTCCGGCGGACGCCATTACGTCCTCCGATCCGGATTCCAAGGGCGGCTACTTCGAGTCCGCTCAGGGCAAGAGCTACCGCCACGCCACCTACTACACCAAGAGTGAGGGAGTGAAGCACCTGTGAGCGCCTTCGCATCTCACGATTCCGCGACCAAGCAGTCCGCCGGTAACGCCATCACCGCCGAGGACATCGCGGGCTCCGGTGGCCAGGCGTCCGAGCCGGTCGCCCAGTACGCGCTGCGTCTCGGTGACGATTCCCTGATGCTGGCTCAGCGTCTGGGCTGGTGGATCTCCCGCGCTCCCGAGCTCGAGGAAGACATTGCCCTGGGCAACATTGCCCTGGACATGGTGGGCCACGCCCGCTTCCTGTTGACCTATGCGGGCTCCGCGTGGGGCAAGTCCGAGGACGACCTCGCGTACTTCCGTGACGAGGAAGATTTCCGTTCGGTGCGCCTGGTCGAGCAGGAGAACGGTGATTTCGGGCAGACCATTGCCCGTCAACTTTTGTTCTCCTTCTACCAGTACGAGCTCTACTCCGCGCTGCAGTCCTCCCAGGACCAGACCCTGGCCGCGATCGCGGACAAGGCCGTCAAGGAGGTCGAGTACCACCAGGACCACGCTGCGCAGTGGATTCTGCGCCTGGGCCTGGGCACCGAGGAGTCCAAGCATCGTATCCAGGAGGGTCTCTACTACATGTGGCCGTACTTGGACGAGCTGTTCGCGGACGAGCCGCTGCATGACGAGCTCGAGGGCATTGCGGTGCGCCCGTCCACGCTGCGCGAGAACACCATGAAGCGCATCGAGGCCCTGCTGGCCGAGGCCGGGCTCGAGGTCCCCAAAGTCACGCAGGCTCGCCTGCCCGACTCTCCGCGCAACGGTGAGTACTCGGAGTACCGCGGTTACATCCTGGCCGAAATGCAGTCGCTCGCGCGTAAGCATCCCGGGGCCAAGTGGTGATGTAGATGATCTCTCGCGTTTCTTCCGATTCCGTACTTCGTCACGACGCCGCTCCCCGCGAGTTGCCGCTGGGCCCGTCCCAGCGCCCCTCCGACGCGGAGGACGCCAAGCTGTGGGATATTGCGGCGACCGTGTGCGATCCCGAGATCCCCGTGCTCACGCTGGAGGATCTGGGTGTGCTGCGTGATGCGTACGCGGGCCAGGACGAGACCGTTGTGGTGATCACCCCTACCTACTCCGGCTGCCCCGCCATGGACACCATGGCCGCCGATCTGGAGACCGTGGTCCAGGCCGCCGGTTACCGCAACGTGCGCGTTGTGCAGGTGCTGCGCCCGGCGTGGACCACGGACTGGATGAGCCAGGACGGCCAGGCCAAGCTCACCGAGTACGGCATTGCCCCGCCCACCGGTCGCACGAGCGCCGGGCACAACTCGGGACCGGTCCGCTTGGCCCTGTCCGTCAAATGTCCTCGCTGCAGTTCGCTAAGCACGCGGGAGCTGACCCGTTTCGGGTCCACTTCGTGCAAGTCCCTCTGGGTCTGCAACGACTGCAAGGAACCCTTCGACTACTTCAAGGTGCACTGACATGAGCGAAACCATCGAGGCCACCGGCACCGAAACCGGCGAGGCCCAGCCCGTCGCCAAGCGCCGTGGCACGTTCAACACCCTCGAGGTCTCCGAGGTGCGTAAGCTCACCTCCGATTCCGTGGAGGTCACGTTCGCGGTGCCCGAGGACCTCGTGGCCGACTACAACTACCTTCCGGGTCAGTACGTGGCCGTGCGCGCCCAGATCAACGGCCACGAGGTGCGCCGTTCCTACTCGATCTGCGCGGACCCCAAGCCGGGTGAGATCCGCGTGGCCATCAAGAAGGACATGGGCGGCGTGTTCTCCACGTGGGCCAACGAGCAGCTCAAGGCCGGCGACGTCCTGGACGTGATGAACCCGCAGGGTGCCTTCACGTCCAGGGTGAACATCACCTCCATGAACAACCCGGAGGAGGTGGCGCGCCAGGAGGTGGCCAAGAACAAGAACGTTCACCTGGTGGCCTTTGCCGCCGGTTCCGGCATCACCCCCATCATGTCGATTGCCCGCGCGATCCTGCGCGCCTCGGACACGGCGTCCATGGACCTGGTGTACGCCAACCGTTCCTCGATGGACGTGATGTTCGCCGAGGAGCTGGGTGACCTCAAGGACAAGTACCCCTCCCGCGTGGCCATTCACCACGTGCTTTCGCGTGAGCAGCGGATTTCCCCGCTGATGTCCGGTCGTATCGACCAGGACAAGCTGGAGGAGCTGTTGGATCACGTGATCCAGGTGAACTCCGCGGACGAGTGGTTCCTGTGCGGCCCGTTCGAGCTGGTCCAGATGTGCCGCGACACCCTCAGTGAACGCGGTGTGGACGAGTCCAAGGTGCGCTTCGAGCTGTTCACCACGGGCAAGCCTGCCGCGCCGCAGGGCCAGCAGGGCCGCGTGGTCAAGGCCGACCCCAAGGGCGACAACTACAAGATCACCTTCACCCTGGACGGCGCCAGCGGCGAGGTGGACTCCCCGATGTCCGCCCGCGAGACCGTCCTCAATGCCGCGCTGCGCGTTCGCCCGGACGTTCCCTTCGCGTGCGCCGGTGGTGTGTGTGGCACGTGCCGCGCCAGGGTGACCGGCGGCGAGTTCGAGATGGAGGAGAACTTCGCGCTCGAGAAGGACGAGGTGGACGCCGGTTACGTGCTGACCTGCCAGACCCGCCCCACCTCCAAGGAACTGAGCGTCGACTTCGACGCTTGAGTTCGCGTGCTTTGCCGACGACGCCGCGCTGGGACCCGCGCGGCGTCGTCGTCGTATGTGCCCACTCGCCTCGGTCGAAACCGGGCGTAGGAACCGAATCGCAAGGAGAACCCCATGATTGACCTGACGATCGAGGACAACATTGCCCACGTGGTGCTCAACGCACCCAAGAAGCTGAATTCGTTGGACGCAGCCGCCCTGGACGCGCTGGCGCAGGCGTATACGGAGGCTGAGCAGGCGGGGGTGCGCGCCCTGGTGCTGCGCGGTGAGGGCCGTGCGTTTTGCGCGGGCCGTGATATCTCCCAGGTGGATCCGGCGACCGATGACACCGACGCGTACTTGACCGGCAAGGTGCAGCCGCTACTGCAGCAGATGGCCGATTTCCCGGCGCCCACGTTCGCCGCCGTCCACGGCGCGTGCCTGGGCGTTGGGCTGGGGCTGGCCATTGCCACGGATGTCGTTTACGTGGCCGAGGACGCCACCATCGGATCGCCGTTCGCCAACCTGGGAGCCACACTCGATTCGGGCGGGCACGCGCTGTTCACGGAGCGGCTCGGGGCCCATCGCACCCTGGATCTGATTTACACGGCGGAGATGATGAAGGGCGCGGAGGCGGTGGCCGCCGGCCTGTTCTCGCGGGCCGTCCCGGGCGATGAACTGCTGGACTTCACGATGAAGCGCGTCTCCAAGGCCGCCAAGGGTGCCACTCAAGCGTACCTGGCGTCCAAGAAACTCGTGGCGCAGGTACGCGATGCCAAGGTGGGTCTGTGGGACTCCATGGCCGCCGAGAACAAGGCTCAGGCGGCGCTGTGCTCAACCGAGGATTACGCGGAAGGTTTTGCGGCGTTCCAGGAGAAGCGCAAGCCGGAGTTCACCGGCAAGGGCTGACCAGGGGACGTCACTGAGCCAACGGGGCGGGTACTGACGCGAATTTCTCCCCGAATGATCGCGCCGGTACCCGCCCCTTCCGTTCATGGATGATGTCCCGGTGAACCGCCGTTGCACCGAGCTAAGGTGCAGCTCGACGTGGTGGGCCATGAACGGGCGCCGCAGTGACGTCTTGAAACCGTGGTCCATCCGGCGCTTTGGTTCCCCCTGATAGCGCCGAACGGGCAATGCTCAGAACCACGTTCCATATATATAGTAAGCACCCTTTCTAACGCTTTTTCAAGTGTTGTGACAGAAATGAAACCATTAATTCTTTGCACACGAACAGAGCGTGGGTGTCACGAGTTTCTGCCCATCACCAAAGCAGACTTGTGACGTGCTCGAACGGCACAGTCTCGGGGGGAGAAACTTTCGCTTACGCTGTGCTCATGTCAGATCACTCGAGCAGTGAATCCAAGCGCCGAGCCTCCGGGCGCACCGACCAGCCCCTCGAGGACGAACTGGTCGAAGAGTTCCAGAACACCGTCCAGGAGGGCACCGACCGACTGCATCGCACGTGGCGGGCCCTGATCATTACGGGCCTGTTCGGCGGCATCGATGTGGGTCTAGGCATCATGGCCATGATTGCGGTCATGGACGCCACGGGTTCCAAGCTTCTGGCGGGCATGGCGTTCGGCATTGGCCTGTTGGCGCTGCGACTGGCTCATTCCGAGCTGTTCACGGAAGACTTTCTGCTGCCCATCAATGCGGTGGTGGCGGGTCATGGCTCATGGCTGTCACTCGTTCGACTGTGGGCCGTGACCCTGGTGACCAACCTGGCCGGCGGTTGGGCTTTCATGTGGGTGGTCGTGGCGGCCTTCCCGGACATGACCGATTCCCTGATCAAGGTGTCGAGCGGGTACGTGGAAAACGGTCTGACGTTCGAAACCGTATGCCTGGCGTTGCTCGCCGGATCCACCATCACGCTCATGACGCGCATGCAGCAGGGCACGGGAAACGATGTGATGACGGCGGTCATCTCGCTCATCGGCGGTTTGCTCGTGGTGGGCATGGGCATGCTTCACGGGGCCTTGAATTCCATTGTCATGTTCGGAGCCATGCACGCGGGCTGGGAGTATTCCTACACCGACTGGTTCGTGTGGTTCGCGTGGGTGATCCCGTTGAACATGGTGGGGGGTCTGGTGATCATCACGCTGCCGCGATTGCTCCGCACGTGGGAGTTGCTCATGGCGGAGCGACGCGGGGAGCGCATTTCCGAGGCCACCGTGGAAGACGAAAAAGGCGACCAGAACGAGTAGCTGGCAGCTCGGCCGGGATTCGTTGGGGACGATTCCCATGAATTGGGCGTCAGTCGGCTCGGAAGCGGTACTCCACCGGTCGATTCTTTCGGGGTAAGGACTCCACGATCAGCTCGTAGGACTCGTGCACCAGCTCCGTCACCAGGTCTTCGGTGATCTGTTCGGAACCAGCCAGTGAGATCCAGTGCTTCTTGTTCATGTGCCAGCCCGGCTCGATGCCCTCCACGGTCTGGCGCAGGGCCACGGAGTGTTCGGGGTCCACCTTGAGGTTCACCAGAGGTCTGCCGTACGGGGATGCCACGAGAATGAAGATCTTGCCGGCCACCCGGTACACGGTGGTCTCGTCCCCGAACGGGAAGTCCTTTTCGGCCGAGGGCAGCTCAGCTGCCACCGAAGCGGCGTAGTCCTGGATCTGTTCTCCGTCCATGGCAACCATTCTGCCCTCCGGGAACAGCTCGAGGGCTCTGTAGTGCGCGTCACCGCGGTTCAGTAGCGTGGTTGCATGACCACTTCCGTGTTTGATCTGCAAGCATTCGACCGCTCCGTGCGTCCCCAGGACGATTTGTTCCGATTCGTGAACGGGACCTGGCTGGCCAACGCCACCATCCCTGATGACAAGGCCACCACGGGCGCGTTCATCGAGCTGCGCGATCAGGCCGAGGAGGCCGTGCGGAACATCATCACGCAGGCCAAGCCGGACGCTGACGACGCCGCCGCGGGGCAGAGTTCCGAGCAGAAGATCGCCTTGCTCTACGCCTCCTTCATGGACACCGAGCGCATTGAGGCGCTCGGAACGGAACCCCTGCGCGAGGACTTGAACGCGGTCGAGGCCGTGGATTCCATCAAATCCCTCTCCCGCTGGTTTGGCACAGCCCTGCGCCGGGGCATCGGCGGCGCCCTGGACATCGATCTGGACTCCGATCCCGGTGATCCCCAGCGCAACATGGTGTTCGTGGGTCAGTCGGGACTGGGTCTGCCGGACGAGGAGTACTACCGCGAGGACCAGTACCAGGAGATCCGCGAGAAGTACGTGGCCCACGTGGAGAAGATGCTCTCACTCGCTGGCTTCGACGATGCAGTTGAACAGGCTCAGGCCGTGATGGACCTTGAGACGCGCATCGCGTTCCACCACTGGGACAAGGTCACCGTTCGGGACCTGACCAAGATGTACAACCCCATGACCTTCACCGAACTCGCGGGGCAGGTGTCCCGCCTGGACTGGTACTCCGTACTGTTGGGCGTGGGGCTGACCGAGGATCAGTTGGCCACCGTGGTCAACGCGCAGCCCAGCTTCTTCACCGGCTTGGATGAGCTGATCACGGACGAACTGCTTCCCGCGTGGAAGTCCTGGGCCCGCTGGCACGTGGTCTCCGCACGGGCGTCGTACCTGCCGGAAGCGTTCGTGAACGAGAACTTCGCGTTCTACGGAACGGTGCTGTCCGGAACCCCGCAGCTCAAGGACCGCTGGAAACGCGGCGTGGCTCTGGTCAACGGCGCACTCGGCGAGGCCGTGGGTGAGCTGTACGTGCAGGAGTACTTCCCGCCCGTTGCCAAGGCCCGCATGGATGAGCTGGTGGACAATCTCCTGGCTGCATACCGAGATTCCATTGAAACACTCGACTGGATGACCGCGGACACCCGGGCGGAGGCGCTCAAGAAGCTTTCGGGGTTCACGCCCAAGATCGGGTACCCGGAGAAGTGGAAGGATTACTCGGCGCTGTACATGGACGGCGAGGATCTGGTGGGCAACGTGGTCCGCACCTCGCAGTTCGCGGTGGACGAGATCGCCCGCAAGGCAGGCCAGCCCGTGGAAAAGCACGAGTGGCTCATGACCCCGCAGACCGTGAACGCCTACTACCACCCGCTGCGTAACGAGATCGTGTTCCCCGCCGCCATTCTGCAGCCGCCGTTCTTCAGCCAGGACGCGGACGATGCCGTCAATTACGGGGGTATCGGCGCGGTGATCGGTCACGAGATCGGCCACGGCTTCGACGACAAGGGCTCCACATGCGACGGCGACGGCAAGCTGCGCAACTGGTGGACCGACGCCGACCGCGAGGCTTTCGAGTCCCGCACCGCGCGCCTGGTGGACCAGTACGCGGCGCTGTCCCCGGCTCAGTTCGACGGTTCCGAGAACGCCCCCAAGCTCAACGGCGAACTGACCCTGGGCGAGAACATCGGCGATCTGGGCGGGCTGTCCATCGCGTACAAGGCCTGGCGAACCGCGCAGGACAAGAAGGCCGCCCCGGATACCGAGCCCATTGATGGGTTCACCCCGGCGCAGCGCCTGTTCGTGTCTTGGGCCTACGTGTGGCAGGAGAAGTCCCGCGACGAGGCGCTCAAGACGCGCATTGCCACGGACCCGCACTCCCCCGCAGAGTTCCGCGCCGCCCAGACCCCGCGCAACGTGGACGCCTTCTACGAGGCCTTCGACGTGCAGGAATCGGACCAGATGTGGCTTCCGCAGGAGGAGCGCGTCGCGATTTGGTGATGTGTTGAGGTCCTGGCGGGATCGCCCCGGAAAGGGGCGATCCCGTTGAGGGTGATCAGGTCAGATGGTGGTGCTCGTGGCTGTCTCGAATTCGCTCATCATCACTCCGAAGAACGCGAAGAAAAGGATTGCCCACAGAATGCCCAGGATCAGCAGGGCAACACCCACCCAGCCGAGGACCTTACCGGCGGTTGCACGGCCACCGAGCTTCTCGGACTTGTAGGCCTGCCACAGGGCGAACGGCGCGAGGATGGGAAGTATCACCACACCCAAAATGCCCAGCACCAGAGATGCCTCGGAACTCCTGGCTGCTTGGTCCTGCTGCTGCGCGTCCCGAGTGCTGACCGGCACATACTCCCAACGGCCGGGAGGCTAACCGTACGGGGAGACTTGGTTGGCGGGCACTGACGGATTCCCGCCCTGTGCGCCTCCGTTCGGTGCATACTCCTGAGTGGAGTCCCGGTAGTTCGTGGGATTGTTGCCCGAAGAATGGGTGGAACTCATAAGGTGCCTCCGCGAGGTCGTAGCGTGCAGTTGGTGCCATCCTGTCTCACTGAGCAACCACGCCCACGGATTTAGTGGCCTCAGCTGCACCGAGACAGTGTGTGTCGCCCGGGAAGCTTCCTTAGTAACCTGCGACAAATATCGTAGAAATCCCATCGAAGGAGACCAGGTGAGTTCCGCAGAAGACCCGGCCGAGCGGCGTCGTAGTTCGTTCAGCGAACGCGTGCTGAAGGGCGGTAGCGAGCCCGACCCCCGGTTCACCCTGGCCAATGAACGGACGTTCCTCGCGTGGATCCGTACGTCATTGGCGTTCCTGGCCGGTGGCATCGCCATCGAGGCGTTCACGGGCGATATCTTCGACCTAGCCATCCGCAAATTCCTGGCCACGGTGCTGCTGCTCCTGGGCATGCTGTTGAGCGCGGGCGCCACCTTCCGTTGGCTGGGCGTGGAGCGCTCCATGCGCCACAAGGCGCCTCTGCCGCTGCCGATCATTGCGCCGCTGGTGGCCGTGGGCGGGGCCATTGCCTCCGGCGTGCTGGTCGTTGTCGTCCTGACCCGCTGAGCCATGCCACGCACCGCGCAACGTTTCCACGAAGACCCGGGGCTGCAGCCTGAACGCACGGTGCTGTCCTGGGGTCGCACCATGCTGGCCCTGTGCACTGCTGCCGCCATATTCCTGCGGTGGCTGCCCACCCACGGCCCGTTCGTGCTGGCGCTTTTCGGTTTGGCAGCATGTACCGCAATCGGCATTTACACTACTCAGCAGGCACGGTACCGCCGCGGCTCCGTGGGGATCAGCAACGAGCACGTGGAGCCGGACGCGGTAGCCGTGGTGGTGACCTCGACGGCCGTGGTGGCCCTGGGGGTCCTGGGCCTGGTCACCGTGGTGGTGTTCTAGACCAGGTCGCTGCGGCGATCCACGATCTGGGGATTCCGTGACAGGTCAGCCTGAGCCGGATCCACGGCGTGGGACTTGGTGGCGAACTTGTGACCGAACCAGAACGCCAGGAACAGTGGCAGCCCGATGTACGAGGTAAGCAAGGACAGAGGGGTCACGGTGTCGTTGATGAACGCCTCGTAGCTCTGGCCCACGATCACCAGCAAGCACATGGCCAGCGCGATGATCGGCCCCGCGGGGAAGAACTTGGCGCGGAACGGCAGCTCCTTGACCGAACGACCCTGCGCCTTGAACGCCTGACGGAACTTGTAGTGCGTCCAGGCGATACCGGCCCACACGATGAAGCCAGCCAGCGCGGACGCGTTGATCAACCAGGTGTACACGGCACCGTCGCCGAACCAGGTAGTACCGAAGGCGAGCAACCCGAAGGCGGAGGTTGCCAGCAGCGCTCGCATGGGGATGCCGCGCTTGTTGAGCTTGCGCAGGAACTTGGGGGCCTTGCCGTCCATGGCCAGCGACCACAACATACGTGTCGAGGCATACAAGCCGGAGTTGCCCGCGGACAGGATGGCCGTGAGGATCACCGCGTTCATGATCGAGGACGCGAAGGCGACACCAGCATTCTCAAGCACCAAAGTGAAGGGCGAGATCGCGATGTCCTCGATGTCCGAGGCGAGCAGATTCGGGTGTGTGTAGGGAAGCAGGAAGCCGATCACGGTGATCGCGCCTACGTAGAACAGCAGGATGCGGAAAAACACGGTGCGGATGGCTTTGGGCACCGTGCGTTCGGGATCCTTGGCCTCACCGGCGGCCACACCGACCAGCTCGGTGCCTTGGAAGGAGAAGCCCGCGACCATGAAGATCGCCAGAATGGTGATGGGTCCTCCGACGAACGGCGCCTCACCCGTAGTCCAGTTGTCGAACCCGGACGGCTCCCCGCCCATGATTCCGGAGATCATCAGAACGCCCAGTCCCAGGAAGACGACCACCGCGGCCACCTTGATGGCAGCCAGCCAGAACTCGCCCTCGCCATAGGCGCGCGTGGACAGCGCATTCAGGGAGAACACCGTGAGCAGGAACAACGCCGACCAAATCCAGGACGGCACGTCCGGGAACCAATAGCGCATCACCAGCGCGGCGGCCACGAGTTCCGCGGCCAGGGTGATAGCCCAGTTGAACCAGTAATTCCAACCAATCGCAAACCCGAAGGACGGCGAGACGTAGTTGGCGGCGTGATCACCGAAGGAGCCGGACGTGGGCCGCCATGCAGACATCTCACCCAATGACTGCATCAACAGGTACACCATGAGCCCGATCGCGATGTACGCGACTAATGCGCCACCAGGCCCAGCGGTGGCGATCGAATTACCGGAGGCCACGAACAGGCCCGTACCGATCGCGCCACCCATCGCGATCATGGTCATGTGCCGGGTTTCCAGGCTGCGGCGCAGCCCCTGACCCTCGGCTTCAGTGCTCACAGCGGGAGCGGTTTCCTTGGACACGGACGTGCCTCTCTATTGGCGTTACACGTTCCGGGGGGCTCCACGGGGGCTGGAGCTGAACGATAATGATAATGAGCGAGCCTAGCGGACACCCTCCGCCAACACGGGACCCTCCCCTCCAGCAGGGAATTTCTGCCGCTTTCCGGCCCGGCATCGTGCCTCACCAGACCGGTAGGTCCCTATTTTGGGGGATAACGGATCGTGTCTCGGTATTCCGAGGCCCGCCCGTAGGAGCGTACGCTGACGTTCACTCACGTGGATTTGAAGTTGGGGGGGCGCGGCTGTGATGTTCGATCCGCCTCTTTTCGCACCAGTCACCCGAGACCGCACAACGAGGTGCCCTCAGTGAAACGAAGGGCCTTGTTCAAGCTGAAACCAGCGACCGTTTCAAATCTTCGGTCAAGATGTCTGATGATGATCGTGTTCGTGATTGCGGCAGTCATCCTCAAAAACCCAATCATTTGGATTATTCTGGCCGTTCTCATCGTCGTAGTTGTTCTTCAGGCCGTGGACGCGCTGCGAGAGGAAACAGGATGGCCGAGCTACGAGGGGTGGCCTCACATCGAAACCGACCCTGACACGGGCGAGGAATTCTTTGTCGACGCTTTCGGGGTCCGGGAACCGCTTGATCCGAATGATCTTCGACCCGATGAACCCACAGCAAGTGATCACTAAATTAATGTGAGTCAGGACTCCAAGAAATGCAGCTGCCTCGGGGTCAAACACCTTAGAAAAACACGCCGACGCCGCTCCAAGGCTTGGAGCGGCGTCGGCGTGTCAGTAAGTTCGACCGGGAGGTCAGCCCTCGATCAGATCCCGCACCACAATGGTGTCCTCGCGGTCGGGGCCCACACCGATCGCGGAGATCCGGCAACCGGATATACCCTCGAGCGCCTTGATGTACGCGCGGGCGTTGGCCGGGAGGTCTTCCATGCTGCGGGCGCCGGTGATGTTTTCCTTCCAGCCCGGGAAGTTCTCGTAAATGGGCTTGGCGTGGTGGAAGTCGGACTGGGTCATGGGCATTTCGTCGAAGCGCTGACCGTCCACGTCGTAGGCGACGCACACCGGGATCTCGTCCAGGCCGGTGAGCACGTCCAGCTTGGTGATGAAGAGGTCCGTGAAGCCGTTGATGCGCGAGGCCTGGCGGGCCATGACGGCGTCGTACCAGCCGGTGCGGCGCGGGCGGCCGGTGTTCACGCCGAATTCGCCGCCGGTCTTGCGCAGCTGCTCGCCCATGTCGTCGAAGAGCTCGGTGGGGAACGGGCCGGCCCCCACGCGGGTGGTGTACGCCTTTTGGATGCCGATCACGCGTGTGATACGCGTGGGGCCCACACCCGAACCAACGGACGCGCCGCCTGCGGTGGGGTTGGACGAGGTCACGAACGGGTAGGTGCCGTGGTCCACATCCAGGAACGTGGCCTGGCCGCCTTCCATGAGCACCACTTCGTCACGATCAAGGGCTTCGTTGAGCAGACGCGTGGAGTCCACAATCATGGGTGCCAGGCGGTCCGCGAAGCCCATGAAGTACTCCACGATCTCGTCCACCTCGAACGCGCGGCGGTTGTACAGCTTGACCAGCAGCTCGTTCTTCTGGCGCAGCGCGCCCTCGATCTTCTGGCGCAGGATCGACTCGTCCAGCACGTCCTGAACGCGGATGCCCAGGCGACCCACCTTGTCCATGTAGGTGGGTCCGATACCGCGGCCGGTGGTGCCGATGGCCCGCTTGCCCAGGAACCGTTCGGTGACCTGGTCGAGGGTCTGGTGGTACGGAGCCACCAGGTGCGCGTTGGCAGAGATGCGCAGGTGGGAGGTGTCTGCTCCGCGGGCTTCGAGACCGTCGATCTCCTCGAACAGGGCCTGCGGGTTGATGACCACACCGTTGCCGATCACCGAGGTTGCGTTGGGGCTGAGGATGCCCGCGGGAAGGAGCTTGAGCTCGAACTTCTCGCCGCCCACCACTACGGTGTGCCCGGCGTTGTTACCGCCGTTGGGCTTGACCACGTAGTCCACTCGACCACCCAGGAGGTCCGTGGCCTTGCCTTTACCCTCGTCGCCCCATTGGGCTCCGACGATCACGATTGCTGGCATTGCAGAATTCTCCTGCCCGGGCGCGAACCCATTTGGCACGACAACAGTTGAGGTGTACGCACCACGAGCACGTACCTCCCGATTCTAACGGGGTGCGACGACAACCACAGCCTCGTGACCTTTCACGGTGCCTGGACGGGCCCGGAACGGGGGTAACGTTGATGGCTATGAGTCCGTCGAATTCGCGTCCCACCTCCGCTCCCTCCGCGCCAGTCCAGGGAACGGGGAGCAGTACTTTTCACGACGGACCGGTGGAGCACACTCCCCACAGCAACACCCAGAACGCCCAAAAGGCGCAGAGCAGCTATCTCAAGCCGCGCCACCTGGTGATGATGGCCCTGGGCTCGGCGATCGGCACCGGCTTGTTCGTGGGAACGGGTGCCGCCATCCAGACCGCCGGCCCCGCCGTGCTGATCTCCTACCTGGTGGCGTGTCTGCTGCTCGTGCTGGTCATGCGTGCACTGGGTGAGATGGCCGCAGCAGATCCTTCATCGGGTGCGTTCTCGACCTATGCCGGTAAGGCGATGGGACCCACCGTGGGCCGCGCACTCGGCTGGTTGTGGTGGGCACAGATCGTGGTGGTCGTCGCGGCCGAAGCCACGGCGGCCGCGCAACTGGTCACCGAGATGTGGCCGTCTCTGCCCCAGTGGGTCTGGGCACTGATCTTCATGGCCGTTTTCACCGCCATCAACCTGGTGCGCGTGGGCACCCTGGGCGAAACCGAGTTCTGGTTCGCGCTCCTCAAGGTCGCCGCGGTGGTCGCGTTCCTGGCGGTGGGCGTTCTCCTGCTGATCGGTGTGCTTCCCGCACCCTCCCCCGGCCTGAGTAACCTCACCGAACACGGCGGGTTCATGCCAAACGGCATCACGGGTGTCGCGGCGGCGCTCCTCGTGGTGATCTTCGCCTTCGGAGGCACCGAGCTGGTCACCATCGCGGCAGCCGAGACCGAAGACCCCCAGCGCAACGTGGCCGCGGCGATTCGCACCATTCTGATCCGCATCCTGGTTTTCTACGTGGGTGCCGTGACCGTCATGGTCCTGGTGCTGCCGTGGAACAACACCGAACTTTCCTCCAGCCCGTTTGTGGCCGTGTTGAACGTGGCGGGCATCCCCGGCGCGGACGTTCTCATGAACATCGTGATCATCCTGGCGTTGCTGTCCGCGCTCAACGCCAACGTCTATGGCAGCTCGCGCATGCTCTACTCGCTGGCACGACGCGGTTCCGCGCCCAACGCCCTCGCGGGCACTTCTTCACGAGGAGTCCCCCGTGCCGCCGTGGTGATCTCGGTGCTGTTCGGCTTCATCGCGGTGGTGCTGAACTACCTGTGGCCCGAAACCATCCTGAACATCATGCTCAACGTGATCGGCTCCACGTGCCTGGTGGTCTGGGGCCTGGCGTTGATCTCCCAGATCATCCTGCGTAAGCGCGCGGACCGCGCCGGCGTGGAATCACCGCTGAAGATGTGGCTCTTCCCGTGGCTGTCCTACTTCGCTCTGGCCTTGCTGGCCGCGATCATCATCCTGGGCCTGCTCGATTCCGTGGTCCGGTTCCAGCTGATCGCCACCTTCATCCTGGTGTGCCTGATCGCCCTGGCCTGCAAGGTCTTCATCAAGCCTCGGGCGGGTTCGGTCTCCGCCGACGACGCCGCTCCGCGCACCTAACGCTTCTGCCACCCGGACGGCTCAGTCGCTCCGGATTCGGCTTTCAAAATCCGGCCGCGATCCTTACTGACTGCGGCCGGATCTCGAGGAACCAACGCTGCCGACTAGACCTCCGCCGGCAGATCCGGGAACGTGGCCGCGACCCCCGGGGAGCGCAACACACCCTGGAACGTGGACAGCCCCTCGGCCAGTCCCGGATCACTTACCAGCGCTTGTTCGATGCCCCCGGCCAGCTTGAGCACGTACGGCATGGTGGCGTTGGTCAGCGCCTGGGTGGCGGTGACCGGGACCGCTCCGGGCATGTTCGCCACGCAGTAGTGACGTATGCCGTCAACGTAATATGTGGCGTCGTCGTAGCTCGTGGGGCGAGTTGTTTCGAAGCAACCACCCTGGTCAACGGCCACATCCACGAGAAGTGCGTGCGGCTTGAGGAGTTTCAGGTGCTCTCGCCGCACCAGCTTGGGAGCCGCTGCGCCGGGGATCAGTACGGCACCCACCACCACGTCCGCCTTGGGCAGTTCTTCCTCGATCCGGTGGGGATCGCTCATGAGAATGCGGGCGCCCGGCAGCATGAGATCCAGCTCGCGGATGCGGTCACCACTGGCATCCAGCACGGTGACGTCCGCGCCGAGCCCTACGGCCGCACGTGCCGCGTGCTCACCCACGGTGCCACCGCCGATGACCAACACCACCGGCGGAACCACACCAGGGACGCGGCCCATGAGAATTCCGGGGCCACCCTCGTGGTGCAGCATGTAGCGGGTTGCCGCGCCGATCGACAGCCGCCCGGCGATTTCGGACATGGGTCGCAGCAGCGGCAAAGTGCGCCCCACGCGGACCGTCTCGTACGCGATACCCGTGGTGCCGCTGGTGAGCAGTGCCTCGGTCAGATCCCGACTGGCCGCCAGGTGCAAGTACGTGAACAGTGTGAGGTCTTCGCGGAGGTAGCCGTACTCCTGGGCAATCGGCTCCTTGACCTTGACCACCATGTCGGCGTTATTCCAGGCGTCGTCAACACTGACCATGCGGGCCCCGGCGGTCTCGTAGGCGGCGTCGTCGAAACCCGACCCCTCGCCGGCCCCGCGCTCCACGAGCACCTCATGGCCTCGACCCGTCAGCGCCGTGACCACGGCCGGGGTGAGCCCGACTCGAGCCTCTTCGGGTTTGACTTCGCGGGGAACCGAAATCCGCATGACTGCCACGCTCCTGCCGTAGATGGGGCGCGCGAGCCTGGCAGGTTGCGCTCATGGCTCTGCATCGAACCCCGGGGTGTCCCTCCATTGTGCACGCTCGGCAGTGATGCGCGACACAGGCGGGCTCGATGCCGCCAGCGGTCGGGGGGAGGGACACTCGCACTTCACCTTTTGGAGTGGGAGGTCACGAGGGAACCATCGGAGTGGCACATTTCAGGCATAGGTTCGCGGCCCGAACATTCTGGGCAGAGCATCGCCGCTTCAAGTGCGATAACGCTACGTTCCTCTACCACAGATGCTCGAGGCAGAGATCCTGGTGCTGATCTCTGCCTCGATTGTTCACCCGGTCATTCCACCGGCGTCAGCGCTGCGCGATCTGCCCCGCGGCCTCCGGATCGGAGTCATCCAGGAACTTCTCGATGCGGGCGGCCTCGTCCATCTCACCGATCTGCGCGGCAGCTTTACCCAGTGCAGCCAGTGCGCGCAGGAATCCGCGGTTCGGTTCGTGGGAATACGGCACCGGACCGTGGCCCTTCCAGCCGTGACCACGCAGCGAATCCAGGCCGCGGTGGTAACCCACGCGAGCGTACGCGTAGCCCTCCAGGGTGCGGCCGTCCGCGAGCGCCTCCTCCGCGAGGATGGCCCACGGCAGCTGCTCCTTGGGGAACGCAGCGGCGAGATCTTCGGCCTCGTCCCCGGCGTCGAAGCGCGCGGTCAGCTGGGGGTTCTCCTCCAGGTAGGTGGGCTCCGGTCCGTCCAGGAGGTTCTTGCCAACGAGTGCCACGGTGGTTCCTTTCCACGTAGATCATGGGGTCTGTTGCCCACTCTACGCAGGCTCGACGACGCCGCTCGCGGCCTTTCGCGCCCGGCGTGACTTACTGCTCGATCATGATCCCCACGCCCGGACCCAGCGGCAGGTTGAAGAAGTAGAAGACCATGAGGATGACCGTCCACGCGACCCAGAAGGGCACCACGAACGGGATCATGCGGGCCATGACCGTGCCCAAGCCTGCCTCAGGTTCGTACTTACGGAGCATGGCCAACAGCACCACCATGTACGGGTTGAGCGGGGTCATCACCTGGGTGGCGGAGTCACCCACGCGGAAGGCTGCCTGGATGAAGGCGGGTTCGAAACCCAGAATGCCGAACATCGGCACGAACACTGCGGCCATCAGGGTCCACATGGACGACCCGGAAATGATGAACAGGTTCAGCAGCGAACAGAGGATGATGAAGCCGATGATCACGGGGAACCCGGTCACACCCACGTTCTGCAGCCCGGTGGCACCGGTCACGGCGATCCAGGAGCCGATTCCGGACCAGTTGAACAGTGCGATGAACTGACCCAGGATGAACGCCAGCACCAGGAACGAGGTCATGTCCTTGAGCGCCTCGCCCATCATGACCGGAACATCTTTGAAGCCCCGGATGGAGCCCGCAATGCGGCCGTAGACGTAGCCGCTCACGGAGAAGAACACGAAGATGATGAACACGATGGAGGCCAGCAGCGGGGAAGCCGGGAGGAAGTTGCCCTCCTCATTGCGCCACGGCGAGTTGGGGAGCAGCGCGAACACGGTCAGCACCACGGCGATGAGCACGAATGTCACGCACGCCCAGATCAGTGCCTTCTTCTCACGAGGAGACAGTTCGGCTTCGGTCTTGGGCTCCTGGGACTCGGTCACGGTCTGCTCGTCGCCCACGATCCGCATGGACCGGGTATCGGTCATGATCTGACCGGTCTCCGGGTTGACCTCTTCACGAGAAACCTTGGCGCGTTCCACGCGCGGCTCCACGATCTTGTCGATCACCCAACCGGCAATCACGGAGAGTACGAGCGCCGAGACGATGTTGAAGTAGTAATTGGAGATCGGGTTGACCTCGGTCGCGTTCTCCGCGAGCGCGGGGACGGTGGGGATCACGGCGTTGGTGATGCCCGCGAACAGGGCGTCGAGCGACGTCGGGAAGATATTGGTCGAATACCCGGCCCCCGCAGCAGCGAAACCACCCAACAGGCCGGCCACTGGATGGCGCCCGGCAGCCTTGAAAGCGAGCGCGGCCAGCGGTGGGATGACCACGAACGCGGAGTCCGCCATGATGGAGCCGACCACGCCCACGAAGCCCACGGTGTAGGGCAGCAGCCAGCGGGGCGCACTGCCGATCGTGTAGCGGATCGCGGCCGCCAGGAAGCCTGACTTTTCAGCGATACCGATGGCCAACAAGATGGTCGCCACGGTGACCAACGGCGGGAAGCCGATGTAGTTGTCACCCAGTGTGGAGGTGAACCACGCGATGCCCTCGCCGGTGAACAGGCCCTTGATGGCCAGGGGCTCATCGGTTCCCGGGACCGTGACGATCACGTCGCCCCAGGCCATGGCCGTGGACACGATCGCGGTGATCAGGAAGAGGATCGTGAACAGGGCGAACGGCTCGGGCAACTTGTTGCCGACCCGCTCGATGCCCGTGAGAAGCCTGTCCCCCAGATTCGATGTCTTGGTCGCGGTGGCGTTCATGTGCACTCCATGATGGTCAGTGATCGATGGATCTTTTCCTGGTGGTGACCGGCCGGGGTCGGCTCAGTCGAAGTAGTTCTCCACGGCGATTCCGCCGCCGTTGGCCTCGAAATCTTCGGTGACGTGCTGGGCGAGAGCGTCATCGACCAGGTAGTCGAGGGCCACCGCGGCCAGACCGTACGCGCCGTCGACCCCGGCGCTCTCCGCGAGTGGGGTGGCCGCCGCGGCCGCGAAATCCCGGGTGTGCAGGCCCATGTCCTGGTCCGTGATGCTGATCAACGGGTGGATGCCCGGGATGCGGTAGCTGACGTTGCCGAAATCGGTGGAGGCCGCCAGCACCTCGGACACCGTGCCTGCCGGGAACGGATCGCGCCCACGACGCCGCTGGGCCAGGACCCAGCGATCGGACAGCGGCGCGTTGCCCAGCACGGGCAGGGTGGCCGGCGAGGAATCCCAGTCGACCTCCACACCCACCCCGGCCATCAACGCTGCGCCCTGCAGGATCTCGGTGACGCGTTCCGAAAGTGCCTTGAGCGTCTCCGGTCGCTGCGAGCGCACGTACAGCTGCAGCGTGGCGGTTTCGGTGATGATGTTCGGCCGTTCCCCACCCTCGGGCAGCACGGCGTGGATGCGATCGGTCGGCGGGGTCTGCTGTCGCAACAGCCCCAGCCCCTGGTAGGCGAGCACGGCGGCGTCGAGCGCGTTGCGTCCCATGAAAGGGTGCGACGAGGCGTGGGCCGCCCGGCCGCGGTAGTGCACGGTGC
This sequence comes from Kocuria sp. CPCC 205235, assembly GCF_040980905.1. Lineage (NCBI taxonomy): Bacteria > Bacillati > Actinomycetota > Actinomycetes > Micrococcales > Micrococcaceae > Kocuria > Kocuria sp. CPCC 205235. Next base: position 249,832 of record NZ_JAVKPR010000001.1, read on the forward strand.
ACTGGCGGCGTCCGAGCCAGACCTGGTCCACGAGATCCGTGACGTAGGAGTGCACCATGGCGGCCGCGTCGATGCCTTCCAAGGCGCCGGCCCGGGCCATGATCTCCTTGCCGCCCTCGCCCTCTTCCGCGGGGGTGCCCAGGTAGACCACGCGACCGGAAAACGCGGAAGGGTTGTCGCGGATGAGCTCGACGAGTGCGACGAACGCGCCCAGTCCGGTCACGGCAATCACGTTGTGACCGCAGCCGTGGCCGATGCCGGGCAGTGCGTCGTACTCGGACATGATCGCGATGGTGCGGTGGCTTTGCGGATCAAAGTCTTCGGAGGCGATCTCCGCGTGGATGGCGGTGTCCAGCCCGAAGGCGGGGTTCTCCGCGGGAATGTCGTGGGCCTTGAGATGGGCGAGAATCTGCTGCACGGCAAAGTGTTCCTGGAACGCCGTCTCGGGGTTTTCGTGCAGTTCGTGCAGTACGCGGTGCAAGTCGGTGGCTTGATCGTCGACCAGGGATTCGAGGCGCTCGTGCAGTTCGTCCGCAGCACCCGCGTGGTCGGCCAGGTGATGTTCCAGCTCGTTCTTGCGTCGCTCGGTGTCCCGTTCGAGCTGCTCCATGTACGCGCGTGACGGTTCCGGACTGACCGTCAGATCACGGGGGTTGCGGTCAGGAGTCTCGTTGGCTGCGTGGCTCATTCCCATGCTTAGGGAGCGTAACAAGTGATTCGGATCACCGGCGGCAATGAGGCGGCGCGGCGGCGTCGTCGGCCTTAAACGACGCGGTGCCCCGCGCGAGAACGCGCGGGGCACCGGTGTGCTGAAACAGAACTTACTTGATGGAGGTACCTGCGGAACCGAGGTTCTGGCAGGCCTCGACCACGCGGGTGGCCATGCCGGTCTCGGCCTCGGCGCCCCACACGCGGGGGTCATACTTCTTCTTGTTGCCGACCTCGCCGTCGATCTTCAGGACGCCGTCGTAGTTGTCGAACATGAAGCCTGCGACGGGGCGGGTGAACGCGTACTGGGTGTCCGTGTCAACGTTCATCTTGATCACGCCGTAGGAGACCGCGTCCGCGATCTCCTGGGCGCTGGAGCCGGAACCTCCATGGAAGACCAGGTCGAAGGGGCGATCCTTGCCGATCTTGGCGCCCACCTCGTCCTGGATCTGCTTGAGCAGTTCCGGACGCAGGCTCACGTTGCCGGGCTTGTACACGCCGTGGACGTTACCGAAGGTCAGAGCGGTGATGTAGCGGCCCTTTTCGCCGGCGCCCAGCGCCTCGATGGTCTTCATGCCGTCCTCGACGGTGGTGTAGAGGGTGTCGTTGATCTCGCCGACCACGCCGTCTTCCTCGCCACCCACGGCACCGATCTCGACCTCGAGAATGATCTTGGCCTTATTGGTGCGCTCCAACAGCTCCTGAGCGATCTTGAGGTTCTCATCCAGCTCGATCGCGGAACCGTCCCACATGTGCGACTGGAAAATGGGGTCCTCGCCGCGAGCCACAGCCTTCTCGGACTCTGCCAACAGCGGCAGCACAAAGCCTTCCAGCTTGTCCTGGGGGCAGTGGTCGGTGTGCAGAGCAATGTTGACGTCGTAGTTCTTGGCCACCTCGCGGGCGAACGCGGCCATGGCCAGCGAACCGGTCACCATGTCCTTGACCGAGGAACCGGACCAGTAGGCGGCACCGCCGGTGGAGGCCTGAATGATGCCGTCCGAACCCGCCTCGGCGAAGCCACGGATTGCGGCGTTCAAGGTCTGGGAAGAGGTCACGTTGATGGCCGGGTAGGCAAAGCCCTTTTCCTTGGCCCGGTCGATCATCTCGGCGTAAACGTCAGGGGTTGCGATGGGCATGAAGTGCTCCTTCTACTGGATTCCCGATGCACGGTTGAGCCGTGGCCTGTGGGCCTGTTCTCAAGTCTAGTGGACGGGCGATTCACACTTTCGTGGGAGTCACTGGGACATCACTTCCGCCAGATCCCCTCGAGCTTGTCCGCGAGTTCCACCGGCCTACTGAGCGCGACGGGGTGCCCGCCACCCATTTCGTCCGGATCGATTTGCAAACGTTCCCGGGTCAGTTTCCGGAGGAAATCTACGGGAAAGAACCTGTCGTCCCGGCAGATCAGCACCCGAGTTGGGGTGTTAGGCCACGTCTCGAGCGGCAGTGGGTCCTGGAACGGATGTCCTGACTGGCCGACCGCGTGCGCCGTAACCTCTTCGACCATGTGATCGGAGAGCTCGTGGAAGAAGACATTCTGTGGATCGTCATCCTGCTCCGGTGCCCATCCGAGCCGCGCGGCCTGCTCTTGCCTGGCCTGCGCATATCCGGTGTTCTCCCACCAGTCGCCCGGCGACTCCCCCGGGAGGGGGATCATGGGCGTCAACAGGATGAGCAGTTGGGCGTTTACCCGGTCGGCGATGAGCGTCCCCGTGTAGGCGCCTAGCGACTGGGCGACGATGACCACGTCCCGGGCATCGCCGATGGTCTGCGCTGCAATGTCCGCATATGCCTCAAGACCGGCCGAGTCGTCGGCGCACGGAAGATCGACGGTGATCACGCCGTGGCCTCTTTCACGCAGTTCATCGGCCACCAGGTGCCAGTACCAGGGCGTGCTCGCGGCGGGTGGAATGAGAGCGAAGGTTGTTGTGGGTGACGGATTCTCTGGGGCGTTCATAACGCACCTCTCGTTTCAGCCGAGGAAGACTGCTGCGGCCCGTCTGCGGCCAGCTTGCGCCCCGCATAGAACTTGGTCCCGTAGACGATCGCGAAGAGCATGACCAGAAGCAGACCGATACTCGCGATAGGAACCACATCAATGGGCAACGTATAGGCCATGATTACGCGAGCCACAGCGTCCAGGATGAAGGCGATACTCCAGGCGAGGGTCATGGTGCGAAAGATTTTCCGGAAGAACGGGTTGGTGTCCCAGTCGTGTTCCCACTGGGTGGCGGCGTCGGCCGGCATCACGGCGATGGTGGCTTCGAACAGAATGGGGCGTCGGCCGGCCAGTGAGATCAAGATCCAGAAACCGATGAGCGCGGTGAGCCAGCTTTCCCGGGCCAGAAGTAGCCGGGGGTCGGCGCTGAACATCCCCACGGCCGTTCCGATGGCCAGGACGCTGAGGGTGAAGACACCAAGTCGGTCGATCCGGCGGGTGCGGACGGTGGTGACTGCGATGCGCACCAGCGGCCCCACCGCGCCGAGCATGAGTGCCAACCACGGATCCGCGCCGGCTAACCGCAACCCGTAGTAGATGGCGAAGGGTAGAACCAGGTCGATCCCGATCATCCCGGCCACGGCCCGCTTGCGCTTCTCCGGAGGCACCTGGCCCGTGGATCGTTCCTGCGCAGGCAGTTTGTCCGGTGGCGGCTTGTCCGGAGTGGGCGGTTGATGATCGACAACCGGTGACTGACGATTTACCGGCGGTGGTTTCGCAACGCGTTTCATGATGATTCCTCGCTTCGGTGGATACCTGTCGCGAGCTCCACCACGGAGAGAAGTTCGCGAGTGTACGCGGCCAGGTCGAATGACGGATCAGCGACCAATCGCCCGGATGCGGTGTCGATGGCGCTCCTGATGATGATCGCCAAGTGATGCGGGTCGAACTCTCGGAACTCCCCGCCGTCCTGGCCTTCACGCAAGAGTTGCTCAAAGTGTGCGAGCACCGGGTCTTCGCCCTGAGGAACAAAACTGTGGGTACCGTCCGAGCCGCGCGCATTGGAGACGATTTCCACCACGGCCCGGATGTCGGCCGGGTGCTCTTCCAAGAAATGCAGGTTGGTCCGCACGTAGGCCGCAATTTTGTCGCCGGGGCTCGCTTCGTGGGACAGCGCTTCAGTAATGGCTTGACCCGCTCGTCCGTACACGTCGAACACCACGCTGGAGAGAAGATCGTCCTTGCCGGAGAAGTAGTACAGCACCACGCTCTTGCTGATGCCCGCCCGCCGCGCAATCTCCGCGAGTGACGCGCCCGAGTACCCGGATTCCGCCAGCACCTCGATGGCGCACTTCATGATCTGAGTCCGGCGAGCCGACTCGGTGAAGGTGGGATTCGAACTCGTCTGCACACTGTTTGACCGCATGGTCTAATCATAGACCAATCGGTCAGAAACGGATAGAACGAGTTCTGTCCGAAAATCAAGCAGGAACGCCCCCGCCCGACCGCGGGGGCGCCCGGTCTTACTCCAGCTGTCCCAGAACCTCGTTCAGGGCTTCAGTGGAAGAGGGGTGCGTCCAGATACCGTCACGCAGTTCGCTCGCGGTCACTCCGGCGCGCATGGCCAGTGCCACCAGGTTGATGACCTCTTGCGAGTCCACATGGAACAACCGGGCGCCCAGCACCAGGTCGGTTTCGGCATCGACGACAAACTTGATCACGCCGCGCGGATCCTGCACGGCCTTGGGGCGCGGCATGGCCTTGATGTCGGCCACCATCGCCGTCGCGACCTTCACTGCGCACCCGGCCTTGCGGGCCGCATCTTCTGTCATACCCACGGCCGACAGCGGCGGCGTCAGGAACGTGGTGGTCGGCACAGCCACGCGCGAGGACACGCGCCGCGAACCATCCCCGGTCAGCGCACTCATCACCACGCGACTGTCGTCCAGCGACAGGTAGGTCTGCTGCGGGCCGCCGTGCACATCGCCCATGGCATAGACGCCTTCGGCCGTCGTGCGCAGGTGATCGTCCACGATGACCGCACCCTTTTCGTCTACCTCGACCCCGGCCGCGGTCAAGTTGAGCCCCTCGGTGGCGGGCCTGCGCCCGGTGGCGACCAGAACGGCGTCGGCCTCGATGGACCCGCCGCCGGACAAGGTAATGGCCAATCCGCCGTCGCGGGTCTCGATCGCTTCCGCGGACGCGTTCGTCCGTAGCGTGATTCCCGCGTCGGTCAGCACGTCGACGACGACGCCGCGCACGCCGCGGTCCTCGCTCGGCAACATCGTCTCGCCGCGGGCAATCACGGTGACCTCTGATCCAAAGTTCGTGAACATCGAAGCGAACTCCAGGCCGATAGGCCCGCCGCCGATGATTGCCAGTCGCTGCGGGAATGGCTCCGCGTGCTGGATGGAGGTGGAGTCGTAAACTCCCGGCAGGTCGATGCCCTCGATGGGAGGCATGACAGGCGTGGCTCCGGTGTTGATGACCACGGTTTCGGCGGTGATGCGCAAGTGTTCGGCCAGGCCACGACCACCCACGGACGGGGTGACCTCAACTTCGCGGGGGCCCACAAAACAGGCGCGGCCGTCCACCACGGTCACCGTGTCCTGATCCGCGAGCATGTGGAAGTTCACGTCGTTGAGCTTGCCGATCAGGGAATCCCGGTAGTCGACGGCATCCTCGAAGAACTTCTGATCGCCGTCCGCCGCGCGCTTCTCGGAAGCCGAGTGGATCAGCGTTTTGGTGGGCACGCAGCCGATGTTGATGCACGTGCCACCGTACATCGCGGCACTTTGCTCGACCATGACCACGCTCTTACCGGCGGCGGCCATCTTCCCGGCGAACGTCTTGCCACCCTTGCCCCAACCGATAACCAGAACGTCCACGTCCAGCCGGCGGGGTTCCTGCGCCTCCAGCTCGGAGGTGTCGGTGGTGGATACGGACGGCATGGCGTTCACGGGGTTCCTTCTTCTCTCGGCCCGAACCGAATCGTTCGGAGAATGGTCGTTCTCCAGCTAGCATAGAGAATTACCATTCTCCATGCAAAGGGGCACATCAGAACCGTGACCGAGACAGCCGACCTCGCCCCGCTTGCCGCCCACGCGGAGCTCACGGATGACCCCATCCTCCGCGCGGCCGCGTACCTGTTCTATCGCCGCGGAATCGGCAACGTCTCGATTCAGGACATCCGCCAGCTGGCCGGCGTGAGCCTCAAAGCCCTCTATGCCCGCTATCCGTCCAAGGAATCACTGGTCACGGCGTACCTTCGGTCGACCCACGCGGGATGGACCCGCTTGCTGGAAGAATTCGTAACCGCTGCAGTTCCTGACATTCTCAACGACGGCGCTCTGGACGAGTCCGCTCGCACTGCCGCCGTTACCGCGCTGTTCACCTGGCTGGGCGACTGGTTCGCAACGCCCGATTTCGTGGGCTGCGGGATCGCCAACACCCGCGGCGAGCGGCTAAGTGAAGAAGCCCAGGGAGTCATCCGGGACCATGATCGCCATGTGCGGTCCTACATGGACCGGATCGGTGGCTCGACCGAAGCCGGCAGTTCACTGTTCGTGCTCATGGAAGGCGCCATCTCGACCGCCGCAGGAACGGGCGATCCGGACTACGCCCGGGTCGCCCTGCGCACGGCGCGCGCGGCGCTTGACCTCACGTGACGCCACGACCCATGGCCTGACGCACCCTTTACCGCGTCACGCCGCCAACGGCTGACTCGACAGTTGGCGAACTGGCCAGCCGGTCAGCGACATCGCGCGGTGCCAGGAGCCCCGCTCACAAGCGCCAGCACGAACTCACCTGGGGCAAACCATTGAACCGGGCATCCAGGTGGGTCAGCATGGCCGGCACGCCTTCGAGGTAGCCGCCCAAGTGCGTCGGGGTGACCAGGGTCTGGAACGAAACATTCGCACCAGAGGCGCACCAGCGCTGGGCGAGTTCGCGTCCGGCACGGTAGGGCACGACGTCGTCGGCGGGGCCGTGCGCGATACGCACCGGAACGGCCGGGTGCCTACCTTCGGTGCCGTTGGTCTGCTGCGCAAGGTAGCCGGCCAGTTCCGGCTTACCCAAGAGTTGGGTGAACGTGCTGCCGTCCTTGGTGAGCGAGCTGGTGGGCACCAAGGCGTGGTCCAGCACCCCGTTGATAATGCAGGAATCCTGTGCCTTGGCGTAGCGGGCCAGGCCATCGGCATTGAGATCACCGCGAGCGTCCGCGCCCGATTCCGTGGCCGCACCCATCACGTAGAACGCCAGCCCGGAGAACAGCGTGGAATCAATGTGCTTGCCGGTGGCCGACAGGTCTGCCGGCGGGGCACCGGCCCATGCGGTCTTGACCTTCAGTTCCGGCGCGTACGTGGGCGCGGTTTCCGCCGCCGACGCCGTGGCGCCTCCACCCTGCGAATAGCCCACCATGGCTACGGGAGTCTCGGCGGCAATGCCGGGAATCCCTGCCCGCTGAGCGGCGCGACCGGCGTCGAGCACCGCGTGAGCCTGATCCACGCGATTCATGTAGGTGTGCGGCCCCTCGGTACCCAGGCCGATGTAGTCCGGGACCACCACCGAGTAACCGGCGTTGATCAGACCTATCGGGGAAAAGCCCTCATACTCCATACCCAGCGCCATCTGCCGGGATGGTGCGCAGCGGTCGGCCATACCCTGGGTGCCCGGTGAGAACACCACGAGGGGACGCGGCCCCTTCTTGGGCCACGTGGCGTTGGAGGCCAGCACCGTTCCGGTAGTTCCCACCGCCTGACCATGACTGTTGGTGGTGCGGTACATGATCCGGGTGGCCTTGGCATTGGGCTGGATCAGCTTGACCGGATCCAGGTAGAACTTGGCGGGCTCCTGCCGCACCAGATCGCCGTTATTGGCGGGCAGTTGCGCGGGCGTCGACTAGAAGTCGGTATCCGTGGTCTCGGAGAGTTCCTTCAACGCGCGATCGCGCTCCAGATCGGACTGGTCGACCCCGGCTTCTTCCAGGATCTGAGCCTGCTCGGCCGGTGGCATCTCCGCCAGTCCGTCCTCGGCAGGGTGGGCGGGCGCCATGTTGGCCAGGATCAGACACGCACCCGCGACGGCGGCGAGCGCACCTTTCCAATGAATGGACGCGCGGGTCGAACTGGGTCTGTGAGCCACGAGAACCTCCGTTATCAAAATGTGATATGGCCCACAGTAACCGATGAGTAACTAGGGGGATGTCCCCTTAAATGGTGAACGGCTCAGAGGTGTTTTCGGTAGTGAGACGGCGGAACGCGATTTGTCGAAGATTTACGTCAGGGTTTCGAGCACCGGCCGTGAACCCCGACATCTAAGGCGGGAGTTCGCGAAAAAGATGCCATTCTCGTGCGAACCTCTGCCCGAAAGGTTTTCGCCAACAAACCTGTGCTCAGATGTTCACGGTGGTTATTCGGTACGCAGCAGATCACACGCGTCGGACCGCCCGCGTCGCACCGGAAAGACTCAGTTCACGCGCTGCTCGAACACGTGCCGACGGATCCACGCGTGCATCGCCACGGCCGCGGCGGCGCCGGCGTTGATGGAACGAGTGGAACCGAACTGCTCGATGGCCAACACAGCGTCTGCGGCCTCGATGACTTCCGGGGACACCCCCGGGCCCTCCTGGCCGAACACCAGAACACACTTTTTGGGCAGGTCGAACGTCTCGATCAGCACCGATCCCGGAACATTGTCGATGGCCAGTACCGGCAGCCCCTCGGACTTCGCCCACTCGATGAACTCCGGCACGGAGGGGTGATGGCGAACGTGCTGGTAGCGGTCGGTGACCATGGCTCCGCGACGGTTCCAGCGGCGTCGTCCGACGATGTGGACCTCGCGCGCTAGGAACGCGTTGGCGGTGCGCACCACGGAACCGATGTTGAAGTCGTGCTCCCAGTTCTCCACAGCCACGTGGAATTCATGACGCCGCGTGTCCAGGTCCGCGATGATCGCGTCCATGGCCCAGTAGCGGTAACCGTCCGCGACGTTGCGACGATCCCCGTTCTCGAGTAACTCACGGTCCCAGTGGTCACCTTCCGGCCACGGACCTTCCCATGGGCCCACGCCCACCACGTGTTCGACATTGGATTCAGAAGTGGTGGCCGGGTCAGTCAAGCCCCAGCTCATCCTTCGAGTAGGCGTACAGGCAGGGCACTCCCGCGTATTCTTCGATGCGCTCCTTGGCACCCGTGCGGCGGTCCACGATCACAGCCACCGCCACCACGTTCGCGCCGGCCTTCTGCAGGGCTTCCACCGCGGTCAGCGCGGAGCCACCGGTGGTCGAGGTGTCCTCGACGACCACCACGTTGCGACCCACCACGCTGGGGCCCTCCACCTGACGGCCCATGCCGTAGGACTTCTGTGCCTTGCGCACCACGAACGTGTCGATCTCGCGGCCCTGATCACCGGCGGTGCGCATGATGGCGTGACCGACCGGGTCCGCGCCCATGGTGAGGCCCCCGGCGGCGTCGAATTCGATGCCAGCCTTGTCCAGCAGGCCGAGCATGACCTGACCGACGTAGCGCGAAGCCTCGTGATGCAGGGTCACGCGGCGCAGATCCACGTAGTAATCGGCCTGAATGCCGCTGGCCAGCGTCACGTTTCCGCGCACTACGGCCAGGCCCTTGATGAGGTCGCGCAGTCGCTCGCGAGCGGTGTCCAGATCCACAGGGGAGAAATTGGTGCTCATGCCGTCCAGCTTACGTCCCAGGCCGGGTTTGAGAACGGTCAGTGACGACGCCGCTCGGAGACTTCACGCGGCGGCCGCCTTCCGCTCGGTCAGCCTCCGCAATTTGGGAATCGGGATCTTGTAATTCACGGCCACAGCGGTGCCCGATCCGTCCTCGGACTGCCAGCGCAACAGCGCACGGTGCGGGTCCACGGCTTGGCCATCGGGCGCGCTCTTGGGTGCGCCACTGTCGATCACCTCGGGAGCACCGTGGACGGGGACTCGTCCCATGACACGAATGGTCAGCCCAAACTGCTCGGTCCAGAAATACGGGATGAAGTTCAGCGGCTCCGCCAGATCACCGCGCAGTAGCGCGAGAGCAGCAACCTTGGCGTGCTCGATCGCGGTGGTCCACAGTGGCTGACGTTGACCCTCCCAGTGCGCGATATCTCCGGCTGCCACGACATGCGGCAACACCGTGCCGTCTTCGTGGAGAACGCGGCCGCGGGAATCTGTCACCACGCGGTCGCCATTGAGCAGACCGGATCCCTCCAGCCAGCGGTCATGGGCATGATCGCCGATTGCCGTGACCAGAACGTCGCCGGTGATCTGGGACCCGTCGCTGAGCTCCACAACCGTCGATTGTTGATCCGCGGTTGCCGACACCGCGGTTGCGTCAATGAACCGCACGCCCTTGCCCCTGGCGACGACGGTGATTGCCGAGGCCAAGTACTCACCGAGGTGGCGCGTCATGGGAGTTCCGGAACACACCACGCTTACGTGGCACCCTCGCTCCAGGGCACCGGAGGCCAGTTCCATGCCGAGTGCACCGCCGCCGACTACCACCACGTCTTGGCCCGGGATGAAACGGGACTGCGCGTTTTCCGCATCATCCATGGTGCGGAGGGTCAGCTCGTGCGGGCTGTCGGTCAGTTTTCGAGCACCGGCACCCGTTGCGATGACCAGACCGTCGAAGGCCACGTCGGTGTCGTCCTCAAGCGTCACCGTGCGCTCCGCCAGGTCCACGCTACAAGCCGGAACTCCTTGTAATGCCACCCCGCCGTGAGTGGCTTCCGGCAGCAGATGTGCCGAAAGATCCTGCCCGTCCACGAGCGCCGCCTTGGACAGTGCCGGCCGGCTGTACGGTGCATGACTCTCATCGCCCACGATTGTCAGGTGGCCGGTGAAGCCCGCGTCGCGCAGCGCGTGACAGGCGGTCACACCGGCAATGCCGTGGCCGACCACCACGATTCGGTTCATGTCCGCGGGAGCGTGCTGGGCCATAGGGATCACGCCAATCGCAGAGCGGCCACGGGGCACACCCGCACGGCAGCTTGGGCCTTGGTCAGGTCGTCACCCTCGACCTCGGGAACGTCAATGATCAGTTCGGCATCGTCGTCCAGGTGCATGAGATTCGGTGCCGCTTCTTCACACAATCCGTGACCTTCGCAACGGGCCTGATCCAGTTCAATCCGCATGAGGTGTCCTCCTACTCGCGTGCTGTCTTGCCATGGGCCGCCAACCGGCGACTCCTTTCGAGTGTTGCCCAGATCACACAGTGCGTCCAATGCATAGATATCATTAGTTGCATTCACGTTGTGAATAACCCCGGGTGCTACCCACAGAAAGAGAGCCGTGAAAAAATCAGCCGGAGCGACGTCGTCGAACCCCGCCGAAACCGAACCGCAGGACACGGAACTCGCGCGGGCCGCCGCCATGGACTTCAATTTGCTGGTCCCGCTCCTGGCGGTGATCGAGGAACAATCGGTGACCCGCGCGGCGCAGCGAGTGGGCCTGTCCCAACCGGCCATGAGCCACGCGCTCCGCAGGATTCGTCGCATGCTCAAGGACGACATCTTGATTCGTCGGGGCAACGAGTCCCTGCTGACGCCCCGCGCCAAGGAACTCCTGGGTCCGCTCAAGCACCTCGTGCGTCAGAGCACCACCCTCGTCCATGAAGCCACCTTCGAACCGGGCACCAGTCATCGGGAGATCACGCTCGCGTTGAGCACGAGCACAGCTCTTGTCGCCGGGTCGGACATCTGCCGTGGGATCTCGGAACGGGCGCCGAACTGCACTCTGCGGATGATCACCACCGCCAATCCGTCCGACTCGCTGTTCACCCAGGACAACGTGGACGCGATCCTGCTCCCCGAGGCCTTCACGACGAGTCATCCGCGCGAGCGCCTCTACGACGATCGCTGGGTGGTGATTTCCGGCTCCTCTGCTCTCACCAACGAGAATGCGCTGGAGCTGCTGGCCACCCTGCCCCACGTGATGTTCGACGCCCCGCGCATCTCGCGGCCCTATCAAGCACTCCACGAACACGGCGTCGAGTACTCGGTGCGCACGCGCATCAACGACAACCTGCTGATCCCCCACCTGGTTTCGGGGCGGGATCTGATCGCCCTGCACCGCAGGAGCACTGCCGAACTCATGGACCCGGTCACGGACATACACGTGGCAGAGTTTCCGCTGGAAATCCCCTCACTCGGAGTGGACATCGTCTGGAATCCGTGGCTCCAGGACGACCCGTTCCGCCAGTGGCTCGGGGGCACCCTCAAGACCGCTACCGCCAGTGGGTATGCACACTAAGAATGCTGGCCATAAGAATAATTCACTTGCCGGATAGGGCCCCACGCCGTTGACTGTGATGCACCACACACCCCTCGATTCCAGGGTGAGTGAGCATTTGTGACTCAGACCCGAAAGGTCAATCATGACAACGGAAACGGCTGTTCAGGACAGCGTGGACATCTTTGCCGACGAAGTCTTGGAGAACCCGTACGAGGCCTACGGGCGCCTTCGGGATCAGGCCGCTGCCGTGTACATCCCGGCTCGTGAGCTGTGGGCCGTCACCCGCTATGAGGCGGTCCGCGAGGCATTGGGCGATCCGGGGACGTTTTCCTCTACCGCGGTGGCCTTCAACCCCCAGATGAACGAGGTGCTCAAGGGCACCACCCTGGCCACGGATCCGCCGGATCACCAGCACTTGCGCAAGGTGCTGTCCCAGAACCTGTCCCCGCGTGCGCTGCGTTCGGTCAAAGCTGACATCGAGACCAAGGCGGACACCATGGTCCGCGAGCTGGCGGAACAAGACGAGTTCGACGGCATGCAGGACCTCGCCCGCGCCCTTCCACTCAACGTGGTCGTGGACATGATCGGCATCAAGGATCCGGAGATCCGCGCCAAGATCCTCACCTGGGGTGAGGCCGCATTCAACCTCCTCGGCCCAATGAATGAACGCGCCCAGAACAGTTTTCCGGTGGCCAAGGAGCTTTTCGACTGGACTCACAACATCCAGGTCTCGGATCTCACCGAGGGCAGTATGGGACACGGTATCTTCGCCGCCGCCGAGCGCGGGGACATCGCCTACGAAAGTTGCGGCATGATCATCCACCAGTACGTCGCCGCGGGTATGGACACCACAATCGCCTCGATCGGCAACGCCATCATGCTGTTCGCCGAGCACCCGGAGCAGTACGCCAAGGTTCGCGAGGACCCCGCGCTGGTCCCTTCCGCGTTCAACGAGGTGCTGCGCATGCACTCCCCGCTGCCCGCCACGGGCCGCAAGACGATGCGGGACGTCGAAGTGGACGACGTCGTGATCCCGGAAGGCTCCCAGGTTGCCTTACTGCTCGCCGGCGGCAACCGCGATGAGCGCCACTACCCCAACGCGGATACCTTCGATGTCACCCGCAATCCCGTGGATCACCTGACCTTCGGGTACGGAATCCACGGTTGCGCGGGTCAGGGACTGGCGCGCTTGGAGGCCTACGCGGCGCTCGGCTCACTCGCCAAGTACATCAAGAGCTACTCGGTCAGCGACTTCACGCGCAAGATCACTAACACCACGCGCTCCTACGAGAGCATCCTGGTGACGGACATCGTGCGCGCCTAGTCCATCGCGGTTCGACGACGCCGCTCGGGCGCCTTGCCCACGCAAGGTGCCCGGGCGGCGTCGGCCTCCTAAAGCAAGCCTTCAGGGGCGTTCGAGAAGAACGAGCTCCTGCGTGGTTCTGGTCATGGCCACGTAGCGGTCCACCGCCTCCGAGATCCCACCGCCGGAACGCTCGGGGTCGAGCAGCACCACCAGGTCGAACTCGAGCCCCTTGGCCAGCGCGGGCGGCAACGATTGCACCCGGTCGCGGGGCGTGAAGTACGGAGCGCCGATCACGCACGCGACGCCGTCATCGTGGCCGACCTCCCACTGGTCGAGGATCTCCTCAAGATCCGCCGCGACCCCGTGCTTCACGGGCACCCCGCTACTGCGGACCGAGACGGGAACGTTCGCATCCGGTATTGCCGCTCTGATCACCGGCTCAGCCTCGATCATGACCTCTCGCGGGGTGCGGTAGTTGATCGTGAGGGTGGAGTGGATGACGCGGTCGAAGCCCACCCGTTCCAGGCGCTGCTCCCACGTTTCCGTGAAACCGTGCCTGGCCTGGGCCCGGTCCCCCACGATGGTGAAACTACGCGACGGGCAACGGCGAAGCAGCATCTGCCACTGCGCATCGGTCAGCTCCTGCGCCTCGTCCACCACGATGTGAGCGAACGGTCCCGCGAGCGCGTCCTGGTTGATCTCGGGCGGTGCCGCGTGCTCCAACAGAGCGTGCTGCAGATCTTGGCCGCGCAGCATCCGCATGACCCTCATAACCGAATCGTCGGATTCGATCAGTTGATCAACCACGTCCGCCATGCGGGTGCTTTCTGCCTCCTCGGCTGCGCGTCGCCGTTCGGCGCGCAGCGTTGTATCCGGGTCACCCAACCGCTGGCGTGCGGCGTCGAGCAAGGGGAGGTCGGCCGTGTTCCAGGCGCGCGGGTCGGCACGTCGCAACAGTTGGATCTGGCGCGGCTCGAGCCACGGGGCACACATGCGCAGGTACGCCGGAACCTCCCACAAGTCACCCACCAGGTCGGTGGCATGGAGCAGCGGCCAGGCGCGGCCGAACGTTCGCTTCAGTTCGGGGTTCTGGCTGATCGCACGGCGGAACGGGGCCGCGGAATCCTCACGAGTGAGACCGTAGGCGTTGAATTCACCGTCCACATCCTCGTTCGGGTCTACGCCGACGTCGCTCGCGTCCTCCCCGAGGTCCCGCACCTTGTCCGTGAGGATCTCGACCACCGATTCCCAGATCAGCCCGCGCGCTTCATTGTGGGGCGTCCCGGGGTCCGGGGCCGAAAAGGCCTCGGCCCAGTCGAACGAACTGAGCCACACTTCGCCCCATGGTGTGTCGATCTCCATCCCTTCGGTCGGAGGGTTCTCGTACAGGGCCACCGCGGGTTCGATCGCGTTGACCATCTCGGCTGAGAACTTCAGCCGAGCCACCTCCGGATCGGATTCTTCCGTGGCGGCGAGTCCCTCGGGCAGGAGATCGTTGAGTGTGCAGGTCCGCACGCTGTCCTCGCCCAAGTTGGGAAGGACATCCGCTACGTAGGCCAGATAGGGGCGGTGCGGGCCCACGAAAAGCACGCCCCCGCGATGTTCGCTCACCTGCGCGTCCGAATACAGCAGGTGCGCCGTGCGGTGCAGGGCCACCACGGTCTTGCCGGTACCCGGACCGCCATCCACCACCAGGGCGCCCCGCGACCCGGCACGGATGATGGCGTCCTGATCGGCCTGGATGGTGCCCAGCACATCGCGCATGGCCTCCGACCGGCTGCCACCCAGGCTCGCGATGAAGGCGGACTGATCGTCGAGTGCCGCGTTGCCTTCCAGGCCCTCCGGGGTGAACACCTCGTCCCAGAAGTCCGTGATGTGGCCGCTGGTCCAGCGATAACGGCGGCGACTGATCAATCCCATCGGGTTGGCGTGGGTTGCTGCGAAGAACGGTTCGGCGGCCGGCGCCCGCCAATCGACCAGGAGCCGCTGGCTATAACGGTCGGTCAACCCGAGCCGGCCGATATAGGTGGGTTCGGCGGCGTCGTCGGCATCAGAATCGCCGGCCACCATGCGGCCCAGGCACAGGTCGGAGTTGAAGCGGCGCAACACGCGGAGGCGGCCCGTGAGGCGGTGGATGTCCTGGTCCCGGTCCAGAGCGGCCTGGCCTGCCCCGCCGGGGGCTTTGCGAGCGGCGTCGAGCCGAGCGGTCAGTTCAGAGATGTAGTCCTGGAGTGCAGTCGCCACGGCGCGCAGGTGCTGCTCGTCGCGGGCAATGAGCTGCGGATCGGCTTTGGCGGCCAGGTGATCGGGCAGGGTGAAGATGGAAGTGGCCACGGGATGCATGTCATCAGCTCCGAAAGCGGAAATCGGGTGGGGAAGGAGCTTGATCATCCCGCTCTCCGGGGGTCTTGCCGCAAGCCCCGGGGTGAGCTATGCCTTGGAAGTAGAGGGGCACACGCGCGCTTCGGAATTCGACATCGCGAGGCCCCTTTTGTCGTGTCCGCGCAACTTTGGTATTTCGCGATCGAGATTGACCGTTGAACGCGCTCCGTCAGCTGGGCGGAAGCCGTCAGCCAAGGCGGCCGCCGGATTCGGTGAGGTAGCACTGGCCACAAAAGGACTCGTAGGTGACTTCGACGCCATCAGACCCTACCTCCCGAGCACCAGAACGCATTTCTTGAGTAGGTCGATCATCTCGATCAGCACCGATTACGGAACCGATGTTGAAGTCGTGTTCCCAGTTCTCCACCGCCACGTGGAATTCATGACGCCGCGTGTCCAAGTCCGCGATGATCGCGTCCATGGCCCAGTAGCGGTAACCGTCCGCGAGTAACTCACGATCCCAGTGCTCACCCTCCGGCCGCGGACCTTCCCATGGGCCCACGCCCACCACGTGTTCGACATTGGCTTCAGAAGTGGTGGCCGGGTCAGTCAAGCCCCAGCTCGTCCTTCGAGTAGGCGTACAGGCAGGGCACTCCCGTGTACTCCTCGATGCGTTCCTTGGCACCCGTGCGGCGATCCACGATCACGGCCACAGCCACAACGTTCGCTCCGGTCTTCTGCCGTCAGGCTGAACATGACCTGCCCGACGTAACGCGAGGCCTCATGATGCAGGGTCACATGGCGCAGATCCACGTGGTAATCGGCCTGACTGTCGCTGGCCAACGTCACGTTTCAGCGCACTACGGCCAGTCCCTTGATGACGTCGCGCAGTCGCTCGCGAGCGGTGTCCAGATCCCCAGGGGAGAAATTGGTGTTCATGGCGTCCTGCTCACGTTTCCGGGCGGGTTTGAGCACGGTGGGTGGCGATGTCGCGACTCACGAGGACATCCCCGCGGTTGCCGCGGCCATGCTGCGAGTAGGACCTGACAGGCACACGGGGATGAAGTACTGGAGTACAGTCAAGCTCTCGGCCGAACCGCAGATCGTCGACTCACTCACCCGAACTCTCTACCCAAAGAGCACCAGTAGGATGCAGAGACCGGAGCACGTCGCCATGTACATCCAGGCAGGGCATGCCCAGATATGCACTTCTATCCCGAAAACGCCTTTCAGACAGATAACGACACGACCGAGAACCGGCCATATGTAAAGCGAGTGGTGGCGATGAGCCACCTGCCCTTGATCCCCACGGTGGTTGGTGCGCCGTGTGCGCAGAGTATGGGCATGATCTTCAACCGTCTGGCGTGGTGGTGGCTGCGATAGCAGCCGGTTGAAGCATGACCACGGGCTGCACAGCAGCCCGTGCCCCACCGCCACGGCCTTGCGTGCAGCTCCTTGTCTGACAGGAGCACGCACATGGACTCGTTCGCCGTTGCCGAGCAGCGCTCAGCCGAACTGACCCGCACCATCGACCAGGCCCCGGAGAACTTCCGGGTGCTCACCGGGGAACGCCCTACCGGGGCTCTGCACCTGGGTCACTACTTCGGCAGCATCGTCGAACGCCTCCGGTTGCAGCAGGCCGGGGTGGAGACGTTCTTGGTGCTGGCCGATTACCAGGTCATCACCGACCGCGACACCACCGCCCGCGTGCAGGAGAACGTGCACAGTGCAGTGCTGGACTACCTGGCCGCCGGGCTGGACCCGCAGCGCACCACGATCTTCACCCACTCGGCGATACCGGCGCTGAACCAGCTGCTGCTGCCCTTCCTGAGTCTGGTCACCGAGGCCGAGCTGCACCGCAATCCCACGGTCAAGGCCGAGGCCGCCGCCTCCGGCCGGGCGTTGAGCGGGCTGCTGCTGACCTATCCGGTGCACCAGGCCGCTGACATCCTCTTCTGCAAGGGCAATCTCGTGCCCGTGGGCAAGGACAACCTGCCCCACGTGGAAATCACCCGGGTCATCGCCCGGCGCTTCAACGACCGCTACGGGCCCGTTTTCCCCGTGCCCGATGCCCTGCTCACCGCCGCCCCGGAAGTACCGGGACTGGACGGGCGGAAGATGTCCAAGAGCTACGGCAACACCATCGCCCTGTCGATGACCGCCGAGGAGACCGCGGCGGTGATCCGGCGTACCGTCACCGACGCCGAGCGTCGGATCACCTTCGACCCAGCAACCCGCCCCGGGGTCTCCGCGCTGCTGTCCACCGCGGCCCTGTGCCGGGGCACCACCCCGGAACAGGTCGCCGAGCAGGTCGGCGACGCCGGGGCCGGGCGCCTGAAACAGCTCACCACCGGGGCCGTCAACGACTTCCTCACCGACCACCGGCGACGCCGTCAGGAACTGGGCCGGGACCCGCACCTGGTTCGCGACGTCCTGGGCCGCGGCAATGCACGAGCCCACGAGATCGCCGAGGCCACCCTCGCCGAAGTCCGCGAGGCCATGGGCACCACCTACTGAGCCTCCACACCCACCCAGTCCTGCCGCCGGGCCGGGATGTGAAGCCAACGCACGAGGCGCGGAACACGGGAGGAACGGCCGACACGCACAGCAGGGGCGGGGTGGAGAGGAACACGGCAATCCTCTATAGCGTGGAAAGACCTACCCCAGGAGGTTCCTCATGATGGACGTCGCTGGCTTCGGAGCGTTCCTCGGCCTATTCATCTGGCTGCTCATGGTCGCCATCACCTTGTGGCTGCTGTATTGGGTGGTGCGCAAGGGCGTCACCGCCGGCATCAAGGACTACGTGCACAAGCACGGCGACCGTGCCGACAGTTTGCGGCCATAGACGAAGCCCCATCGCGACGCCGCATTCCCGCGACGGCTCGGGCACCGGGGGAAAGGATCGGCGCCCATGGGCGGGGTCAGCTGGGTCGTCGCCGCTGCATCTCCAGGGCGTGCCAGGGTTGGCCGCCCACCTCGGTGCTGCGCACCCGCCCAGTCTCCTGGAACCCCAGGCTCTCGTACACGCGCCGGGCGGAGACATTGTGCGCGTAGACACCGAGCTTCATGACCGGCAGCCCCGTGACCTCGAAGCCCGTGCGCACCGCTGTGCCAATCAGTTCCCGCCCCAGACCGCGCCCTCGAGCGTCCGGGTCGAGGAGGATGCACCCGAGCCGCATCATGTGTGCGTCGACATCGACGAGCAACGAGGCGTGACCGACTGGATCCCCGGAGGAGGGGTCCAACCCGGTCCAATACCGGCGCTGATCATGCTGCAGATAAGTCTCCAGCTGCCCCCGATCCAGAGGCCATCTGAAGGTCCGCCCGGACCAGAGCACCATGTCGGCCTCAGAGGGCACCCAACTCAGGAAGACGTCCAAATCGGCTGAGCTGGTCTCTCGCAGGCGCATGCCCCAATGCTAGGGACGCCCCACCGGCGACCGGCGCTGCCGCTGACCAGGCCGCAGGTTCGAAGACGAACCTCTCCTGAACAGTCACGGGACAGATTGCTACGTACTTGGTTACATCCTCGTGGGTGCGGAAACGCCGAGGAGGTCGAGGCCGTTGGCCAGGACCTGTTGCGTGGCGTTGTTCAGCCACAGGCGCGATTTGTGCACGTCCTGGATCGGTGCGTCGCCCTGGGGAGCGATGCGGCAGGCGTCATACCAGCGGTGGTAGGTGCCGGCGATGACTTCGAGGTGGCGGGCGACGCGGTGGGGTTCCCGGAAGGTCGCCGATTGGGCGACCACGCCGGGGAACTGCCCGAGCGCTGCCAGCAGGTCGCTCTCGGTGGGATGGTTCAGCGTCGCCGCGTCGAAGCTGCTGGTGTCCACGCCGGTCGACTCCGCATTGCGGGCGACGGCGTGGGTCCTGGCATGGGCGTACTGGACGTAGAACACCGGGTTCTCGTTGGTGTTCTTCTGCAGCAGCTGCGGGTCGATGGACATCGCCGAGTCCGCCGAGGATCGGCCCAGGGAGTATCGCAGCGCGTCCTTGCCGAGCCACTGCAACAGATCCCGCAGCTCGATGATGTTCCCGGCCCGCTTCGACAGGCGGGCTCCGTTCACGGACACCATCTGGCCGATGAGCACCTGGATGTTGTGCTCCATGTCGTCCCCGGCGCAGGCGGCAATGGCTTGCAACCGGCCGATGTAGCCGTGGTGGTCGGCGCCGAGCAGATAGATCTTCTGCTCAAACCCGCGGTCCTTCTTCGACAGGTAGTACGCCGCGTCTGCGGCGAAGTACGTGGGCTCACCGTTGGCCCGGATGAGGACCCGGTCCTTGTCGTCGCCGAAGTCGGTGGTGCGCAGCCAGACGGCACCATCGAGGTCGAAGACGTGTCCCTGCTCCCGCAGGCGGTCCACCGCCTGCCCCACCGCTGCGCCCTCGTGCAGGGCTGACTCGGAGAAGAACACGTCGAAGTGCACCCCGAAGTCGGCCAGGGTCTCCTCGATGTCGGCCATCTGCGCTCGATAGGCCAGTTCCCGGACGATTGGCAGCGCCTCCTCATCATCCATGTCCGCCAGCTCCGGCCGGGCGGTGAGAGCCTGGCGGCCAAGGTCGGCGATGTACTGCCCCGGATAGCCGCCTTCCGGGATCGGTCGGCCCTTGATGGTTGCCAGGACGGAGGCGGCGAAGGTGTTCATCTGCGTTCCGGCGTCATTGATGTAGTACTCCGCCGTCACCGCCGCGCCGCTGGCGCGCAGCACACAGGCGATCGAGTCGCCCAGTGCGGCCCAGCGGGTGTGGGCCAGGTGCAATGGCCCGGTGGGATTGGCCGAGACGAACTCCATGTTGATGGTGTGGCCCGCCAGGGCGTCATTGGTGCCATAGGCGGACCCTGCCTCGACGATGGTGCGGGCGAGCTCCCCCGCCGCGCCGGCGTCCAGGGTGATGTTGAGGAAGCCCGGTCCGGCGATGTCGACGCTCTTGACGCCGTCGATGCCGGCCAGCCGGTCGCGGAGGATCTGGGCGAGCTCGCGCGGGTTCATTCCCGCTTTCTTGCCCAATTGCAGGGCGATGTTCGTGGCCCAGTCACCGTGCTCCCGGTTCTTCGGTCGCTCCACACGCACCTCCGACGGGAGGTCGACATGGAAGTCACCGGCCTCGACGGCGGCCTGCAAACAAGCGGAAATGGCGGCGGATAGTTCCTCTGGAGTCACCCGTGAAGCATAACGCCGCGGTCTCGAGCGCCCTGATCTCCCTGACATGGTCGCTACCGGTCCGCGACGGCGCCATGCACCTCTTCTAGGACACCGCCGCCACGTCCGACGGGAACCCTCACCGTAACGCCGTGGGCGGAGTAGTCAGCCGAAGCTTCAGCAGTGGGACGGCTGTTCTCGTCAGGGTGGAGTTGTCGGGCCTCATGGTGCGTTCAGGTCAGGCTCATGCCTCCGTCGGTGGTGATGACCTGCCCGGCGACCCACACGCCCTGGTCGGTGGCCAGCCACCCGATCAGCCGCGCGGGATCTCTCGGGTGCCCCCAGCGGCCGAAGGGGGTGGCCTGTCGCCATGTCTCGATCTCCTCCAGGGAGCGGTCGGTGGTCCCGGGGTCGAGGTAGCCGGTGTTGACCGGGCCCGGGTTGATGGTGTTCAACACGATTCCGAGCTCGAGCAGTTCCGCGGCCACCGTGGGAGTTGCCCCGGCCAGAGCGGCCTTGCTGGTGGCGTAGGCGACCTCACCGCGCATCGGCCCCTGGCCCTGGCCCGAGGTCATCCAGAACACCCGGCCCGCCGCCCGTTCATCGACGGGCCCGGCTTTTTCGATGCGGTCGCCGGGCCGCGCTGAGGCGGATCGAGCAGTCGTGGCGGCGTGGCGGTGGGCGAAGTGCCGGGTCAGCAGCAGGGTGGAGCGGGTGTTGGTGTCCCAGAAGGCGTTCAGGTTCTCGGCGGTCATGTCCAGGATGGACCCGTCGCCGCCGCTGCGGGCGTGGTTGCAGACGAGGATGTCCAGGCGCCCGGTCAGGGCGTGGGCCTGCTCGACGAGGTTTTCAGCGGTGTCCGGGTCCCTCAAGTCCGTGGAGACGTCGCCGGCGAGGGCCCCGTCGTGCAGAGCGGCCCGGATGCCGGCGCGTACCGCATCGAGGTCATCGGCGCCCCAGGGCTGGTCCGCGTCATGGGGGCTGTAGTGGTGGAAGAACACGCTCGCCCCCAGGGAAGCGAGCTCCACGGCCACCGCGTAGCCGATGCCGCGGCGGCGGGAGACCCCGGTGACCAGGGCGGTCCTGCCCTGCAGCGGGCGTGCGGAAGAGGGATGAGACATGGTGGTGCTCCTGACGTACTCGGGGATTCCTCGTTCACAGGGCAGACACTCACACCGTCTTCATGATGGGGAACCTATCAGTGACCGCCGCTCCAAGCGGTGCGCCACCAGGAAGAGAGTCAACCGGTGGCCAGCACCCGGTCACGATCGCGGCGATACATCGCGGCGTGCTCGGCGAAGTCGTCCCGGCCGGTCTCGGCGGCTCGTGCGTCGGTGAACGCCGCGAGTTCCTCCAGACGTGCCGCCACCGCAGCCAGCAACTCTGCGGGCTCGTAGGGCATTTCGTAGGAGTCGATCAGCAACCGGAGGCGACCCGCACGCTCGGGTGCGGGCGGGCCGCCGTCGTGCGCGTCATCGGTCAGAGGCACCAACCGGTAGGCCAGGTAGGCGAGGTCCCAGATCCTGGGGCCCGGGGAGGCCGTGTCGAAGTCGATCACCCCGCGCAGCCGACCGTTGCGGAACACCAGGTTGTACGGGGCAAAGTCGTTGTGGCAGATCACCTCAACCGGGTGGTGGGTGGGCAGCTGCCAGACCAGGTCCTCCCCTACCAGCGCGGTGGACGCGTCGTGGACCCGGCGCAGCAACCTCCCGGCCGCCGCCAGGACCGTTTCCGCCCACACCCACTCGGGCAGCGGATAGCCGGGAACCACCCCGACGATGTAGGACAGGACCTCCCGGCCGTCCTCGTCCACCCCGCGAGGCTCCGGGACCTCGGTGATCCCTTCCGCCCGCAACCGACTCAACAGTGCATGCACCGCCGGGGTCCAGGGTCCGACAGTGCGGCGGACACTGTCGTCGACCCGCACGACGGTGGTGGAGTTGCCGCCGGTCAACATCTCCTCTGCCATGGAACGACCCTATCCGGAGGACCTCAGCCGAACCGGCGGCCCAACTCCCGGGTAACGTGGGCAGCCGCACTGGCGTACAAGTTCCGCTCCTGTTCGGTCAGGTCGGGGCGGCCGGCCAGGAGGCTGCGGTGATGCAGAGACGTGAGGAACCGTTCGTAGACCTCCCAAGCATCACAGCGGATCATCATTTCCTCCACGGTGCCCGTGGCCGCCCGGTGCTCGCTGGCCGCCAGGTAGACCTCGATCAGGTCCCGGGTCTGGGCCCGGGTCATGGGTAGATGCCACGGCTCCACCGTGATCCGCCCACCGAGGTAAGCGAGGTCTTGGGCGGGGTCCCCGATCTCCGACCACTCCCAATCGATGTACCGCACCCCGGTCTCCCCCTCGACGAGGATGTTGGGCAGCAACAGATCCCCGTGGATCAGCGCGAAGGACTCCAACCGATTGAAAACCTTCTGTGCGTCCTGCAGATACGCCCCCACCTTCCGCGCCAGGCGTGTCACGTCGGGCTCGTTCATCACCCCCGGGTGGTTGTCCGACCACCACTCCAGCCCGGCGGCGAACTGACCGGCGATATCCACCGTCTCTCGGCGTTCCTCCTCCGGTGTGGTCAGTTCACCGCAGCGGTCGAAGCGCTGGGCATGCAGACGAGCCATCTGCTGGGCGTGGGCCTGGACCAGCCCCGGGGTCCACTGCCCCGGTGGAAGGACACGGCCGGGCACGAAACCGACCACCATGTACGGAGCACCCAACGGATTGTCCACCGACTCCTCCAGCACCAGCGCCTGCGGGCCGATGCCCTCAGGCACCAGGCTCAGCCCGTGGAACTCCTCCTGCATCGGCCGCGGCAGCTCCTCCACCGGACGCCGGGCGATCCGCACCACCACCCGTTGCTCGCCGGCCTCCAGTAACCACGCCGCGAAGCTCTCCCCATGCCCCAGCAGACGCACCTCGTCTCCGTCGCCCGGTGAGGAGCCCAGGCCGAGCGCAGCCGGGGCCTGGCCGGCCAGATGAACCAGTCGGTCGGCCATGGACGGATGCTCAGGACGGGCAGGAGTCATGAGCACAGTCTGCCCGCAATCACACCTGGCTCGACAACCAATGTCATGCCCCCGCTGCACCGGGGAAACGCCTTTAGTGCTCACACCGGAACCCCAACTGCAACGGTGCATATCTCGCCGTTGATGCGAATGTCAGCGGTTCTGGCCACGGCGCCCATGACCGTCCGAACGCCTGAGTGCGTCCTACGCTGAGCAGGTGCCACCCTTCGTCGACGTCTCCGCGCGCCACCGCGCCGTGAGGCGCACCGTTCTCGCCCTGGTGGGGGTGTTCCTCTTCTGTGCTGTGGCCGGCACAGTATTCCTCTGGAGTCAGATGAGCGTGACCACCCCATTCGACCCCTGGTGGCGCAGCCTCAAGAGCGTGGAGCGGCAGCTGGATCGGCTCGAGGGCGTGGATCGGGCGGTGCTGACGGTGGACACCCCGTATTGGGTCAACCGCTCGTTGCACGGAGCCTGGCCGCCCAGGTCCGGAACCCTGGAACTGGACCTGGACGAGGACACGGACCAGGCCTGGCTGCTGGAACTTCTTCCTGAGGCTCACCGGATCATCACGGAGCACGACTGGCCGGTGGAGCAGGGCCACCGCGTCGGTCCCGAGGAGGGCCCCGAGGCGGTGACCTTCCCGGTGGAGCCGGCCACCTGGAAAGTCCTCGTCACCTCCGGCTCCGATCGCCTCGAGGCTGGGAAGGGGCCCGTGTCGGTGCTGCCGCTGGCCCGCCAGTGGACCGACGCGGCCCGGGCCGCCACGGACCGCCTGGTGACCGGAGATGCGCCCGGACCCGGCCCGGCGATCACTTTGATTGGCTACCGCGAGGTGGATTTCACCTCGGAGGCCTCGGTCCAGGGGTTCCTGGACGCCCGCCAGGTGATGCCCGATGACGTTCAGCTCATCGGTCAGGAGGGCAACACCACCGTGCTGGCCGAGAAGCCCACGGGCATGGGCCAGGTCACCGCCGCGGACATCGTCGCCGGCGCACGCCTGGGGGACGCCCAAGGTATCCGCACCCTGGACATCGGCTACGGAGGCGAGGACGGCCGCCTGAGCTTCTGGGCAGAAACCCGGGACGACTTCGGGGCGCTTCCGGATGGTCCTCTCCCGGAGTCCACGCTCACCACCGCCGCCGAGCTGCACGACCGGCTCGCCCGACAAGAGATCAAGCACACCATCATCGTCGCCGTCCCCGGCCACGCATACACCTGGCCCGCCGAGATCGAAGAAGTCAGCGAGTAACCGCTACCGCAGCACGGTCCGCCGCTAACCGGGCCATATGTAAAGCGCAGGACGTTCAGCTGCTGTGGCGCCCGATGGTCCACGGGCCATGCAAGCAGTTGCCCGGTCTCTCCGAGGCTGAGGGTTGGGGCAGGCGTCCGTAGTGGAGGCCCTTACCGCAGTACTCGAACCGTGGAGCGACGGGCGGTCGCTGCACGGTTCGAGTGCGGTGAGTGGAGTGGCTGGTCACTCTTTGGGGTGGTGCGGGGCGTGTGCGGCGGGCGCACGGCCGGTATCAGCCCTTGACGGCACCTCCGGTCAGGCCGGAGACGATGTAGCGCTGCAGGAACAGGAACAGCGCCACGACGGGGATGGCGGCCAGGATCGCTCCGGCGGTGAACACGCCCCAGTTCTCGCCGAATTGCACGGAGACGAACTGGTAGAGCCCCACGGCCAGCGTGTACTTCTCCGGGTCCTGCAGCACGATCTGGGCGAGCAGGAAGTCCGAGAAGGACGCGATGAAGGACAGCATGCCGACGACCACCAGGATGGGGGTGACCAGGGGCAGGATCATGGTCCAGTAGATCTGGGCGTGCGAGGCGCCGTCGATCTCGGCGGCTTCGTCCAGG
Source organism: Kocuria sp. CPCC 205235 (assembly GCF_040980905.1). Lineage (NCBI taxonomy): Bacteria > Bacillati > Actinomycetota > Actinomycetes > Micrococcales > Micrococcaceae > Kocuria > Kocuria sp. CPCC 205235. The sequence goes on from NZ_JAVKPR010000001.1 coordinate 275,364, forward strand.
TCCTTGGGGATGGTGTTGAAGAAGCCGTACATGAGGAAGGTGTTCGCCCCCAGCGCCCCGCCCAGGTACACGGCGACCAGGCCCAGCCGGGAGTTCAGGCCCAGGAACGGGTAGACCTCGGAGATGGCGAAGAGCAGCAGGAAGATGGCCACGAACGCCAGCAGTTGCGGGAACATCTGGATGATCAGCAGGGTCATCAGCCCTCCCTTGCGGGAGCGGAAGCGGAACCGGGAGAAGGCGTAGGCGGCCGCCGCGCCCATCAGCACCGTGCCCACGGCGGTGGTGACCGAGACGAACATCGAGTTGGCGAACCAGGTGAGGTAGGGGTTCTGCGGGTCGTTGAGCAGGTTGGTGTAGTTGGCGCCGGTCACGTCGGAGAACAGCCGGTTAGACCCCAGCAGCGATCCCGAGGCCGATAGTGACGCCGAGAACGCGTAGACCAGCGGAAACAGGGCGAAGACGCACGCCGCGATGGCTGCGAGGTGCTTCCACCCGCCGCGGGCGAAGCGCCGGCCGGCACCGGGCCGGGGCCGGGGCGCCGCGGTTCCGGTGCCCGCCGGTCGCAGGGAGCCGGTCGGCTGGACCGTGTTCGAGGTGCCGATGGACGGGGCGGCCATGGCCGCGGCCCAGGGGGCGCGGTTCGAGCCGTCGGGGCCGGGGCGGTCGCCCGGCGGGGGCGTGGTGGGAGTGGACATGTCAGCTGATCTCCTCGAGAGCCTTGCTGCGGCGGAACGTCAGTCCGGAGATGACGGCCACCATGATGAAGATGAGGATGGACAGGGCCGCGGCCAGACCGTAGTCGTTGCTGCCGCCGGCGAACGCGATCTTGTACACGAACGAGATGAGGATGTCCGTCGCACCTACCCCGGTGGTGGACTCGACGTCCTGGGGGCCACCGCCGGTGAGCAGGTAGATCACGTTGAAGTTGTTGAAGTTCATCGCGAAGGACGCGATGAGCAGCGGTCCCACCGCCACCATGAGCATCGGCAGGGTGATCGAGCCGAACTGGCGCACCGGGCCGGCCCCGTCCATCTCGGCCGACTCGTAGAGCTCGCCGGGGATGGCCTGGAGGGCGCCGGTGGTCACCAGGAACATGTAGGGGAAGCCCAGCCAGAGGTTCACCAGCAGCAGCGAGATTCTGGCCAGCCAGGGGTTGTCCAGCCAGGGAACCCCGGCCCCACCCAGCAGGATCTCGTTGACGAAGCCGTAGTCGGTGTTGAGCAGCCCGGCCCAGATCAGAATGGAGAGGAACGCGGGGAAGGCGTAGGGCAGGAAGATGATCGCCCGGTAGACGTTGCGGAACTTCAGCTTCTCGTCGTTGAACAAGATCGCCAGCAGCAGCCCGAGGAAGAACGTCAGGGCCACGGAGAGGATGGCGAAGGTGAAGGTCCACAGGGTCACGGCGAGGAACGGTCCGCCCAGGATCGCCGGGTCGAAGATCGCCGCGAAGTTGTCCAGGCCCACGAACACGCGCCAGCCCGGGCTGAGGGCCTCGCCGTCGGAATTGACGAAGGCACCTTCACTGTTGTTGGTGTACACGGTACCGTCGTCGGCGACCATCGCGTCGACGCCCTCGTCATAGACCAGGGTGGGGTCGTAAGCGTAGGCGGTGCGGCCGTCATCGGTGCGCAGCGCGCCGTCCTCGGCTTGCTCGCTCACCGGGACCCGCAGCTCGGAGAGCTGGTCCTGCGCCCCGAGGACCTCGGTGTAGGAGAGGACCTCGTAGCCTGGCACCTCGGCGACGCGGCCGTCGGTGACCGCAGCGTCCCCGACCGGGGCCAGCGGCTGCTCGGCGGTGCCAACGAGCACCTGGCCCTCCTGCACCGTGGCCAGGGCCAGTCCAGCGCCGCGCTCCACAACCGTGACGGGGTAGGGCGCGGAGCCTTCCACACGCTGCTCGTAAGTGGTGGTGAGCTGGCTGATCGCCGCCGCTTTGGTGGCGTTGTGGCCGTCTCCGTAGTTGGTGAACGCCGTGGCTGCCGTGTAGAGCACCACGAAGATCTGGAAGATCAGCAGGAAGATCAGCCCCGGGTAGAGGTATTTGGCGGGCAGCATCTTCCGGGTCGGCAGGAAGTACACGAGGTCGGCCACGACCAAGGCGACGACGAGGAAGGCCAGGATGCCCCAGTTTCCGGCGGCCCAGGCCGCGAGGATGCCGTAGAGGCCGAACGCGTTGATCAGTGCCATGAGGACGAGCTTGACCACGAAGCCCAAGCCGAATCCTCGGGAGTGCGAGTCGCGCAGGTCGAGGGGAGCGCCGAGCCCGGCGCCCCTGCCCGCCTCGCCACGGGCGGCGGTGGCGCCCCGTGCGGTGGTGTGTGTGCTCATCAGATCTGTCCTTCGATGTTGTCGATCATGCGGTCCCACAGCTCCACGGGGTCCCCGCGGCCGTCCACGATGGCGTTCTCCGTGGTACCCCAGAAGCTCCACACCGCGCCCATCTCCGGGATGGCCGGCATGGGCAGGCCCGTCTCGGCGATCTCGGCGTAGGACGAGCGCAGCGGGTCACCCTCCATGCGCTCGACCGCGATCTGGCTGGCGGGGGGCCGGCCCGTGCTCTCGTACATGGCCGTCTGAGACTCGGGGCGGGTGAGGTAGTTGGCCGCGAAGTCCTGGGCCGCGACCGGGTTGGGGGCGTTGGCGTTGACGAAGAACGCCTGGACGCCCACGAAGGGGCGTGCCTGCTCGTCACCGGCCGGGGGCACCGGCAGGACGCTCACGTCCATCCCGGCGGCCTCGACATCGGTCAGCTCCCACGGCCCGCCCATGTGAAAAGGCGACTGGCCGTTGAGGAAGGATTCCTTGGCGATGTCCGGGGTCATGGAAGTCTGCAGGTCGCCGGTGGCCCCGAGGTCCTGCAGGTAGCGGGCGAAATCCTGACCGTCCTCGCCACCCATCGTGAGGTTACTTGTGTATTCGCCTTCCTCGGTGCGCTCAAACACCTCGGCCCCGAAGGAGGTCTGCAGGGCGTACAGGTGGTACGGGTCCCCGGCCTCCGGGGACTGGCTGACCGTGAACGGGTACTCGATGCCCCGCTCCTCCATGAGCCGGTGTCCGATCGTCCGCAGCTCATCAAAGGTGGCCGGGTCCTCGGTGGTGAGCTCGTTGTTGCGCAGCAGCGCCACGTTCTCAATCGCGTAGGGCACCCCGTAGCTGACCCCGTTGTAGACCACGGCGTCCCGGGCGTTCTCGGTGAACTCCTGGGCCCGCTCGCCCATCTCCACGGGGGCCACCACGCCGTTGGCGGCGAGCTGCCCGAGGTTGTCGTGCGGGGAGACGATGATGTCCGGTGCCTGCCCGGTGGGGGACTGCGAGATGAAGTTGGAGATGGCCTGGGCATTGATCTCGCGCTGGACGAACTCCACCTCCACCCCGGTATCGGCGGTGTAGGTCTCGGCGACCTGTTGCAGGGCAGGGATTTCGTCGGCTCCCGCCTGGATCTTGATGCTTCCCGGCCCGCCGCCCAGGCCGGCGACCCCGGCCGTGGGCGCCGATGAGCACCCGGCGAGCAGGAGCACGGCACCGGCCGCGACGGCCGCCCGGTGGATGTGTTTCATAGTGGCATTCCTCATTGTCGTCGTAGTCAGTCGGCGGCGTACGCGCGGGGCTGGTGGTCATTCGGGCAGACGCCGACCGGTGGCGGCGTCAAAGAGGTGGACGTGCTCCAAGTTCGGGGCGACCCAGATGGTGGACCCAGCCCGCGGCGGGGTGCGGCCCTCGACCCGAACGATGAACTCGTTGCTGGTGGACTCGTCGGTGGTTCCTGCGGTGGGGTCCACGGGCACGATCGCGTTGGCGGCGGTCACTGGGGCGAGGTGGCCGTAGACGAAGGCGTCGGCGCCGAGTTCTTCGACCACGTCCGCGACGATCGGCAGGCCGGTGCCCTCGGCGGCCGGGGCGAGGTCCTCGGGGCGGATCCCGACCGTAACCTGGGGCCCCCTCAGGGCGGAGCGCTGGGCGGGGCTCAGCGGGATCCGCACCGTGCCCAGCTGGGCCCCGGTCTCGGTGACCGGGACGCGGAAGAGGTTCATGGCCGGGGAGCCGATGAACCCGGCCACGAACTCCGTGGCCGGCCGATCGTAGAGCGCCCGCGGGGTGTCGACCTGCATCAGGTGCCCGTCCTTGAGCACCGCCACTCGGTCGCCCATCGTCATCGCCTCCACCTGGTCGTGGGTTACGTACACCGTGGTGACACCGAGTCGGCGGGTCAGGGAGGCGATCTGGGTGCGGGTCTGCACCCGCAGCTTCGCGTCCAGGTTCGACAAAGGCTCGTCCATCAGGAACACCTGCGGGGACCGCACGATGGCCCGACCCATGGCCACGCGCTGGCGCTGCCCGCCGGACAGGGCCTTGGGCTTGCGGTCCAGGTAGTCGCTCAGGTCCAGGATCTTCGCGGCCTCCTCCACCCGGTGCCTTCTTTCTTCGGCACTGATTTTGGCGATCTTCAGGGCGAAGCCCATGTTGTCCGCGACCGTCATGTGCGGGTACAGGGCGTAGTTCTGGAAGACCATCGCGATGTCGCGGTCCCGGGAGGGGACGTCGGTGACGTCGCGGTCGCCGATGTAGATGTTGCCCCCGGTGACCTCCTCGAGGCCGGCGAGCATCCGCAGGGTGGTGGACTTGCCGCACCCTGAGGGCCCGACCAGGACGAGGAACTCCCCTTCGGTGATGTCGAGGTTCAGGTCGGTCACCGAGGGGCGTTCGGCCCCGGGGTACTGGCAGGTCACGTTGGCGTAGCGCACAGAAGACATGAGCAAGGTTTCCTTTCAGAGGCCCTGCCATTGAGGAGATCCGAGGTCGGGCCGGCCATTGGGTCAGGTCCGGTGTTGGCGGTCGAAGCCCAGCCCCGGGGTACTAGGACACACCTCGCCGAACAGGAGATCAGGAGTGCCAAGTACGGAAGACACTGATCCTAAGGTGAGCCACATCACTACTGTAAGCGTTTACAGTTTCGGTGTCCACGGTCGAGAGAGCAGTTGCCGAAAGAGCCGTTCAGACAAGTAAGCGCTTTCAGTTTGGGTGTGCGAGCCCTACGATGGTGCTCATGTCGACGACCTCTGGTGAGCTCCAGTCACTGCGCCTCACCCCGCTGCATGCCCGCGACCAGGACCCGAAGTGGTGGCGGTCCTCGGTGATCTATCAGGTGTATCCCCGTTCGTTCCGCGACCTCGACGGGGACGGCGTCGGCGACCTCGCCGGCATCACCGCAGAGTTGGGGCAGCTGGGGCAGCTGGACATTGATGCGATCTGGCTCTCGCCCTTCCAGCCCTCCCCCCACCGCGACGGTGGTTACGACGTGAGCGACTACTGCGACGTCGACCCGGTCTTCGGCACGCTGGAGGACTTCGACGCACTGGTGGCCGCGGCCGAGGCGCTGTCCATCAGGGTGATCATCGACCTGGTGCCCAACCACTGCTCCGTGGAGCACACGCTGTTCCGTCAAGCCCTGACCGCCGTCCCCGGCAGCCCTGAGCGCGACCTGTTCATCTTCCGTGACGGGCAGGACCCCTCCGGGGAGCTGCCGCCGAACAACTGGCAGTCCCACTTCGGCGGCCCGGCCTGGACCCGGGTGGTGGAGGCCGACGGGGAGCCGGGCCAGTGGTACCTGCACCTGTTCGACTCCTCCCAACCCGATTTCAATTGGGACAACGAGCTCGTCCGCGTGGAATTCGAACGTGTCCTGCGTTTCTGGCTCGACCGCGGCGTCGCGGGATTCCGGGTCGATGTAGCCCATGCGCTGATCAAGGCCCGGGGCCTTCCCGACTGGGGAGGACGGGCCGACGGCGGCAGCATCCCGGGCTACCCCTTCACCGACGCCCCGATGTTCGGCCAGCCGCAGATCCACGACATCTACCGTCGCTGGCGCGAGGTGCTGGCGGAATACGACGGGGAACGGATCCTGTGCGCTGAGGCCAGCGTGGACCCGCTCGACCGCCTGGCGGACTGGGTGCGCCCGGACCAGATGCACCAGACCTTCAACTTCTCCTACCTGGCGGCTCCGTGGGACCCTACGGAGCTGCGCCGGATCATCACCTCCTCCCTCGAGGCTTTCGACGCGGTCGGAGCCCCTACCACCTGGGTGCTCTCCAACCACGACGTCGTGCGGCACACCACCCGGTTGGGTCTGCCCGAGAACACGCCCCGCCCAGGCGATGGCCTCGGACCCGAAGACGAGCAGCCGGACCACCTGCTGGGCACGCGCCGGGCGAAGGCGGCCTCCCTGCTCATGCTCGGCCTACCGGGTGGGGTGTACCTGTACCAGGGTGAGGAACTCGGGCTGCCCGATCACACGACCATGCCTCATGACGTCCGGCAGGACCCCACCTATCACCGCACCGGGGGCGACCGTCTCGGGCGCGACGGCTGCCGGGTGCCGCTGCCCTGGACGACCACGGGAGGCTCCTTGGGGTTCAGCGCCACCGGTCAGTCCTGGCTGCCGCAACCCTCCGACTGGTCGGAACTCTCCCGCCAGGCCCAGCGCGAGAACCCCGCCTCCACGCTGTCGCTCTACCGCGCAGCGCTGGCGTTGCGACGAACCCACGGACTGGGCTGCGGGTCCCTGGCCTGGGCCGAGGACTTCACCGCACGCAACTGCGTGGGATTCCTCAACAATGATGTCCTGGTACTGCTGAACATGGGCACCACTGCTGTGGAGCTGCCGGACCTGCCGGTGCTGCTGCGCAGCGATCCCGAGACGGACACGCCCTATCTCTTGCACCCGGAGGAAAGCACATGGCTGCACCTGGACGACCCCGCGACGACATACCCGTGAACCCTCCGCGATTGCAGGACGTCGCCGCGCGAGCCGGAGTATCTACCGCCACCGTCTCCCGTGCACTCAGCGGCAACGGCCAGGTGTCCCCCCGCGCCCGGGCCAGGGTCCAGCAGGCCGCCCAGGAGCTGGGCTTCGTCGTCTCCTACCACGCCTCGAGCCTGGCCAGCGGCCGCAGCCGCAACATCGGAGTGGCGCTGCCCTACGTCGACCGGTGGTACTTCTCCACCGTCTTGGAAGGAGTGGCCGGCGCCCTCATGGAAGCCGGTTACGACCTGTCCCTGTACAACTTCGAAGGAGACCGCTACCGGGAGACGGTGCTGACCGACTTCCTGTTGCGCAAGCGACTGGACGCGGCCGTGGCGGTCTCCCTGCAACTGGATCCGGCGGAGACAGAGCAGCTGTTCTCCGCCGGGATCCCCCTCGTCGGAGTCGGAGGCCCCCTGGTGGGTGCGTCCACCATCAGCATCGACGACCTCGACGTCGGACGGCGCGCGACCGAACACCTCATCGGACTGGGCCACCGGCGGATCGCCCATCTCGGCGGGGCCGAGGAGGGCAGGCGCTACTTCCCCATGTCCAACGACCGCCGCACCGGCTACGAACAGGCGATGACCAAGGCCGGGTTGCCCATCGAACCCACGTGGTCGCTCATCGCCGACTACACCTTCACCGACGCCTACCAACGGGCCAAGAATCTCCTGGCGGACCCCACCGACCGCCCCACGGCCATCTTCGCTGCCTCCGACGAGATGGCCGCCGGGGCAATCCTGGCAGCCAGGGACCTCGAGCTCACCGTGCCCGGGGATCTGTCGGTCATCGGCATCGACGCCCACCCCATCGGAGAGGCCTTCGGCCTGACCACCATCGATCAGCACGCCCGCCAACAAGGCGTCCACGCCATCCGGCGGCTCCTCCAGCACCTGACCGGACAGAACACCGAGCCCACGAACGAGATCGTCCCAGCCAACTTCGTCGTCCGATCCTCCACCGGGACCCCAGCCAACCCGACCGCAATCTGACCTGTCACAACTCCCCGCACTTCTGCCATCAAACAAAAGCCGGACCGTTCAGGCACAGATCCCAGCACGGAGAACCGGCGTCATCCCTGAGCCCCTATGGGTTCACACGGTCGGTATTGGCAACTCTCTGATGCGCCGGTAGAGGGTGGCCCTCGACATCCCGAGATCCCGGGCGACCTGGGTGGCCGGCTCCCCGCCGTCGATCAACCGGAGGGCATTGCGGATCTGGGAGTCGGTGAACGTCTGGCGCCGCCCACCGAGGTCCTTGCCAGCAGCCCTGCGCTTGGCCACCGAGTCGGTGATCCGCTCCCGCTTGATCTCCAACTCCATCTGCGCCAGAGCCGCCATGACGGTGAAGACCATCGAGCCCATCGGAGTGGCGGTATCCACGTCTCCTCCGCCAAGATTCAACGCCCGTAGCCCCACCCCCCTCCCCCGCAGTGCTTCGGCGAAGACCAACATGTTCTGCGTCGAGCGACCCAGTCGGTCCAGCGTCGTGATGACCAACGTGTCGCCCTCCTCGAGGGCGGTCACCGCTTTGTCGAAGGCCGGACGAGATGCACGCCCTCCAGACACTCCACTGTCGACATAGACGTCGTCAGGCCGCACGCCGGCGGCCAAGAGGTCAGACACTTGACGGTCTGCGTCTTGTTGCCGTGTCGAGACTCGGGCATACCCGATCAGCTTCCCCATGTCCACCTCATCTGTCTCGCAACCGACGTTGAGTATCCGATTCTAGGGGCATGGATAAAGCACAAGGATGCGAGACATGCCGAATCGCGAAAACATGCGGGCGCAAATGTCATTTTCAGAAGTCGGCTGCACGGAATGTCCGAAGTCGGCTGCACTATCTGCTGGAGGCCGCGCTCTGATCGACGACCCTGCTGATCTTGTTCTTCGGCGCTTCCCTCATTTTTTCGCCTGGCGGCGCAGGGCACGGAGCACTGTGTCGCCACGGTCGTCACCGCACGTCGCGGTCAGCGGGCTTCTACGGTGCCCATCATGCCCTGGTCCTCGTGGTCGAGGATGTGGCAGTGGTAGACGGTCTTCCCGGGAAAGTCCTCGAAGGCGATGAGGACTTTTACCTGGCTGCGGGCCGGGACGTTCACTACGTCCTGCCACCTCGGTTCGGAGAGGTCGCGGTTTCCGTCCTGGACGATCTGCATGGGCCATACGTGCAGGTGGATGGGGTGGTCCATGGGACTGGAGTTTTTCAGGGTCCACTCCTCCACGGTCCCGGCCGCCACGGGGGTGTCGACCCGGTCGGGGCCGAACTCCTGGCCGTTGATGGTGAAGGCCATCATCGTGGTGTCCCCCTCACCGCCCCCACTGCCCATCATGGCCCCGCCGCCCATGCCCATGGCGAAGTCCAGGGTGCGGCGGGCGGTGATCGGCTCCCCGCGCAGATCTCGCAGGCCCGGTCCTTCAGGCACAGGTGGAGGTTTTTGGACGGGTGCTCCGGACACTGTCAGAGTGAGCAGCTCGACCGGCTCGCCGCTACCGGTCTCGTTGTCACCCATCATGGTCCCGCCCATCATGGCGTCCATGCCGCCGCGGTCCACCGGTGCGGCGACCAGCGTGGAGGAGCCCTCGGTCGTTTCCACGAGCATCTCGATGCGGTTGCCGGGGGCCAGCACCACTTCGGTGATGTCCTCGGGGGTCGGCAGGCGGCCGAGGTCGCGGCTGAGCACCCGCACCTGCTGGCCCTCCAACCGCAGTCGGAGGTACCGGGAGGGGCAGACGTTCACGATTCGCCACCGTTCCCGCTCCCCGGGCGCGGCGTTCAGTTGCGGGCGGACCGCTCCGTTGACCAGCACGACCTCACCTTCCCGGCCCATCATCTGTTGCATCTGACTCACCTCGGCGAGGTTGCCCGAAGCATCCAGGGTCAGATCCGAGACCACCATGACCCGCTCCCGGGTGACCGGGACCGGCTCGGTGTCCTCAACGATGATGGCCCCGTAGAGTCCAGCGGCGACCTGATCGGCCACGTGGCCGTGGCGGTGCGGGTGGTACCAGTAGGTGCCCGGCGGATGGTCGGCGGGCAAGGCGAACTCATAGTTGAAGGACCCACCGGGTGCGATACTCACGAACGGGTTATCGCCGTTGCCTTCCGGGGAAACGTGCATCCCGTGCACGTGCAGGTTCGTCGGCGCCTCCAGACGGTTGGTCATCGCAACCCGCACTGTATCTCCGGGTGCCACGCGCAGAGTCGGGCCGGGAAGGGAGCCGTTGAAAGCCTTCACGGATGCCTGCCGTCCGCCGACCTGGATGCGTGTCTGGGCGGCGGTCAGGTCCAGTTCCAGCACGCCTTCGCGGCTGGCCAGCACCTGCGGTTCGATCAGGTCCTCACCACCGGTGTACCCGCGGCCGCCGGTGGCGGTCCACCACAGCCCGGTCCCGCCGACGACGGTGGCACCGGCCCCTGCCGCGCCAAGCGCCAGCAGCTGCCGGCGGGTCAGCGGGCTCACCGGCCGTCATCTTCGAGGGTCTGCAACCGTTCGCGGTACTCCTCGGCGCTCAACTCGCCGCGGGCGTAGCGCTCCTGGAGGATCTCCCGCCCCCGGCCAGGATCCGCGCCGGGGGCACGACCGTGATCGGGTGCGCCGGTGTTCGAGGATCTGCCGGAGAGGGTCTTTACCAGCACGACCACCAGCACGATTACCCCGGCGAGCACCAGCAGCCCGAAGACCCACATCAATCCCATACCACCCATACCGCCGCCGTTCATCATGATCGTGCTCCTTCTCTCTGGTCGTGCATGGTCAGATCTTCAGTCCTATGTGTCTCTTGCCGGTATGTGTCAACCCAGTTTTGACCTCTCAAGCCTTGGGCAGCGGGCATTTCCTGCTCACCACCACCGGGATGGACCGTGTGCTGCAGGGGCCCCGCCGATGGAGACGGCGGCGATCCCAGCTTCGGTGGCTTCTTCGATCGCGGTCGCTAACCGGGCTGGGCCTGTCCGAAGCGCAGCAGCAGCGAATCGGGCACGGAACAGCAGAGCCTGGTGAGCCAGCGCGAAGGCTGTCGCTGTGAGGAGCGGTTACGATTCGGCCATGGGCAGGCCGACACTTTCGGCCTCGTTGAACATGGCGTCGATGTGGACCACGTCTTTGCCGGCGCGCTGCAGCAGGCTCGCGGCGATGCCGGAACGGTAGCCGGAGGCGCAGTGCACCCACAGCCGCTGTGGCGGGACGTCGCCCATCCGGGACGGCAGGTCATGGACGGGGATGTTGACGGCCCCTCGAATGTGGGAGGTTTCGAACTCGTCGGTGCGCCGCACGTCAAGAATGACTTCGTCACCGGTGCTGCCGCGGGGAACCTCATCCCAGCCAACCCGGGGATACTTGGCGGTTGGCACTCCATGGGCCCATTCGGCCGGGCCGCCGCCGGTGGCAGTATCGGGGGAATCGATGCCGATCCGGGACAGGTCCCGGATCGCGTTCTCCACATCTTCGTGCGTACCGAGCAGTGTCAGTTTGTCGTTCCAGGGCAGCACCCAGCCCAAATATCCGGTGAAGCTGGACCCGTCGCCATATTCGAAACTGACGGACCCATCCAGATGGTTGCTGGCGAAAGCGACCCGGTTGCGCAGGTCGATGACCCATTCGCCGTCGTTGAGGCGGCGGCCGAGTTCGCCGGCGTCGACCGACTCTGGCACTGTCAGGTCCGCGGGACCGGGGCCTTCAATGTTCAGGGGGCTCATGTGTGCGTAGTAGGCAGGGTAAGCGCTGAGGTTGGCGATCAATTCCGAAACGAAGTGGTCCTCGTCCGGATCTGTCAGAGCATGGTTGTCCCGGGCCTGCTCGCCGATAGTGGACGAATCAACCTGGGCGGCAGGTCCGCTGGAGCAGAAGGAACCGAACCCATGGGTGGGATACAGCGGGGCGTCCTGGACGGCTTCGGCAACGAGCCGCCGCGCCGAGGCGTACTGGTTCCGGGTGAGGGTCTCGGTGTCATCGTCGCTGACCAGGTCGGTGCGCCCAACGGAGCCATACAGCAGACTCCCTCCGGAGAAAACCGCCTGCCCTTGACCATCGCTGACGATATAGGACAGGTGGGTGTGGGTGTGCCCGGGCGTGGCCACCGCCTTGACGGATAGATCGCCGACCTGGAAGACCTCCCCGTCGGCAACCGGGGTCCGTTCGTAGTCGACGGGGTCGGCGGCGTTGACCAGATACTCTGCCCCGTGAGCCTTGGCGAGCATCAGCCCGCCGGTGAGGTAGTCGTTGTGGATGTGGGTTTCGGCAACGTGGGTGATTTTCACCCCCGCATTCCGGACGGCGGCTTCGAGCCGGTCGGTATCGCGCTGCGGGTCGATCACCAGTGCACTCGTGCCGTCGTGGACCAGGTAGCTGCGGTCGCCCAGTTGCGGGGTGTCGATCGTGATGACGTCCATGGGATGCTCCTTCACTATGGGCACTGTTCACGCTGATGGAATAGGTGGGGTTCCTACGCTCCGGCGGCGGCCGGCAATTGAGCTAATGCGGCGCGCAGCCGGGTATCGGCATCGTCGGCCACTTCGCGGACAGCATCGGTGTCGCTGAGCTCGACCATGGTTTGCGGGTCAATGGCTTGGACCACCGTGGTGCCGGCTGATGGGCCGCGGCGCACGACGACGTTGCACGGCAGCAGCGCCCCCAGATCCGGCTCGGCGGTGAGGCCGCGCTGGGCCAGGCCGGGGTTGCAGGCACCCAGGATGACGTAATCGCCGAGCGCCTCTGCGGCCTCAGCGCCCAGCTTGCTCTCGAAGGTGGAGCGGACGTCGATTTCCGACAGGACGCCGAACCCCTGTTCAGAGAGGGCCTCCTTGGTCCGTTCCACGGCGTCGGTGTAGGAAAGGTCGACGGTGATCGTGTGGGTGTAGCTCATCTGCTGCTCCTTGCTGGTTGTACCTGCAGTGCTGCTTGACGATTCGTGCGGGCGGGGGTGCTGTTAGGCGAGGGAGAGGAACAGTTTTTCCAAGTCCTTCTTATCGATACTGGGGTCCTCCTGGCTCATGCACTGCTGAAGCCCGCTGGCGATGATGGCAAATCCAGCCTTATCCAGCGCCCGCGATACGGCGGCAAGCTGAGTCACCACATCCTTGCAGTCACTGCCGTTTTCGAGCATCCGTGTGACGGCACCAAGTTGTCCCTGTGCACGCTTGAGCCGGTTCACGACCGGGCCCAGATCTGTGGTGTCGAGTTGCATTGTTCCTCCATAGTCTTTCGTGCTTGCCTTCAATTGTATACCCCCAGGGGCTTATTGCATACCCCCTAGGGTATGTGTAAGACTGGCTTCATTCCCACCAACGACAATCCTTTGGAGGACGATAATGATCGTGAATCAGTACTACCTCGGCTGCCTGTCCCATGGCTCCTACCTGATCGGCGATGAGAGAAGCGGTCAGGCGGTCGTCGTCGATCCGCGGCGCGACATTGGCGAGTACCTCGCCGACGCGGCGGCGAACAACCTGACGATCACCGGGGTGATCAATACCCACTTCCACGCCGACTTCGTCGCCGGCCACCTTGAACTCGCCCAGGCCACCGGCGCATGGATCGGCTACGGCCGCCGAGCAGAAACCGAATACGAGATCCGCACCTTCAGCCACGGCGATAAGGTCTCCCTCGGTGAGGTCGAACTCGAGATCCTGGAGACTCCCGGGCACACCTGGGAGTCGATCAGCGTACTGGTACGCGAACAGTCCGGTGCGAGCCCGGATGCGGTACTCACCGGCGATGCATTGTTCATCGGCGATGTCGGCCGCCCCGACCTGGCTGCCGCCGTCGGCGCCGACCCGGACGAGCTGGCACGTGCCCTTTACGCGTCGATCCATGATGTGCTGATGAAGCTTCCCGACGACGTGCGTGTGCTGCCGGCCCACGGCGCCGGTTCCGCATGCGGCAAAAACCTTTCGGATGAACTCGAGTCCACTATCGGTGCGCAGCGGATGATGAACCTCTCCGTCCAGCCGATGGGTGAAGACGAATTCGTTGCCATGATCCGCAGTGGACAGCCGGCCATCCCGGAGTACTTTGCCGTCGATGCCGTACTGAACCGTCAGGACCGCCCCTTGATCGGCGCCGCCAGTGACCTCCGTGCACTGTCCGTACGGGACCTGCAGGATGCCGCCGCCCGCGGCGCTCGGATCCTCGACACCCGCTCACCGGAGGACTTCGCCGAAGGCCACCTCGCCGGATCTCTCAACGTCGGACTCGACGGACGCTTCGCCGAGACGGCCGGCATGGTCATCGGATCAGATGAGGAGATCGTCCTTATCACCCACGCGTCACGTGAAGAAGAGGCCGCGATGCGGCTGGGCCGGATCGGCTTCGACCGGGTGGCCGGTTACCTCAACGAACCGGCACGCGCCTTCACCGAACTCGGCGACATTGTCCAGCGGGGAGAACGCGTCGACGTCGAAACCTTCGACACAGAACGCCAAAACGAAGGGGCCACGGTTCTCGATGTCCGCAATCCCGGTGAAATCGAAGACGGCGCGGTGCCCGGTTCCGTGCGGATTCCGTTGGCAGAACTGGCGCAGCGCCACAACGAAGTCCCCGCGGACCGGCCCGTCCTCGTACACTGCGCCGGCGGGTGGCGCTCCAGCGTCGGCGCCAGCACCCTGCGAGCCCTCGGCCACACCAACGTTAAGGATCTGACCGGTGGCTACAGCGCCTGGACAGCCACTCACGAACCATCCAACGCCTAAGAACACCGGGCAGCACCATCACCGGAAAGGAAATACCGCCATGTCCGAAATCACCACCGCAGAGGCCAATGCACGCCGCAATACTGCGACCATCCTGGACGTACGTGAAGAGGCTGAAACCGCCGAAGGCATGATCCCCGGCGCAGTGCACATCCCGCTCGGCCAACTGGCATCCCGTCTTGGAGAACTCGATGCGGGCCGGCCGGTCATCACCGTCTGCGCCAGCGGAAACCGAAGCGCCCACGCGGCCGTGGACCTGCTGGTCGCAGGTTTCCGCGCAGACACGATGGCCGGCGGCATGACCGCCTGGGAAACCGAAGGTCGACCCACACACAAGCCCTAAAAAGGCGCATCCACCCATCCCGGCGGTCCGCCGCCGGTCCTTGCCGGCGGCGGGGACACCTTGAGCACAAAGGAAAGTATGACTACTTCAACACAACCTAAACCCACGATCGATACCGTGGGCGCGGCAACGCTGCAGTCCTGGATCGACACCGACGATGACCTGATCGTGTTGGACGTGCGCAGCGGAGCCGAATTCGAAACGGTGCATATCCGCGGCTCATACAACGTGCCGCTGCCGCTGCTCTCCGAACACGCCGATGAGCTCGCAGGGCGGCTCGGCCGACGCACCGTACTGGTCTGCCAATCCGGCACGCGTGCCGAACAGGCACGGCAGCGCCTCAACGGCGCCGGCGTGGAAGCCGCCCATGTATTGACCGGAGGCATTCCCGCCTACGCGGCCGCCGGCGGCGACGTCGTCCACGGCACCCAACGCTGGGACCTCGAACGCCAGGTCCGCCTGGTCGCCGGCTCCCTCGTCGTGACCGGGCTCGCCGGCGGCAAGTTCCTCTCACCGAAATTCCGCATGCTCGCCGGGGCCATCGGCACCGGACTGACCTTCTCCGCCGCGACCAACACCTGCGCCATGGGCAAAGCACTGGCCGCAATGCCCTGGAACCGCGCGGCTCAGGAGCCAACCCGCGAAGCAGTCATCCTGCAACTGCCCTCCCGGGGACCGGCACCGCAGACCCAGGCTTCATGATCGCCGCCGCCCTGGCCCTGGGACTGCTCGTCGGAGCGGTCCTGGGCCTGGTCGGGGCCGGCGGTTCCATCATTGCCGTTCCCGCGCTTGTCTACGGCGTGGGAATGAGCACCCACGACGCCATCCCCACCTCACTACTCGTCGTCGGACTCTCCTCCATAGCCGCCGTCATCCCCCGTATCCGCACCGGTATCAGCTGGCGTATCGCACTGCCGGTTGGGGCCGCCGGCATTCCAGCGGCATGGGGCGGAGCCGCCGCCGGCCGGCTCCTGAACGAAGAGGTGCTCCTTCTCGCCTTCGCCGCCATCATGGTGGCCGCCGGGGCCCGGATGCTCACCAAGACACCAGAGATAACCGGACACTGTGGCTCCGATCAGGGATCCTTCCTGCGATCGTGCTTACCCAAGGCAGCCGCCGTCGGACTTGGGATCGGTTTTCTCACCGGACTGCTCGGCGTCGGCGGTGGCTTTCTCATCGTTCCGGCACTGACGCTGTTCCTCGGTCTGTCGATGTCGCAGGCCGTCGGAACATCACTGGTCATCATCACCATCAACGCAGCAGCAGGATTCAGTGCCCACGCCACCGGCTTCACCATCGACTGGGTCCCAACACTGGCCTTCGCAATTCCCGCCATCGCCGGCTCGCTCGCCGCGAGCCGCCTGTCACACAAACTCAACAGCAAACACGTTCGCACCGCCTTCGCCATCCTCGTGTTCGCCGTCGCCGCCATCGTGGCGGTGAGCACCATTATCGGCATCATCGGCGGCTGACGATTCGCCGCTCCTTTCGTTCCACCGCGCTCAGCGACTGTCCCAGTGCCGTAACCGCCACCGGGGTTGATCGATGCACCAACCGCATCTGCAACTAGTAAGCAAACCTGGCACTGGATTTCAAGCAACTGGGTGCGGTGTCGGACCTGCAAGCGGTAGAGAGACACCTGCCTGTGAAGGGGACCCTCCGTGCCGCTGGGCGCCGGCCCATACAGTCGTACTCAATATTCACTGCGCCCGGCTTCGGGAGAGCAATTTAGCGCCGTCAGGCCTTAGTTCTCCAGTGGGCGAGACGTGCCGGTACAGCGTCTGCCGGGTGATGCCGAGTTCTTTGCAGAGATCACCAACCTTGGTGTCGGGCTGACCCATGGACGCTTTCGCCAGGCGGACTTTGGCGGACGTCATTTTGTAGGGCCGGCCGCCTTTTCTGCCCCGGGCGCGGGCCGATGCCAAGCCGGCCATGGTTCGTTCGGAGATGAGTTCGCGTTCGAATTCGGCCAGGGCGGCGAAGATCCCGAAGACCAGTTTGCCGGAGGCGGTGGTGGTGTCGATCGCTGCACCCTGACCGGTGAGGACTTTGAGCCCGATGCCGCGCTCGGTGAGGTCGTGGACGATGTTGACCAGATGGCGCAGGTCCCGACCGAGCCGGTCCAGCTTCCACACCATTAGAGTGTCCCCGTCCCGCAGGGACCGAAGGCAAGAGACCAGCTCGGGGCGGTCCTCTTTCTTGCCGGAGGCCTTGTCTTCATACAGCTGCGCAGGCTCGATGCCGGCGGCAAGGAGCGCGTCGCGCTGCAGGTCAGTGGCTTGGGAGCCGTCGGCTTTGGAAACGCGCATGTAGCCGACCAGCATCAGGTTTCTCCTCCATCATTTATACGTTCGTTTACGTGACATGAGAACCGAAGTATCGCCGCCACATAAAATTTGTCACTTTACCCGTTACTTATTCTATGTCGTGCAGACCCCGCTAAAAGCAGTTAATGTGACAGAAATTCGAGAGGGATGCCAAGTTCGGCGAAATCGTTCCGAACTCGGTGGACGTGTGACTTCGTCTGCTGAATGGCGGGGTTCTTCGGTCGCTTCGTGGCGGGGTCAGGTGACACCGATGACCAGGGTGCTCTGTGCGGCTTCGATGACGTCGTTGGTGATGGTGTCGAGTTCGTTGATCTTCAGGACCCGCTGGATCTGGGGGAAGAGGCGTTCGAGGAGCCGGAAGTTGCCGCGGGTGATCCGTGCCATGGCTTGGGCGTCGGTGAAGTCGTCGGGGTCGAGGGTCTTGCCGAGGGATCGCCAGTGTCTCTCGAGGACGAACAGCAGTTCGTCTTGTCCCAGAGACCGGTACTGGTGGGCGAAACCGACTCGGCTGTAGAACTGGGGGTAGTGGCTGAACTGCTTCTCCAGGCCGGGCACGCCGATCAGGATCAGGACGATGTCGTAGCGATCGCGCAGCAGTTCCAGAGCGGTGGGGCGCAGACGTTCGGCCTCGTCGACGATGATCAGCTCCACGTAGTTCCTGCCGTCTCGCCATCCCCAGGCCTCGGGAGTGGCCGTGCCGGGAGGTACGAGATGCTGCTCGATGCACATGTTGGTGCGGGTGATGGCTTGGGTCAGCTCGTCCTTCAGGGTCCGCGGGGTGGTCAGCACGCTGGGGGTGTAGAGCACGGTGCGGCTCCGGTTCAAGGCGGCGTAGATCTTGGCGTCGTTGTCGGAGCGCGGCCCCCAGTAGGTCAGCAGGTCATGAGCCTTCTCGTAGTGTGCGTAGCGGCGCGCGGAGAGTGTCTTTCCTACGCCGGCTGATCCGAAGCACAAACCGATGGTGTGCCCGCGGCGCACGGCGTCGGCGAACTCGGTGAAGCGGCGGTGCTCCTTGGTGACGATGAAGCGCTTGCTCACCTGAGGTCCTCCTTGTAGATCTTCAACGCCGACCTCGGCGCCGGAGCCGGTGCTTCGGTGATCCGTGGCGTCTCGGTAGGTGCGGCCACGAGGGCGATGCGTTCGTTGATGCCGGCTCGCAGCGCCCGGCGGCGGACGTTGCGCGCGGCCTGGATCTCCTTGAGGCTGACCTTCTGGTCGTGGTGCTCTTGGTTGACGGCCTTGCAGACGAATTCGTCGTGATCGAAGACGCGGATCTCGGTGATGTCGCGGGGGTCGTAGCGGATCACGACCGAGCCTCCGACGTAGCCGGCCAAAGTCGGCGAGACGTAGCGCAGACCCGGGAAGCGGATGCCATCGCGGCGCACGACGCGGGTCTTGGCGACGGTCAACAGCAGTCCGTCGAGGTCTTCCAGGCTCTCGGGCATTCGGGGCAGCCAGCCAACGGCGATCCACGCGCTGCGCGGGGAGGTTCCGAGCTCGCTGTGCGTGCGGTCGTTGTAGGTGGCCACGAACGCCTCCAGGGCGCTATCGAGGGCGGCCAGGGACAGTTTCGGTGTCGGCCAGGGGTGCCCTTCGGTGATGTGTCCGGGCAGGGTGGCGAGTAGCTCGGTGTTGATGGTGCCGAAGAACCGCTCGATCTTGCCCCGTCCCTGGGGTCGGGCGACGGTGGAGTGGATCAGTCGGATATGGAGGTCGACGGCGGTGTGGGCGAGCTGGTCACTGGTGAAGTCGCTGCCGTGGTCGACGTAGAGCACGTCGGGCAGGCCGCACATCGGCCAGGCCGGGTCGGTCTTGTGCCAGATCGCTTGGCGCAGCGCCAGGGCGGTGTTCATCGCCGACGGTGCGCCCAGGAAGACTGTGTAGCCGCAGACCGCCCGGGAGCAGTCGTCGAGGATCGTTGTCAGCCATGGCCGTGCGGGCTTGCCGTCGGTGCCCACCACCAGGATGTCGAGCATGGTGTGATCGGATTGCCACATCGCGTTGGGCAGCTCTGCTTGCCGGCGTAGCACCAGCTCGTGCTTGTCGCGGTAGGACGCTGCGCCCTCCAGGGCGAGGGTGACCATGCCGGGATCCAGGGTCCGCACGATGTCCCACACCACCGAGTAGGAGGGGACCGGCCACCTCCGGGCGGCGCAGATGCCCGTGACTTTGCGATGGATCGTGGCGATGGCCGGCCGCGGCTTGCTCAGTGCCAGGCCCTCGATCAGGTCGACGAGGTCGGGCGGAAGGCGGCGGGAGCCGACGTCCGCCCGTGAGGCTGTCTCCAGTCCGGCGTAGCCGTCGGCGCGGTAGCGGGCGTGCCAGCGCTCCAGGGTCCGCAGCCCTACATCGGTCTCGCGAGCTAAGCGCGCGAGGGGCACCTGGTCCTCGACGTGGAGCCTGAGGATTCGCCACCGCGCTCGAGCGTCCACGACGCACCTACTGCAAGGCGTTCTCGCGCCCGCGCTCGGCGCGCTGAAGGGCGCGGTAGACCGTGGAGCGGCCCACGCTGAACAGCTCGGCCAGCTCGCCCACGGTGTGCTCGTCGGCAGCATGTAGCTGGACGAGGTGAGCTTCTTGCCGGGGGGTGAGTTTCGGTGACTTCCCGCGCAGCCGGCCCTTGGCCTTGGCGACCTTCATCCCCTCGCGGGTGCGGGCACGGATGAGGTCGGCTTCGAACTCGGCGACCATCGCCAACACGTTGAACAACAGTTTCCCCATCGGGTCGGTCGGGTCGTACACCGATCCGGCGATGCTCAGCTTCACTTCCCGCGCCGCGAGGTCGTCGGCGATCTGGTGGGCATCACGGACTGAACGCGCCAGCCGATCGAGCTTGGTGACCACGAACGTATCGCCGTCCCGACAGGCAGCCAGCGCCTGCCGCAGGCCCTCACGGTCGGCGTTGCGGCCCGTGAGCCCGTGATCGACGTAGATGCGCTTGGGATCGACGCCGAACGCCGCGAGTCCGTCACGCTGCGCGGTCAGGTCCTGCTCGTCGGTGGAGACTCGGGCATAGCCGACCTTCAAGGGGGACATGCTCCCCAGTGTGTCATATAGCCTCCCTTCACCGGACAGTTCACCGGACGGGTCTTACGGGACAGCCCGCCAGGCGTGCCGTCGTTCCTCTCGATAAGTAGCGGTGGTGTCCGGTGAGGGTTCCCCTTACGGGCATGCGATCTGGGCTGACGCCTGTGACCGAGTGTTCAGTGCGCGCTGTATAGTTCAGTCCATGTTGACTATTGCTTCGCGTCTCGACGTGATGAACCGCCTGGGTCGTGCACTGGCCGACCCCACTCGATCCCGGATCATCTTGACCCTGCTCGACCATCCCGCTTACCCGGCGGAACTGGCCCGAGATCTGGACCTGACACGCCCGAACGTGTCCAACCACCTGGCATGCCTGCGCGATTGCGGGATCGTCGTCTCCGAGCCCGAGGGTCGTCGGACACGATATGAGATCGCCGATTCGCACCTGGCGCAGGCGCTGACGGCACTGGTCGATGCCACCCTGGCAGTGGACGAAGACGCCCCGTGCATCGATCCCGCCTGCTCGCTTCCCGGATGCGACGCAGCTGGGGAGGGCGCATGATCCTCACCTCGGTCTTGCAGGCGATGGGCCTGTTCGCAGCGACCAACATCGACGACATCATCGTGCTCTCCCTCTTCTTCGCGCGAGGGGCAGGCCAGCGCGGCACTACCGCCCGCATTCTGGCCGGCCAGTACCTCGGATTCGCCGGCATCCTCGGTGCCGCGGTCCTGGTGACCATCGGTGCCGGAGCATTCCTGCCCTCGGCAGCCATCCCGTACTTCGGTCTCATCCCTCTGGGCCTCGGCCTCTGGGCCGCATGGCAGGCCTGGCGCGGAGACGATGACGACGATGACGACGAGGCCAAGGTTGCCGGCAAGAAGGTCGGCGTGTGGACAGTCGCAGGCGTCACCCTTGCCAACGGCGGCGACAACATCGGCGTCTACACCCCTGTCTTCCTCAGCGTGGAACCTCTCGCAGTAGTCGCCTACTGCATCGTCTTCCTCGCGCTCGTCGCGGTCCTGGTGGCCCTGGCAAAGTTCGTCGCCACCCGCCCCCCGATCGCCGAAGTGCTCGAACGCTGGGAGCACATCCTCTTCCCCATCGTTCTCATCGGCCTCGGCATCGTGATCCTCGTCAGCGGCGGAGCCTTCGGACTCTGACGTAGCGGCAGCGATCCAAACGGCCCCGACCGGGCGCACCCCTCTCGGTTCAGACCGCGACACCTACCTGCAGCCAGTCCTGCGTGATCGCGGCAACAAGACCGCCACGGAGCGCTGCAAAAACCCCGCCACCAAGCGAACGAAGCCACAGTGGACGTGCTCGTCGTCGTCGCTGCGGTAGAGCGTCATGAGATTGAATAGCTGGCGTGCGCTGTCCGGGTTCTGCTTGGCATCCTCGACGGCGTCGTGCAGGGCTTCGTTAAGGGATTTCGGGCATCCTGTTGTTACCAGTGGCTTGCCAGGATCAAGAGAGGTGTCGGGTGCCGGGAGGAACAATGCGGCATCGCGGCCCAGACCCGTCAGGTGACCGTTCTCGAGCACGCGCATTGCGATGGCTGCGGCTTCGAGGGTCCGCGTCTGCCTCTGCAGGGTCTGCGCTTCAAAGGGCCGCCACATCGCTTGACCGGCTCGCACGGGATATCCCGCGCGCTGCCACACCTCGCGCGTCAGCCGCTGCGCGGCACCGCACTCGCTCATGGTTGCACCAAGCTCATCGACCACAGTGCGCAGCAGCCGGAACCACGTGCCGGCGTGGATGCGATGCCGTGGAAGGTCGACTACTCCGGCTGTCAGGGCTTGCCACGTCCGGTCGTCCATGCGCCGGATCGCCAGCGAGGCTCTCTGCGGTTCGGGGGCGCTCGATGGGTCGCGCCATACGTAGTAATGGCCGGGCGGACCGTCGTGGTGCTCAAGCCAGCAGTGGTGGACGGGGCAGGAGAGCATCAGTGGCAGCGACCACACCACGAGGTAGGGGTGAGGAGACGTGGAATCTCGCACACATTGTGGGCAGGTTCGGTGGTGTCGGACAGCGGCGGTCGGGACCCATGCTCGCCACGAGCTCACCGTCCGGCGACGACGGTTCCTCTCGGGCAAGAGAACGGTCAATTGCCGGATGTAGGTGCTGAACGCGTCGGGGCCAGGCTCGACGTCGTCCAAGAGCCACGGGGTGTACCCGCTGATGCTCATGCCGTGAATCCGATCGGAGCTGACTCCGGTTTGGATCGCTAGTTGCTCGATCAACCCCTCCGGTGGGGCCAGGTCGAGATCCGTATCGCGGTCGAGGGAGTAGCCGATATCGAATGCAAGATCATCGACGGTGATCCCATACCCGTCGGCGATCCGGTGCAGCCATGAGGTGAGGGCTTCACCCGGAATCGGCCGCGGATGGATCGGCCAGCGGGCGGTCACATCAGCTCGCGTTCAAACAATCGCCGCCGCTCTGTGGGGCCAACGTAGTCGGCCATCGTCAGCGTCCGGTGGTTGATCGTCTCAGCGCCGGACTCGACGGCCGCGACCGCGGCCGCGGTCAGCAGGTGCGCAAGCTCACCGATCGTTCCTTCACTGCGGGCGAGCAAGTACTGCGTCATGTCGTCGGTCTCGATGCGGGAGGGCCGCCGCAATGGGAAGGCCGCCGCGAAGCTGGCCAACAGCGACCGGGCGTCCTCGCCTGCCTTCCAGACAGGCAGCACGAACGGCTCGAACCGATTCTCCAGTTGGTCGTCCGAGCGTATCGCCAGGTATGCCTCACGGGTGCCGACTCCCACGAGCGGGATGCGCAGCTCGTTGCCAAGGAATCGCAAGAGGTTCAAGAACTCTCGACGGACGTCACCACGTCCAGCAAGCACATTGTGCAGCTCATCGATCACCAGCATCTGCACACCGACCTCGCGCAGTAGGGAGAGTGCGAGGCGCTCGAGCTCGATCACACGAGGGCGCGGCCGTAGCGGCGCGCCGAGGGCTGCGAGGATTGCTGTATAGAACCGCAACGGGGACGGCTCCGAGGGCATCTGAACGCACAGCACCGGGATGTGTTCCCGATCCAACTCAGTCGTGGGCAGGTGCTGTCGACGGAATCTCTCGATGATCATGGACTTGCCGTTATTCGTCGGCCCCACCAGCAGCAGGTTGGGCATGCGTTGCTTCCGTGGCCACCCGAGCAGCGTTTCCAACCGCCCGACAGCCTCGACGGCTTTCGGGTAGCCGATCCAGCGGTCGGCTCGAATCCTGTGGACCCGCTCGGCAGCTGGCAGCCGCGCCGTCGACTGTGCAGATGGATGCAGATGCGACAGATCCGGTGGCTGGTCCTCGTCGACTGTCACCATTGTTCAATCTCCTCGAAGCGGGCCGCAGGCCGCATCGCGCCCGGTTCCGGCGCAGTCGCCGGCGGAGCCGGTGTCGGCGCGGGAGACGCCTTTCTCGTGGTTCCCGCGTGATTACGGCGTTCAGCTTCCCGGCGGGTCCGCTTGGTGGTCTTCTCGGCGGTCTCAGAGATGTGACGCATCTGTTCGATCATCCGAAACAACGCGACCTCGTCGACTTCGGCGGCACCGCGTTCACGCAGTCGTGCCAGCGCCTGCCGGTGCTCCCACACGCTGACAGCAGGATTCGACAACGTCCGATAGGGCACCTCTAGGTATTCCTCGCCCTCAGGGTCCAGCACCCATATTCGGCTGATGTCGCGCGGGTCTCGGCGGATGATGAACTGTTCGAGACTCTCGCGACGCGCGATCCAGGGCTTGAGCACGTTGGCGAAATAACGCACGTGATCGATGACGAATCCGGTACGCGTCAGCTTCCGCCGGATCACCGGCAGGAAATCCACCAAGAACGCTGTCGGATTCGCCGTGACCACAGGAGAGCCGTCCGCGAGGACACCCTCAGCCCAGCGCCCAGCCGGAGTCAGGCCCAGCGTGCTGTGGACGGTGCCGTGGTACGCAGCCACTGCCAGGCTCAGCCACTTCTCCAGTTCGGCAAGAGTCAGTGCAGCCATTTTCTCGGAGTCATACCGGCCACGCTCACCTGGGTCCGAGAACGTCGTGCCTGGCAGCTCGTGGATCTCGCGCATTGCCGTGCCGATGACGCGTTCTACGATCCCGCCGTAATGCGGCTGGCCCAGCGGCCGGTAGTCCAGTGCGATGCCGTGCTGCTCACACCCACGGGTGAGTGCCTCGCTCTTGAACTCGGCGGCGTTATCGACGAACAACGCCTTCGGCTTCCCGCTCATCGGCCAGTCTGCTTCGATCCCGAGTCGTTCCAGCCGGGGCCGTTTATCACCGGTTGCGTGAGCTAGGCATAAGCCCACAGACACCGCCGAGGGCGGCTCCAAAGTCACGACCATGCCCACGAGACAGCGACTGCACACATCGATCGCCAACGTCAGATATGGGCGGCCGACAGGCTTCCGTTCCCGCTCATCGACGACGATCAGATCAATGACGGTGTGATCGATCTGTACCTGGTCCAAGATGGATCCGATCGCTGGGACGTCATCACCGGCCGACTGCAAGGGCCGCACACTGTCGGGCCCTTCTCGTCGCCGACCGACTGCTATCGGATTCATCCGTGCGATTCGCGTCTCGACCGTGTTCCGCGCCGGCACCGGCAACCCCCGCACAGCACAGACTCGGGCGATCTCGCGGTGCAGCGAAGCGATGCTTCGCTTCTGTCGCGTCAAGTACCGTGTGCGGACAAGCTCGCGAATGACCTGCTCGACCGGCTCCGACAGCCGGTTACCACCCCTGCCACCGTCGGACCGTCGGCTGGCGAGATCGGTCACCAGACCAGAGCCCTGACGGTAGCGTTCCAACAGCACGTACACCTGTCGGCGAGAGATTCCCAGCTCGACGGCGGCTTCATCGGCAGCAGCCACCCCAACATGGTCACGCTCGGCGAGATTGCCGATCACTTCAGCACGCAACCGAGTTTGCTCCCACTGAGCATCCGACATCGTTAAATGCCCCGGCGACGGGATCCCGTATGGTTCTTCGTCCATCCCTGCCTCTCCTTTGAGAACAGGACTATTGAGCAAAAACGACTTTAGTGCACACGACTACTGAACGGCCAGCGTTCAACAGCCGACTGCACAAGCCCCGAGAACACGGGGCCGGATGTGCAGGCGACTTCGGAAAATGACAGCAAATTTTTGCGATGAGACGTCTCGCATCCCATAATCTGCGAAACATCCCGCCACTTACCCGAGATCCACATGACTGCAACTTCAGGGAGTTAACCGACAACCAGCATGTTCAGCTAACTATCCGCTGTGCCAGCGCTGCCGTTCGAGATTTGTTTATGAGAACCACTCCGTGGCTGGACAGCCCAACTCGGCTATTCAGAAGTGCAAAGTGATTGCCCTCAGGCCGACCGACGCTCATGCGGCAATATTGAATCGGGCGGCCCGGCCTGTCCCCACACCCGTCATGTGGTGACTCTTTACGGAAGAGATAGGCTTCGGCCTTTCGAAGCGGCACCTCAGCCCAGTCGGCCACCGGATTCGGTGAGGTAGCACTGCCCGCACAGGGACTCATAGGTAACCTCGACGCCGTCGATGGCGACCTGATCGCCTTCGAACACGAACCGCTCCCCCACCTTGCGGGTGTTGAACACGGCCTTGCGGCCGCAGCGGCAAATGGTCTTCAGCTCTTCCAGCGAGTGCGCGAGCTCCATCAAGCGCGCCGAACCTGGGAACGCCTGGGTGCGGAAATCCGTGCGGATGCCGTAGGCCATGACCGGAACGTTGTGGAGCACGGCGATGCGCAGCAGGTCATCTACCTGGTCGGTTTCGAGGAATTGGGCTTCATCCACCAGAACGCACGCAACGGGTTTGGCGTCCACGTGCTCGAGGAGCGCATCCGGATCGTCACCTGTCGCGTAGCGGTGGAAGAGTTCGAGCACGCTCGCACCGTGGGGGATCAAGAAATCCACCGTGCGCGTGACACCCAAGCGGGACAGAATCTGGTCCTCGCCCTTGGTATCGACCTGGGGTTTGGCGAGCAACACCCGCTGCCCGCGTTCTTCGTAGTTGTAGGCCGCCTGCAGCAGACCCGTGGATTTTCCGGAGTTCATCGCGCCGTAGCGGAAGTAGAGCTTGGCCACGGTGGGACAGTCTATCGGCAGCAACCGACCGGGACGCGTGGATGTGCCGTGGGACCACATCGATCACTGACCGGAAATCGCAGGTGATTGCCTCTCCGCCGGGCTGATGGCTATCTGGGCAGGTGTCCTTGAATGAGCTGTTCCTGGCAGCGATTTGTCCTGGGAAACTATGCTTGACTGTCGGGAGTAAATCCGGCGAACCCAGGTATAGGGGAGGGCGATCGTGCCAGTGAACGAGCTCGATTCGTCGTCTGGTATCCCCCTGTACCGGCAGATCAAGGACATTCTGCGTCACGAGATCATTGATGGCTCCGCCGACCCTCAAACCCCCATCACTGAAGCGCAACTTCTGGACCGCTTCGACGTGAGCCGTGCGCCCATCCGTCAGGCTTTGAAAGAACTCTCGGTCGAAGGATTCGTCTACCGCAAGCAAGGCAAAGGAACGTTTCCCGTGCCGGGCTCTCGGGTGCATCGACCGGCTACCGTTCGCTCGGGTGCCCTGTACCAGTTCCTGGCCGACACTGGCCTCGACCCGGAGTCAACGGTTACCGGTGTCGAACGCGTGGTGCCGCCGACTCGGATTGCACAGAACCTCGACCTGTCCAAGGGCGAAGAGCTGCTGCACTTCACGCGGGTGATTTCGGTGGAGGGCGCCCCGCTCGTGGAAGCAGATGTCTACATCCGCGCTCCCAAGGAGTTCATCCCGACCGGTGGCGCGTTGGAAGAAAGAGGCTCCGCGTTCGAACTTCTCGAGCGGCAGTTCGGCATCACACTGGAACGCGCTGAACATGAAGCCTGGGCTACGGCAGCTTCTCCGCGGCAAGCTGAGACCTTTGGCGTCCCCGAGGGGAGCCCCTTGCTGGTCATCGAGACGCTGTTCTTCGCCACGGGAGGACTTCCCGCCGGCTGGCGCACCGCCGTTCACCGTGCTGACGAGTTCAAGTACCACTTCATCACCGGCGCGTAGTCGAGCAGCCTCAGCAGGTGGAGCATTCAGTGTGCCCTTAGGGCCGCTGATGACACACCGTGGGCCATGAGGACCCTTGGGCGAGCCATTAAGGGTTCTAGCGGAACATCATGCGATCGGGAGGGCTGCGGCATCGCTTGAGGTGGGATCCAGCTGCCGCTCCCAACCTCGTCAACTCCCAATCCACCCCTGACCTGCGCCATAGATCCGGCTGAAATTCCCAGCTGCACTCCACTTACGCTTTGGCATAACAATATGTATATTGGTGCCACAACGTTACTCAGATCACACCACAGGCGATGGCTACGGCCCGTACGGCGGACACGAGGCTCTCCGGTTCATCGCTTCTCACGTTGACGACCGCCAGCACCCGCCCCTACTTGCGAGCAGACCGACACGGCCCACCACGGAAGGCCATCAACGGCAGCCACAAGCCAGGGGACGCGAAGTGCCCCACGCTCCACACCGCGTCACCCTCATGGTCGGTGACGCCGATGAAAGGTAGTGCCCATGACAGATTCAGAGACTGTCGGCAATGCAACGGTCAACACAGTTCTCGGTCCCGTTCCCGCCGATCAGTTGGGAATCATTGCGGTCCACGAGGCGCTGCTCTCGGTGATCCCGGGAGCCCAGTTCGCGCCGGACGTGTCCATGGATCGCGCCGAGATCTTCGAGACCCTCGCCGCCAAACTCAAGGACTTCCGCGAGCACGGTGGCGGCACGATCGTGGACAGCACCGGCATGTTCCACGGCCGCGATCCCAAGCTCTACGAGGCGCTGTCCAAGTCCACTGGTGTGCACATCATCGCGACCACCGGCATGGGCCCGGAGGAAATGCTCGGCGGTTACTTCCTCACCCCGCAGACCAATCCACCCACGCCGTGGCCCGCGGAGAAGTTCGCCGACCTCTTCGAGAAGGAGGTCACCGAGGGCATGGTTGTTCCGCGCGTTGAACGTCGCGCCGCAGCTGGCATGGTCGCCACCGCGGCAGCGCGCGACGGCATGACCCCCACCGAGGAAAGCCTTTTCCGCGGTGCGGCACGAGCGGCCCTGAATTCCGGGGTCCCCGTCTCGATCCGCTTTGGCGCGGACGCCCTCCACGACCTGGACATCGTGCTCGCCGAGAGCATCCCGGCCCGCCGCGTGCTGGTGGGTGGGCTGGATCGTAAGGACGCGGCGTCGTCGAACGGGGCGCTCGAGGTGGCCACGAAGGGTGCGTACGTCGCGCTCGATCACGTGGGTCTCAACGACGACGCCGCCCACCTCACCGACGAGGAGCGCGCGGATCTGGTGCTCGAGCTTGTCGATGCCGGCCACGCGGACAAGATTCTGTTGTCTTCGAACGCGATTGGCGTGGCCAAGGGCCAACCCGACTACGACCTGCCCTTCAGCTATGTCGCGGCCACGTTCGTCCCGCAGCTCGTGGCCAAGGGACTCAGCGCGGATCACGCGCAGCAAATCCTGGAGAGCAACCCGCGTGACCTGCTGACCGTGGCCCCGGCGCACCGCGCCGACCAATCCTGAATTCTTGAGGTGAAGAAGTTGTCGAAAGTAAACACCGTGCTGGGAACCATCCCGGCCGAAGAACTGGGCATCGTGGCCATCCACGAACACATCGGCTACGGCATGCCGGGCTCCGAACTGGACACCCAGTGGTGGAAGACCCCGGAGCAGCGTTACGAGGAAACCGTGCCCAAGCTGCGTGCGTTCCACGAGTACGGCGGCGGCTCGTTCGTGGATGTGACCGGTATCTGCAACGGCCGCGACGTGGACTACTACAAGTCCCTGTCCGCCAAGACCGGCGTGAACATCATTGCGTGCACAGGATTCGTGGGTGGCGATACGGCACTGCCGCACTTCGCCCGCGCCTCCGTGGAATACCTGGCCGAGGTGTTCATTCACGAGATCACCGTGGGAATCGGAGACACCGGATCCAAGGCCGGCGTGATCAAGGTGGGCGTTTCCCGCGGTGGCAAGATGACCGATCTGGACAAGCGCATCTATCGCGCGGCCGCCCGCGCTGCGCTCGCCACGGGTGTTCCGATCCTCACCCACCTGGCGATCGATGCGGAAAACGCCATCAACATCTTCAACGAGGAAGGCCTGCCGCTGGACCGAGTGCTCTTCGGTCACGCGGACGACGGCGTCAACGCCCAGAACACGCGCGACACCTGGATCGCCGAGCAGGGCGGCCGCGTCGGTTTCGACACGTTCGGCTACGAGACGGAACTGCCTGATCCGCCGTTCTGGGCCCGTCCGCGCAAGGAGCGCCTGGATCACTTCCTGCGCTTCCTGGGTGAGGGCCACCTCGACAAGGCTCTTGCCGGCGTGGACGCGAACTGCAGTCCTCTGGGCTGGCCGGGCGTGAAAGGCCACACCGTGAACTACCTGTTCGAGGACCTCATCCCGGACCTGCGCGAAGCGGGCGTGGACCAGGCAACTATCGACACACTCTTCATCCACAACCCTGCCGATTTCCTCTCGATCCAGAAATAAGCACTTCTCATGCGGGGCGGGACGACGGCGCTCCGCTCACCGCAGATCTCACCAGAAAGTGACACACCATGAAGACTTCGGACCTTCAGAACCTGACCATCGCCATTGTGGGTGGCGGCTACGGCGGCGCGTCCGCGGCGGCCGCTCTGAGCGCCCTGGGCGCGAACGTGACCGTGTACGAACAGGCCTCCGGAATGCACGAGGTGGGCGCGGGCATCGGCTTGCGTCCCTCGTCCATGAATCGCTTCCGTGAGTGGGGCATCTTCGACAACATCGCTGCGGTGAGCTCTCCCAGTGACTACTTCGAGATCCTGACGGCCACCGGCGATCCCATCATGAAGGACGACTGGCCCGAGGACGGCAAGGAGAAGCACACCTACTTGATCCACCGCGGTGACTTCATCGAAGCCCTGGTGGGTGCGCTTCCGCAGGGCATGGTCAAGCTCGGCCACAAGCTGGAGAAGATCGAGGACAACGGCAGCAACGCCACTCTCACGTTCACCAACGGTGAGGTCGTCACCGCAGACCTCGTGGTGGGTGCGGACGGTATCAAGTCCGTGGTGCGCAAGCAGCTGTTCAGCGACAACCAGCCGGTGTTCTCCGGTGAGCATGCTTACCGCTCCGTGATCTCCATCGACGACGCCCACGGGATGATCAACGACGACAACCTGCGCATGTACATCGGCCACGGCACCAAGGTGTACTTGTTGCCGCTGCGCCACCGGAACCAGGTGTCCTTCGACATCACCGCACTGATTCCGGACAGCACCTGGTCACCGGACGTCACCAAGGAAGACATCCTCAAGACCGTGGAGGGCTTTGACGAGCGCATCGTGGACATCGCCCGCGGCCTGAACATGGACACCGTGAACCTGCGGGCCGTGTACGACATCGACCCCGTGGACAACTGGCACTCAGACTGTGTGGCGTTGCTGGGCGATGCCGCCCACTCCATGCTCCACCACCAGGGCCAGGGTGCGAACTCCGCGATCCTGGACGCCGGTGGACTTGCCGACGCCCTCAAGACGGCCGATACCGTGGCAGAAGCGCTGGCCCAGTACCAGGCCGACCGCAAACCCGTGACCGACGAGCTGCAGCGGATCTCCCGTTCCGGCTGGACCGAGGACGAGGTCAACTCCGTGTTCCCCGGCCAGAAGCCCGAGAACCAGAACCCCGC
This sequence comes from Kocuria sp. CPCC 205235, assembly GCF_040980905.1. Taxonomy (NCBI): domain Bacteria; kingdom Bacillati; phylum Actinomycetota; class Actinomycetes; order Micrococcales; family Micrococcaceae; genus Kocuria; species Kocuria sp. CPCC 205235. The sequence continues at coordinate 306,288 of NZ_JAVKPR010000001.1, forward strand.
CGAGCAGCAGGCCGCGGATCACGACACTGCCGACCTCGACTCCAGCACCAAGTAGGAGGCGCACTCCATGACCATTCACCCGAAGATTGCCGAGTTCCTCAAGTCCCTTCCCGAGCCGGACGGTTCACCCCTGGACCCCGTGGCCATGCGTGCCGGGGAGAACGCACAGGTACCACCGGTGGCGGATCGCCTGCCGATCCATGACGTGCGGGAGGCGACCGCAGCGACGTCGTCCGGAGACGTACCCGTGCGGATCTACACGCCCGCCGAGGCCGAAAGCTACGGCGTGCTCGTGTACTTCCACGGCGGAGCGTTCTTCTCCGGGAGCCTCGAGACTCACGACCACATTGCGCGTTCGTTGGCCAAGGAGACGGGCCTCGAGGTCGTGGCCGTTGACTTCCGACTCGCCCCCGAGCACGAGTTCCCGGCCGGCCTGGAGGACTGCTACCGCGTGGTCCGCTGGGTTGCGGAGAACAGTGGGGAGCTGAAGTGGGACGGGCGCACGCTGGCGATCGCCGGTGACAGCTCCGGCGGCAACTTCGTCGCCGCGGTCGCCGCAAAAGCCCGCGACGACGGCTTCGACCGCATCACACACCAGATCCTGTACTACCCGTCCCTGGACTTGGATTTCGATGTGGACCGCTACCCCTCCCTGCGCAAGAACGCAGAGGGTTACGGCCTGGAAACCGGCATCCTGGAACCGTTCAACGCGTTTTATTTCGAGAGTGGCGCGGATCGATCCGACCCACTGGTCTCTCCGATCAAGCGCGAGGATCTCTCCGGGTTGCCCACAGCCCTCATCGTCACCGCGGAGCACGATCCACTGCGCGATGAGGGCGAGCTCTACGGCAAGCGCCTGCAGGAAGCCGGCGTGAACGCCACCGTGTCCCGCTACGACGGAGCCAACCACGGCTTTGTCCAGCACTTCTCCTGGATCCCCGAATTCCAACGGGTGTTCACGGAGACGGCTGAGTTCCTGCGCCGGAGCTAAGACACCGGACTCAGCCACCACCCCTAAATAACGACGGCGGCGCGGACCCACGTGTCCGCGCCGCCGCTTTCAACCTGCCCAGCATAGAAAGCCTGTGATCCATCAGTTTCACTATGCGACAGCACTGAGTGACCCGAGAGGCCACCATGTCCACTTCACCCCGTACGAAATTCTGGACCTATGAGAACAAGATCGTCGCGATCTTCTTCTTCACCGTCGGTTTCGTGTTCTTCGACCGACTGATCCTCAACTTTCTGATCCCGTTCATTCAGGAAGACATCCATCTGGACAATAAGTCCATCGGTCTGCTCGCTGCGGCGCTGTCCGTGACCTGGGCGCTCGCCTCAATCATCGGCGGGCGCATTTCCGACAAGGTCAAGAGCAAGCGTCTCTACCTGGTCATCCTGATGGTCGCGTTCTCGTTGACCTCGTTCTTCCAGGGCTTCGTAGTCACCTTCGCGCACCTGGTGATCCTGCGTTTGCTCATGGGCCTGCTCGAGGGCCCGATCATCCCGGTTACCCAGTCCGTGCTCGCGATGGAATCCTCCCCGCGCCGCCGCGGCTTCAACCTGGGTTTCACCATGAACACCGCAAACGGCTCGTTCGGATCCATCCTGGCACCGCTGGTGATCGTGGCCCTCGCGACCATTTTCGATTGGCGCACTGCCTTCTTCCTCACCTTGGTTCCCGGCCTGATCATGGCCGCGATCATTTGGAAGGTCATGCGTGAGCCCAAGGTCGACGACGCCGCTCTGGCGCCTTCCGCCTCGGATTCTCACGGTGCCGACGGGGCGGCTTCCGCAGCCCGCGTGCGCCCCAAGGGTCAGCTCAAAGAGGTGCTCAAGAACCGGAACATCATCCTGTCGATCCTGATTTTCAGCGGTTTCATGGTCTATCTGATGGCACTGATGGTGTTCGGTCCCGTTTACCTGACCAGCATGAAGGGCTTCTCGCCGGGCACCATGAGTATGGTCATGGCTGCATTCGGACTGGGCACCGCGGTGTGGGGTTTCGTGGTTCCGCTGATCTCGGATCGCATTGGCCGCAAGCCCACTTCGGTGATCTTCGGACTGTTGTCCGTGATGGCCCCGTTGAGCCTGTTGTTTTTCTCCAGCCCGTTGTTAATGGCCCTGGCGGTGTTCATCTTCGCCGCCGGTATGGGCGTGGGCGGCATGGCCATGTCGGTGATTCCCGCCGAGTCCGTTCCCGCGATCTACGCTGGCCTGGCCGTGGGACTACCCACAGGAATCGGCGAACTCATCGGCGGGTTCTTGAATCCCCTACTGACCGGCATCGCGGCCGATCAGTTCGGGCTTCCCGTGGCGCTGCTCGTGAGCTGCGGCGGTGCCATTGTCGCCACGATCTTTGCATTGTTCCTCAAGGAAACCGCGCCCCGCATTGTGGGCCGGCGGGAAGAGGACCGGAAGCTGGTGGAGGTGTAACCGGCGACCGCGCCGTCCACCGAACCGTGTGAGCCCCGCTGATCGAGTTGGTCGGTCCGCGGGGTTCACTCCGCTTATTTGGACCAGTCTCGAGCGCGCTTCGATCAGTCGTGGGTCATGAGCGTTGTCTGGATCCTCATGCCGTAGGTTGACGACTATGGAACAAACGGTGGCGGAGCTGTACCAGCGGTGGGCCGAGATCGAGGTCAAAGAACTGTCCCCGATTTTCTACGACTGGGCCACTTCCATTGCGGACGATTCCGAGGTGCTGGGGCTGATTGATGATCTCCCTACCTCGAAGCGCCAACCCAATCTGGTTTTCACGGCCGCCCGTTTCTGTGGTGCACCAGTCGGATCGTATTCGGAACTGCGTCCTTGGTTACTATCGCGTTGGCTCGAGGTCGAATCGGTGATTCGGGAGCGGGCAACTCAAACCAATGAAGCCGGGCAGTGCGCCGTGCTCCTCCCGGTCCTGAGCCGACTGCGGGGGCCGCTCGCTCTCATCGAGGTGGGGGCGTCCGCGGGTTTGTGTCTTTATCCGGATCAGTACAGCTATCGGTACGAGACCGATCAAGGTGTTGTTCCGCTTGATCCGACTACTGGACCCAGTTCGGTTGAGCTGTCCTGCCGCATTGAAGCGGACAGTGTCCCCAACCAACTTCCTACTGTCGTATTCCGTGCGGGGATCGACCTAAATCCGGTTGATCTACGAGATTCTGATCAAGTGAAGTGGCTTGAGACTCTGATCTGGCCGGAGCACGATGACCGCCGTCATCGCTTTCGGGCAGCGGCGGAGTTAGTTGCTGCGGACCCTCCGATGCTCGTGAAGGGTGATCTCCTCGACAACATTTCCGCATTAATCACCGAGGCCCCCAAGAACGCAGGCGTGGTGGTGTTTCACAGTGCGGTCCTCGTCTATCTGACGCCTGAACGCCGTGATCAGTTCGTCGAGCTGATGGAATCCATGCCTGACGTGACGTGGATCAGCAATGAGGGTGAAGACGTATTGCCCACGGTCGCTTCGCGGATCTCCGTACCTGTCAACGGACGAACCGTGCTCGCACTAAACGGCCGGCCGTGCGCAGTCGTTGGTCCTCACGGGCAGAGCTACGAACGAATCGGGATCGCTGAGGGAGCGAGCAAAAAACTGGCCGAAGGGCTATTGCGAGATGGCCCCAGGACTGATGCCATGGGGTATGGAAACTGATGAACAAGCGACCGGTTCAGATTCCGAACGCGGGATTTCCCAGACCATCAAATCTTTCATCCCATCCTTTTTGCTAGTGCTGATAGGTATCGGAACACTCGCCATGAGGGCCAACGGGATCATCAGCGACACAACATCATCGATTGTGTTCGCAGTCCTGATCGCTGCGGGATTGGTGATCTATGTGCTCCTGAACCATGTCCATGGACGGGAGTAACGCGAGCGACGCGGCTACTGCACCACACCCGCCTGCTCCGCATACCCGTGCATCGTGGTGAAGAAGGGTGACGGCTCCAGGGCTGGGTCACCGGAGTAACCCAGCTCTTCCGCGACCGCAGCATACGGAGAGTACGGCGAATCCGACTCGCGGAGGCCGTCGGAAAGGTACCGCTGAGCGGCGTCGGCTACACGGGACTCGATGTCGATACTTTCCTGGATCACGTGCCGTGCTTGGTCTCCCGAAACACCGATCTCGTACGCCTCACCCGCGGCGTTGCGATAGGGGTGGCCCAGGAAGAGACGGTTGGGCTCCACTGTGTCGCGCAGGTACTCGAGGCTTGAACGGTAAGCGACCGGATCCTCATAGCCTGGGAAGCCGTTGGCCGCGCCGTGGATCTGAACAGAGTCGCCCACGAACACGTCGTTCTGACCGTCGATGCAGTACGCGACCGAACCAGCGGTATGACCAGGGATGTGATGAACGGACACGGTGACGTCGCCGCCCAGAGATAACGTTTCACCGCCACGAACCAGCACCTGCGGCTCCATCTCACCCGAGATGACCTGATTTGCCATGCCCATCTGCTGTTCTTCACCCTCGGGGTCGTTCAGGTACCGGGCTCGCGTCTCCATGTACTGGTCGACGTGGGCTCGCCGCGAGCGGAGGAGGGCGGCGTCGTCGTGATGGATGACCACCTGGGCCTTGCGGCCGGTCATTTCCCAGAGCGCATACGCGCCACCCATGTGGTCGATGTGGCCGTGGGTGAGCAGGATCCAGCGAACGTCCTTGATGTTGCGGCCGAGCTTTTCGAGTTCGGGGGCCATACCGTCCGCGGGAGAGGACGCGATGCCCGTGTCCACGATGGCGGGTTCGGGTGCGTCGATGAAGAAGCTGTAGAGACCGAAGCGACCCCACGGTGAAACCAACGGATGGACGGGAACGCTGTGCGTCATGGTGATCTCCTACGGGACGAACGGCCGAGGACTGCTGAGTCCATTGTGCGGTGTGGTCTTGCACACACTAACTTTAGTATAATAATATTTCCATAAAGTGCCCAGGGATCGTGCCCGTCACCAGGACGGCGTGCGCTCCGGCGCTAGTGAAGGAGCTACCCACTCATGGCCGAGTTTGAAACGCTGGACGCCGGCGGGGAATCCATAGCAGTTCGCAAGAACCTCGAAGTTCCGATGCGCGACGGCGTCAATCTGATTGCGGACGTCTATCACGGCACCGAGAATAAGCCTCGTCCTGCGCTCGTCGCCCTGAGCCCGTACGGCAAGGAATTGCAGGCCATGGCGCTGACCATGCCCGCGCAGCGGCGGCCCAGCCCCATGTGGGACGGGTGCATCGAAGCTGGCGATATCACCCGCGTGGTCAAAGAGGACTACGCCCACGTCATCGGCGACCTCCGCGGCACCGGTCATGCCGAGGGTGAGCATATTGGCAATTACAACGCCGGTGGCGTCTCGTTGGGACAGGACGCCTACGACTTCATCGAGTGGGTCGCCGAGCAGCCCTGGTGCGACGGCAACGTGGGCATGATCGGCATTTCCTACTTCGGCTCCATGCAGGTGCTGGCCGCGGCCGAACGCCCGCCGCACTTGAAAGCCATATTCGTCTCCGGTGGCCACTACGACTTCTACGAGACCACGTACCACGGCGGCATCATGTGGTTCATGCCGCGCGCCGCACGCGAGGGACGCGGCGGCGATTCCGGCTGGGCTTTCACGGACAACGTCAAGTCCCGCATGCTCGAGACATTCTCGCCGGGCGAGATCCAGGAGCGGGTCGCCGAGCGTCTGGCCGATCCCGACGTCGCCGCGTGGCCAAATCTCGTCCACGTCCTGAACTACCCCAAGAACCACGAGGCCTGGTTCGACATCATCACCAATGAGCTGGACGGTGAGTGGTACGAGGAACGCAATCCCATCACATTGGCCCCGAACATCGACATCCCCGTGTACCTGCAAATCGATCAGGGCCGCGGCTGGACCATGGACGGGACCATCGAACTGTTCGATGCGCTTCAGGGACCGAAGAAACTGGATATCGGGTCCTACCCTCCAATGCAGTCGCGCCCGTTCATCGAGGAACACGACAAGATGTTCCGCTGGTACGACTACTGGCTCAAGGGCATCGAGAACGGGGCCATGGATGGTCCCGCCGTCAACGTGTTCGTGGAAGGTTCGCGAGAGATCGCGTCTGGTGAGCAATGGCCACCGCTGCCGGTCGAGTACCGGCCGTTGTACTTGCGCCCCCGGCGGAAGCTGTCGTTCGAGCCTGAGCTAATGGGCGCTGAGTACGCGGCCCCGGACGGCTTCTATCAGGCCCCGCTCACCGTCACGGACAAGGTGGAGATCCTCCGCTGGGACACCGAACCCTTCGACGAACCTACGGAAATGATTGGGACCGGTGCCGCACACATCTTCGCGGAGATCGACCAAGACGACACCAACTTCATCCTGCGCATGTGGGACACAGCTCCCAATGGGAAGCGCCAGCTGATCACCACGGGATACCTCAAGGCTTCACACCGCGAGCTGGACGAGCGTACGACCGAGGGCAACCCGTATCACCCGCACACTCGCACCGAACCGGTGGAGCCGGGGACTGTCGAGGAGTACGTACTGCGGCTCTACCCGTTCGCGAACACCTTCAAGCAGGGGCACCGGCTGACGGTGGAACTGTCCAATGCAGAGCCGCTGGCCGATGAGCACAACTCCCTGCTGCCCCCGGATGCCTTCCACCTGCCGGTGGGCCGCCCGGTCACGCACAAGATCTACCGGGACGCGAAGCATCAGTCCCGTTTGGTGCTGCCGTTCACGGTGAAAGGTGTTGAGGCGTAGACGCTGACGGCGCCTCGCTGGGGCGGGTAGGCGCAACCCCGTGACCCACCAAAGGTCCACTGTTATCGTTGGCCCTCACGACAAACGGGGCGAAGCGGCTTGTCACTACGAAGTTGACCATTGGCCGCGATCGGCACCCGACACCTTTGGGACGAGGAGAACTGACATGGCCGGACTTGCACTCGTGACGGGAGCTTCATCGGGCATCGGGTTCTACCTGGCCCAGGGACTTGCGGCCCGCGGGTACGACATTGTGGGGGTTGGCGCGAGCTCGCGCATTGATGAGTTGCCAGGAAAACTCTTGGAGGTAACCGTGTACCCGGTGCGTGCAGACCTCTCTAGCCCCGACGGGCCGAAAGAAGTCTGGGCAAAGGTCGAATCCTTGAACCGCCCGTTGGAAGTTGCGGTGTTCAACGCGGGCAAGAGCCTCGGAGGGGCCTTCATCGACACCGACATCGACGACGAACTGCAGATGCTCTCGCTCAACGTCACCTCGCAGATCCTGCTGGCCAAGCCCGTAGTCCGACACATGGCCGAGCGCAGGCAGGGCAACATTCTGATCACCAGCTCGCTCTCCGCGACCACGCCCACCCCGTACGAGTCGATTTACGGCCCCACGCGAGCGTTCATGTACAGCTTCGCGCAGGGGCTGAGAGAGGAATTGCGCGAGTACGACGTCAACGTGACCGCACTCCTCCCGGGGGCGACTGCCACCGAATTCCATGACCGAGCCGGGATGCAGAACACGGCCTTCGGCGATAACTCCACCAAGAACGACCCCGAGCTGGTCGCACGCCTCGCCCTGAACGGCCTCTTCGCCGGCCGCGACCACGTGGTCGGCGGAGACCGGAAGACCAGGCGGTCCGCGGTTCTCAACAAGTTCCTGGGTGAGCAGCGCAAGGCCCGGCGGTTCTCGAAAGATTCTCGCGAACAATAATGCACACGGAGCCCTCGTAACCAACGGACATGATGGGCCCAACTTGAGCTGCCTGTGCAGTACGTTTAGGTCACTGATGACCGCGAGGGTCCGGTGAACCGGCCTGCGGTCCGCGCCGGACAGCCAAGCGAGGACGTCATGACTCTTCCCACCTCATCCGATTCCACCCGGTCCGTCACGGAGCAGTTTCGCGCCGCCAGGGATCAGTTGTTGCGGTTGCGCACGGATCTCGACGCCGCTCACCGCGAGTTCGAGTGGCCCCGGTTCACGCACTTCAACTTCGCCCTCGACTGGTTCGACGCGCTCGGCCACGGCGACGAAGCAGACCGGGAGGCCCTCGTTATTGTCGAGGAGAACGGCACCGAAACCCGCCGCACCTACCGCGATCTCTCCGTCCGGTCCTCGCAGTTGGCCACGTGGTTGCGCGAGCAGGGTGTGCAGCGCGGTCACCGTGTGATCCTCATGCTCGGCAACCAGGTGGAGCTCTGGGAAACCATGCTCGCATGCACCAAGCTCGGCGCGCCCATGATCCCCACCACCGTGATGCTCGGCCCCGCTGACCTGCGCGATCGCTTGGAACGCGGCAAGGCCAAGTGGGTGGTCACCTCCCACACCAACGCGCAGAAATTCGCCGATGTCGCTGGCGACTTCACGATCATCGAGGTCGACGACCAGCCCGACTTCCGCAAGCCCGTTCCACCTTCCGTGCTGCCGAGCAATCCGGCCGCACCTTCCACTTCCCAGGCCGACGACGCCGCCGCTTCGCCACCCGAGCGCTCCTCCACCGTGGGTGAGCACCCGGTGATCCATTTCGCGGACTCCTGCTCCGGCCCGGAAACCTTCGAGGTGCTCGAGTCCTCACCGGCCGATGATCCGCTGCTGTTGTACTTCACCTCCGGCACCACGTCGCTGCCCAAGTTGGTGGAGCACACGAACATCACCTATCCCGTGGGGCACCTGTCGACCATGTACTGGATTGGCTTGGAACCCGGTGACGTGCACCTGAACGTGGCCTCCCCGGGCTGGGGCAAGCACGCGTGGTCGAACTTCTTCGCACCGTTCATCGCCGGGGCCACGGTGTTCCTCTACAACTACTCACGCTTCGATGCCCGAGCTCTGATGGACCAGATGGAGCGCGAGGGTGTGACGTCCTTCTGCGCACCACCCACCGTGTGGCGCATGCTCATCCAGTCCGATTTGAGTCACCTCAAGAACCCGCCACAGAAGACGGTGTCCGCCGGCGAACCGCTGAACCCCGAGATCATCTCCCGCGTTAAGAACGCCTGGGGCACGGACATCCGCGACGGTTACGGTCAGACCGAATCCTCGCTGCAGATCGCCAACACCCCGGGCATGCCGGTCAAGCCCGGAGCCATGGGCCGGGCCCTGCCTGGTTACGAAACCGTGCTCATCGACACCGCGACCGGCGAAGAACGCACCGACGAAGGCGAGCTGTGCCTGCGTCTGGATCCCCGCCCCATCAGTCTGACCCCGGGGTATCACGGGGATCCGGAGAAGACCGCCGAGGCGTTCTGCGACGGCGTCTACCACACCGGTGACGTGGTCTCTCAGGACGAGGACGGCGTCTTCACATACGTGGGCCGCGCCGATGACGTGTTCAAAGCCTCCGATTACCGGCTCTCCCCGTTCGAGCTGGAGTCCGTGGTCATCGAACATCCCGCCGTGGTCGAGGTGGCCGTGGTTCCTTCACCGGACCCCATCCGATTGGCCGTTCCCAAGGCCTACGTGGTCCTCGGCAATGGCCACGAACCCGATGCGGCAACCGCCGAGAGCATCCTCCACCACTGCCGTGTGAACCTGGCGGCGTACAAGCGCGTGCGGCGACTGGAGTTCTTCGAACTACCCAAGACCATTTCCGGCAAGATCCGCCGCGTGGAACTGCGTGACCGCGAAATCCGACTGCACCCAGCAGCCGGTGCGGAACCGGCGGGTGAACACGTGGAGTACGCGGACACCGACTTCCCGTCGCTGCGTGGGAAGTAGCCGAAGTGGCTCAGGGCAGTCCCGGGGTGACGTACCTGGGCGCTGCATGCACCGGACCGCACCCAACGGCGCGGCAGCAAAATCCGAAGGGATAGCCGAAATACGCGGCGCGTAACCAACCGCGCGGAACGGCGCCCGAGCGGCGTCGTCGGCTCTATTCTGCGGTCCGCGCGATCGCGGAAACCTCGACCATGAACTGCTCCCGCGCCATGGGGGCGACCACCACGGTAGAGGTGGGCGGGACGTCGCCGGTGAAGTACTTCTTGCGCACCTCGCCCACCGCGCCCGCGTAGTCCGCGGAGGCGAGGTAGGTGGTCGTGGAGACGACGTCCTCCAGGGTGCCGCCGGCCTCGACGACCACGGCCTGCAGGTTGTCGAAAACCTGGGTGGCTTGGGCGGTGATGTTGCCCTCGCCCACGTAGGAACCGTCCGGGGCGAAGGCGACCATGCCGGACACGTGCAGCGTGTCACCGTCCAGCACGCCGTAGGAATAGGCGTTGTTGTCCGCGACGTGAGCGGGCAGGCAGGACGGAACGATTCTCTGGCGGCGGGGCATGAGCACTCCTCAAGAAGGCGAAAGATGAATCCGCTCAACCTTCCCAAACCCCCGTGACGGGTGCAACATAGAGGTATCACTTTTCGTGACTCGTCCTTCAGAGGCCGTGCATCATGCCGTCCCATCCACGTCACCGAGCAGCTACACCTTCCATTGACGACGCCGCCCCGCCGGGTGAGCGCGAGGGTCACGGTGAGCGCGACGTCGGCACAGCGGTCCGCGCTGTAGAGCCACCCGATCCCGCCGATCTGGCTACTGACCTGCAAGGAATCCACAAGTCGTTCGGAAAAGCCCATGTGCTCAACGGCGTGGACCTGCAGATTCCCCGCGGAGTGATCGCGGGCTTCCTGGGGCCCAATGGGTCGGGTAAATCGACGACCATTCGAGTTCTGCTGGGGTTGTTGCGGGCGGATTCGGGCACCGCGACCGTGCTCGGACGAGATGCCTGGCGGGACGCCGTCGATGCTCACCGACACCTGGCCTATGTGCCCGGGGACGTGAATCTGTGGCCCGGGCTGACCGGTGGCGAATGCATCGACCTGCTGTGCCGGATGCGCGGTGGCACCCGAGAAGGCGCCGTGGCAGAGCTGACCGAACGGTTCCAGCTGGACCCCCGCAAGAAGTCGCGCGCGTACTCCAAGGGCAACCGGCAGAAGGTCGCGCTGATCGCCGCGCTCGCCTCGGATGCCGAGCTTCTGGTCCTGGATGAACCGACATCCGGACTCGACCCGCTCATGGAGCGCGAGTTCCAAGAGGTCGTGCGGCAGCGCCGGGCCGAGGGCGTTTCCGTGCTGTTATCCAGCCACATCCTTTCCGAAGTGGAACAGCTGTGTGACACCGTGGCCATCATCCGCGAGGGCTCCGTGGTGGAGCAAGGCCGCTTGGAGGACATGCGCCACCTGACCCGGGTCACGATCGACGTGATCACCGCACATGACCCCGCGCTGCTCGATGACTCGATGGATCTGGGCGAGCTGCAAATCCATGAGATGGCCGAGGGGTTCCACATCACCGGGCAGGTGGAACCGGCCGCACTCCAGGACATGCTTCCCGGCCTCCACAGCTTGCACGTACGACAACTGCACGTTGCTCCGGCCTCGCTTGAAGAGTTGTTCATGCGTCATTACCGCGCGGAACCGCACGGTGAGGCGGGGCAGGCAGCTGGCCCGGGCGGCGTCGTCGGCGTGGAGACTCGCGCGCCTGGGAAGCCTGCGAAACCGGACCCGTCATGACACGCGAGCTGCAAGGCACGGCCACCTTGCTGAAGTTGGCGCTGAAACGCGACCGCATCCGGTTGCCCATCTGGGTCGTGGCCGTGGGACTGCTGCTGGCCGGGGGCGGTCAGGAACTCGCGCAGGTCTTCTCGAGCGCCGAGGAACGCCAGGTGCGCGCCACCATCATGGGACAGCCCAGCGGCATCTTCATGGGAGGCCCCGGCTACGGCCTGGACGACTACACCGTAGGGGCCATGATGGCCAATGAATACACGCTGTTCATCGTGGTGGCAGTCGCGATCATGGCCCTGCAAACGGCCGTGCGCCACACACGCGGTGAGGAGTCCGCCGGGCGGATCGAGCTGCTGCGCTCCACACGAGTCGGGCGGCACGCGGCACCCGCTGCGGCCACGGTCATGCTGCTCATCACCGCCACCTTGATCACGCTGGTGTGCGCCGGATCGATGCTAATGCTCGACCTTCCGGCCCAAGACAGCTGGGCCTTCGGCGCGGGGATCGGGGTGCAGGTGCTGGTGTTCGGGGCGGTGGGATTGCTGTGCGCGCAACTCTCTTCGACGCCCCGCGGTGCCATGGGCCTCGGGCTCGCGGTGCTTGGCGTGGCCGTTGTGGTGCGTGGAGTGGGCGACATCATGGAACTGCAAGGCAGTTGGCTCTCGTGGTTCTCGCCCATTGCCTGGTCCATGCAGACGCGCGCGTTCGTGGAGCTGCGCTGGTGGCCGCTTCTGCTGGCCGTGGGGCTCACCCTGCTCGCGACGCTGGCCGCAATGTCCCTGCAGTCCCGCCGCGACCTGGACGCTGGCCTGCTTCCGCAACGCTCCGGGCGGTCACACGCCGCGAGTTACCTACGCGGCCCACTCTCCCTGGGTGTCCGGCTGACCCGCACTTCCAACATCACCTGGTTGATCGCCCTGGTGCTCCTGGCCGTGACCTACGGGTCGTTGGCGCCGTCCATGCGGGACTCATTCGCGGACCTTCCGGCCTCGTATCAAGCGATCATGGGCGGTTCGGACCGTGCCGTGCAAGGCTTCCTGGACCTCGCGATGACCACCCTGGCGTGCGGCGCGGCGGCCCTGGCCGTGGCGCTTGCATCGCGGCTGCACGGTGAGGAAACGGATAGTCGCACCGAACTTGTCCTGTCACTACCCGTGGCCCGGATCCGGTGGTTGCTGAGCTGGTGGGCGCTCGCCTTCGTGGTGTCCGCGGTGGTCCTGCTCTTGAGCACTCTGGTCCTGGCCGCCACCACGGACGCGGTGATCACGGTAGATGGCGTGTACTCGGGCCTTCTGCTGATCTGGGCCACGTATCTGCCCGCGCTGACCCTGTTCGCCTCCCTTGCCGTGCTGGTTTACGCCCTTTCCCCCCGCCTCACGGTGCTCGCGTGGGTGCCGGTGTTGTTCGTGGTGATCGTCGCCATCCTGGGACCGCTCCTGAGCGTGCCCTCGTGGGTCACGGACCTCTCGCCGTTCCATCACGTCGCACGCCTGGCCAGTGATTCCGCCGCCGACGCCGCCGCCCTCACCTGGATCTCGACCGTCGCCGTTCTCACGGCCGCCTTGGCCGTGGCCGCGTTCCGTCGCAGGGACATTCCGAGAGATTAAGTAAGCATGCTTATGAGATGATTAAGTGACCTAGACGGGCGATACACCTCACCATGAATTGGGGCGACCATGTACCCCTTGGTCAAGAAGCGAATGCTTCTCGCTTCAGCAACAGGCATGCTGTTCATGGCGGCCTCATGCACTCCCACCGAAGCCTTACCCGCCTACGACTCCATGGATGACGTCTATCGAGCGGTGGACGGTCACGTCGGATGCGCGGACCATGCTCAAGGACAACCGATCTCGATTTCGACTTCCATTCAACCGACCGGTGAATCTCGCATGTGCACCAAATCCGTAGAGATCCTCTGGTTCCAAGCTTCGGAGACACACCAGGAAGCCCGATCGGCAGCCGCGAGTGCCGCCGACCCCTCCGGTGCTGTGTACATCGTGGAAGGGGCCAACTGGTTTGTCGCGGACCCGTCCGAGGTTCAGCAGAGGTCGTTCCCCGATCGAGAAGTCGACATGAAGGAACTCGCGAAAGCGCTGAACGCCCGGTACTCGGTCGAGCACTGAGCACTGAGCACGCGTGATGCTCTTGCTTCAGCGAGAAGCTATTGACTTTCGATAGATTTCAAACGATACTCAATGCATGCTGTCGGAACGCTGGGCCGTTGTGCCCCTCAGAATTTTCTTGGCGGTTCTCTTCGGAGTCCTCGTCCTGCTTCAGGTGATGTCCCTGCCCGGCCAATTTGCGCATATGGCCCAGGAGTCACCGGACATGGCTCACCTGCGGTGGCCGCTGACTGCCATCACCGTGTTCTGGGTGGTGTGCGCTCAGGTCGTGGTCGTCTGCACGTGGAAGCTCTTGACGCTGGTAAACCGTGACCGCATCTTCACGCAGTCTTCCTTGAAATGGGTGGACGCCATTGTGTGGGCCATTGCCGCAGCCTGGGCCGTCCTGCTGGGCGTGTTCTTGGCCGTAGGCTTCAACGCCGACGATCCCGGACTACCCCTCTTGATGTTCCTCGTCTTGACCAGCGTCACCGTGCTGGGGCTGCTCATGGTGGTGATGCGAGCGCTCCTCCGCCAGGCCACCACGCTGCGCACCGACATGGAAGCGGTGATCTGATGCCCATCGTCGTGCGCATCGATGTTGAGCTCGCAAAACGGAAAATGAGTGTTGGCGAATTCGCGGAACGCGTGGGGCTCACTCCCGCCAACGTGGCCGTGCTCAAGAACGGCCGCGCCAAAGCTGTCCGTTTCACCACGCTGGACGCCATGTGTCGCGTGCTTGAGTGCCAACCCGGGGATCTCCTCGAGTGGGTCGAGGACTGAACCATGAGGCTTCTTGTCATCATCCTTTTCGGCATACTGGGCCTCGCCGTGGGCGTTGCCGGAATGATCCTGGGGGAAGGTGATGATTCCCCGGGACTGCAAGGGATCGGCGTTCTGCTGGCCCTTGGCTCAGTGACGCTCACAGCGAGAGCACTTCGACGCCGCTCCCGCCAAGCTCCTTAGCCTGCCCGGCCCCGTACCGGCACCAAACGCACCGAGCGATCCGCCAACTCGGCCACGTCATCCGGGTCGTGCGTGATGATCACCGCGGTCCGGTCCGCCAGCACTCGTTTCAGGACACTCCGAATTTCCGGGCGGGCCGATACATCCAGAGCGCTCAGGGGCTCATCCAGCAGCACCAGTTCCGGTTCCGCCGCCAATACTCGCGCGATTGCGACCCGCTGCGCCTGACCCCCCGAAAGTTGCTCCGGATAACGGTCAGCGAACCGCCCCGCACCCGTCTCATCCAGCCAACGACGAGCCGCCCGTCTCGAGGCCTCCCGGCCCAGGCCCTTGCACCGCGGCCCGAAGGCCACGTTCTCCAACACGCTCAGATGCGGGAACAACAACGGTTCCTGCGCCATCAACGCCACGCCCCGCCGGTGCGCCGGCCTCCAGGTGCCGTGACCCTTCGTATCCAGGTCGACGACGTCGCTCCCCGCCACTCGCACTCGTCCCCGGTCGGGTGCCAGGAGACCCGCAATCACCGCGAACACCGTCGACTTACCCACCCCATTGGGTCCGACCAACGCGACGGTCTGTCCCCGATCAGCTCGAAACTCAGCAATGACTGCCCGTTCAGCGACGACCACGTGCACATCCATCCAAGTCTCCTTGCGTTGATCGGCCACTGAGTTCTGCTCGGCTACTGGATTGACCTCAAGCCCCCGGAGGTCGCCAGGTCCCGGCTGCAATCCCGCACTGAAGGGTTCACCACGACCCCGATCGACGGCATCGCCTGGACCGGTCACCGGTGAAGCATTGACCCCATCGGCATCAGCCGAACCCTGCTCGGAACGCCCCGCGCCCCGCAGCCAACCGGAAAGTCCCGCACGAAAGCCGACGCCGCGGCGTCGTCGAGCGGGTGCCGAAAATCCGACCACCGCCACGGCAACCAGAACCAAGAGAAGTGACAACGCGATCGCGGCATCCGGGTCAGTTTCACGCTGCAGGTAGATCTCGAGCGGCAGCGTGCGAGTGACACCCTGCATACTTCCGGCAAAAGTTAGGGTCGCACCGAACTCTCCCAAGCAGCGCGCGAACGACAGCGCCGCACCCGATGCAAGGGCCGGGGTCACCAGGGGAATAATGATCCGCCGCATCGCAACGGTTGGCGATGCTCCCAGCCCGGCGGCAACTTCTTCATAACGGGTCCCCATGGTTCGCAGCGCACCCTCGAGGGAGACCACCAGGAACGGGAGCGCAACGAACGTTTGCGCGAGCACCACCGCGGTCGTGGAGAACGCGATCGAGATCCCGAGCGCCTCCAGCTGCTGGCCCACGAGTCCAAGTCGACCAAAGGTGTACAGCAGCGCAATACCGCCCACCACCGGTGGCAGCACCAGGGGCAGGAGCACCAGTGATCGCAGTATCCGTAGTCCAGGCACTTGGACCCTGGCCAGCACCAACGCCAGCGGACAGCCCAACACCACGCACAGCACCGTCGACATCAACGCCGTGCGCAAGCTCAGACCGAGTGCGGTGAGTGAGGATTCTGACGTCAGCAAACTCCACAGGTTCGGCCAATCCACGCGCAGCAGCATCCCGAGCAACGGCAGAAGCACGAACAGCGCCCCGATCAACGCCGGTACCAGCACCCACCCGGGCACCGTCCGGAAGCGAGCGCGCGTCACGGCGCCCCGAACCCCTCGTCCCGCAGGATGGTCTGGCCACGCTCACTCGTGAGCGCGTCGACGAATTCCCGTGCGGCCGTCGCGTTCGGCGAGTCCGGGAACGTCACCACGGGGTAGTAATTGACGACGTCCTGCGAATGCGGAACCTCGATCGTTTCCACACGACCCCCCGCGGCCTTGGCATCCGTGACGTACACGAGTCCCGCATCCGCCTGACCCGACGTCACCTTGCCCAGCACGTCGGTCACAGACAGTTCCGAACTCACGGGACTCAGCGCTACGCCATTCGCCTTTTCGAGTTCATCCGCGGCCGCTCCGCACGGCACTTCTGGCGCGCACCGGACAAAATTCACACCGTCTTTCCGAAGGTCGTCCAGCCCGGAGATATCGGCAGGGTTGCCCTCTGGCACGACGAGTGTGAGCGTATTGCTCGCGAAAATCTCTGATTCACCGGACGGCAGGTCCGAATCGGTCAGGCGCTGCATGGTCCGCTCGTCCGCAGACGCAAACACGTCCGCCCGCGCCCCCTCCTGCAACCGCTGCGCCAAGCCGGTCGAGCCGCCGTAATCCACCGTCACATCTACGCCCGGGTACTCAGCCTCGAATTCCTCGGCCAGCCGGTCGAAGCTCGTGGTCAGCGACGCCGCCGCATACACCGTCAGCGTTCCCTCCGCCGACGACGCCGCTCCCCCACTCTCGCTCGACCTCTCGTCAATACCACCGCCGGTTCCGCACGCCGTCAGAAATAGTGCTGCCGCCGCACTCAGCACGGCAAGTATCGCCCGAGCCCTCACGAGAAATCTCCGGACTCGACAATGACCGTGGTTGCCTTGACCACCGCCGTCGCGACCGATCCCGGTTCGAGCTTGAGTTCTCGCACTGCTTCGGTACTCATCAGCGAGACAATCCGGTGGGGACCGCACTGCATTTCCACCTGGGACATCACCTTGTCCGAGGTCACGGTCGTCACCAGTCCGACCAGCCGGTTCCGGGCGGATCCTTTGCCGCTGTTGGGATCCCTGGGGTTCACCGCATTACGTTTGGCCAGCTCCGCCAGCTCGACCCCGTCCACAACCGCGTGACCGGATGAGTCTTGCCGACGAGTGAGCGTGCCCTGATCGATCCACCGCCGCACCGTGTCATCGCTGACACCGAGAAAGAGCGCCGCATCCGCCACCCGCAACAAAGTCATGTCATGAGACTATCCGCATCTGCGGCCCCAATCATGAGTAGATTCCGTAAATTCGGATCAATGCTGTCACCGGAGAATGTCCGCCAATGACTTCATAAGGTCAAGAGCATCACGTTGTTGTTTATAGGACAGCCACGGTTCGTGTTCATAGAGAGCAAACTGCACGGAGACTTCCGCTCTAAGTTGGATCTCTTTCCGCGCCGACTCCGAGAGTTCGATCATTCTGAACCGCGCGTCAAAGCAGTCAACTCGGTACTGCACGAGTCCCACACCGTGGAGCTCTCGCACGTATCGCGACACCAGGCTCTTGGACAATCGCGTCCCCCGCGCGATCCCACTGACCGATTCACCTGGATTCTCCGCGAGGTAGTTCATGACCTCCATTTCCCCAGGTTTGAGGGCTCTTCACAATCGAGGGTGTAGATCTGTCAGCGCGTCGCTCACCGGGTAGGGGTCGAGGTCTTCCGAGG